>JANXSE010000447.1 GCA_025356695.1 Betaproteobacteria bacterium
GCCGCTGTTTCACCACGCCAAGTATGACGCGCGCGGCAACGGCCAGCAGCTCGCCGAGGCAGCGCTGCAGCGTTACGGCATTGCGCGCATCGAATGCGTGATGGCGTCGCCGACGTGGTACGCGGCGAACTTCCCGCCCTATAAAGCCGCGCTCGAAGATCAAAGCTGCCTGCTGCCGAAAGACGAAGACGAAATCGCCGACCACCGCCGCGTGATTCTGAAGAAGGGTTACCCGGCGATGGACGAAGGCCGCGACAAAGGTAGCGACGGCGAACAGCGCCACGGCGACCGCGCGATTGCGCGTGTGCTCGGGTGGGCCGCGACGCGCATCGAAGCGGTACCGATGGAATTTCAATCGCTCGGCCGACCGCGCCAATCGTTCGGCGCCGCCGATTATCTGAACTGAGTTTGAACCGAGGCAACCATGACTGACATCAACTCTATGCCGCCCGCCGCTGACAACGCACCGACCAAACCGGAGATGGGCGAAGTCGCCGGCATCAAGCGCGACATCACCTTTCCGGCCTTCATGGGCCTGCTCGCCAACCGCGACGATACGCTGCTCACGCGCGGTAGCGGCAAGGGCCTCAAGCTCTATGATGAAATCGAGCGCGACTGTCACGCCTTCGCCGTTCTGCAGAAGCGCAAGCTCGCCGTCATTGCACGGCAATGGGAAGTGCAACCGGCTACCGACGCACCGCTTGACAAAAAAGCGGCAGATATCTGCAGGCGGCAACTGACGAACATGAACATCGATCAGGTTTCGGTGGATCTGCTCGACGCGCTGCTGAAGGGTTACGCAGTCGGCGAAATCATGTGGGGCGTCGACGGCAGCGAGATTGTGGCGCAGCGCGTGATTGCGCGCGATCAGCGCCGCTTTGTGTTCGGCGATCGCTACGAGCTGCGCATGCTGACGTTCGAGGACCTGATGAAGGGCATCGAAATGCCGCCGCGTAAGTTTCTCGTGCACAGCTTCGGCGCCAAAGACGCGAGCCCTTACGGGCGCGGCCTCGGCACGCGGTTGTTCTGGCCGGTGTTTTTCAAACGGCAGGACATCACCTTCTGGCTGACGTTCGCCGACAAGTTCGGCAGCCCGACGGCAATCGGTAAATATCCGGTGGGCGCAACGAAGACCGAAAAAGACACCTTGCTCGCCGCGCTCGCTGCGATCGCGCAGGATACCGGCATCACGGTGCCCGACGGCATGGTCATCGAATACCTTGAGGCGCAGCGCTCCGGCTCAACCGACGCGTACGAGAAGCTGGCGAAATACATGGACGACCAGATCTCCGAGGCGGTGCTCGGCGAAACCATGAGCACCAGCGCGAAGTCATCCGGCATCGGTTCAAGCCAGGCGAACGTGCACAACGAAGTGCGGCTCGAGCTGGTGAAGGCCGATGCCGATCTGTTGTCGGGCGCGCTCAACACCACGCTGTTGCCGTGGATCACTGAGTTCAACGTGCCCGGCGCGAAGCCGCCGAAGTTCTGGCGCAAGGTCGAGGAAGAAAAAGACCTGGTTGCACAGGCAACGCGCGATGCGGCGATCTTCAAGATGGGCTACAAGCCGACGCTCAATTACATCATCAGCACCTACGGCGGCGAGTGGGTAGACGCGCCGGTACCGCCGCCCGCCGCCAACCAGGGCGCGAATGCACTCGGCGAGCTGAACGCCGCGTTCGCAGAAGCGGCCGCAGCTGCAACGCTCGGGCAAAGCGCCGTCGACAACGCCGGCAATGCGCTGCCCGATGCAAAGCTGCAGGCGCAGATGTCGGCGATGCTGACGCCGGTACTCGATCTGATTAAATCGGGCGCGAGTTACACAGCGATCATGACCAAGCTCGCGCAGACGTTTCCGTTGATGGATGCCGCGGCGCTCGAGGAACTGCTCGCGCGCGCAATCTTCGTTGCCGATCTGTGGGGCGGCGCAACCTTGAGCAATGCGGCCGCCGATGTCGGAGCCGATTAACTTAGCGCTCGCCTTCGGCCTGCCGCCCGCGCGCGCGGTCGAATATTTTCAGGCGAAGGGCTACAAGATCACGCAGAACTGGAGTGACCTCTGGCAGGAGGCGCAGGCGCGCGCGTTCACCGTGTCGGGCGTGACGCGCTTGGATGTGCTGCAAGACATTCGCGACCAGGTGCAGGCCGGCATCGAGGGTAAGATCACCGAGCGCGATTTCATCAAGAACCTCGAACCGTCGCTGCGCGCGAAGGGCTGGTGGGGGCCGCAGGTGCAGGTCGACCCGCAGACGATGGAAGCGCGCATCGCCAGGACCGGCAGCCCGTGGCGTTTGAAAACGATCTATCGCACCAATCTGCAAACCGCCTACATGGCCGGCCGGTACCGGCAGATGATGGAGAACACGAAATTCCGGCCGTTCTGGCAGTACGTCGCAGTGATGGACGAAAAAACGCGGCCCGCGCACGCGGCGATGAATGGCCTGGTGTTTCGCTTCGATGATCCATTTTGGGATCACTTCTATCCGCCGAACGGTTTCAACTGCCGCTGCACCGTGCGCGCGCTGTCGCAGAACGATATCGACAACCGCGGTTTGAGCGTGCGCGAATCCGGCGAGGACCTGCGCGAGCGCTGGGTGGTTGAACCAACAACCGGCTTGACCGAGCAGATCGCCGACTATAAAGGTGCCGGCATGCAACGCGCCGGCAGCAACGACCTCGGATGGAATTACAACCCCGGCCGCGCCGCATGGCAGCCGGATCTCGACGGCTATGCGTTTGACCTCGCGCGGCAGTACGTCGGCGGCATGGTGACCGGGCCGGACTTCGCGCGCTTCGTTGCGGCCGGCGGCGCCGAGCAAGGCGCATTTCCCGTTGCCGTGCTCAACCCGCCGGACAAAACACTGCTCGGCGCGAGTTCGCAAACAGTATTGCTGTCATCGGACTCGCTGAAGAAGCAAGTCGCCGCACACTCGGAGATCGGCCGGGCGGATTACGCCAACGTGCAGGCAATCATTGACGGTGGCGAAGTGTTTCGCCAGGGTGACAACCGGCTCGTCTACATGAAGATCGACGATATCTGGTACCAAGCCGTGGTGAAAGTGACACAGGACGGGAAGGAGCTTTACCTCGTGACATTGTTCCGCACATCGGAGCGCGAGCTGGCAAGCACGAGGAAAACATTAAAACAGGTGAGAGGCCCCGGCGCGTAGACGCCACCTCTACGCTAGCCCTCTTACATAGCCTTGCGGCTAATGGTTACGGCAGGCGATTACCGTGTGCCGGGGAATGAAAAGGATACGCCGCATGCTGATCGAAATCAAACTGGACAACGCCGCCGCGCTCGATGCGGCGTTGCGACGCCTGGTCGAACGCACGAGCGATCTAACGCCAGCCATGCGCGAGATCTCCGAGCTGCTCTATGATCAAACGATGGAGAACTTCGAACGCGAAGGCCGGCCGTCGTGGTTGCCGCTGGCGCCGGCAACGGTGAAGCAGCGCGGCAACGCGCACCCGATATTGCAACGCACGGCCGGGTTGAAATCGTCGGTGCACCCGTTCTTCGACGCGGTCAGCGCCGGCGTCGGTGTGGCGAAGCCTTACGCGCGCATCCAGCAGCAGGGCGGCAAGGCCGGGCGCGGCCATAAGGTCACGATTCCCGCGCGGCCGTATCTGCCGGCAACCGAAGACGGCCGCTTGCAACCCGAGGCGCAAGCGGCCATCATGCAGGCGCTGAACACCTACCTCGCGGCAGAATGATTTTCTGAAATTTTTCACAATACCGTGAGCAGGACGGCGATTAATCTCGCCTCCTGTGAAGACACTCCAAATTTTCAAGCCGGGCCGGCACGTCGCAGCTGACGGCCGCGCCTACGAGTTCAGCGCCGCCGATCTGCAGGCCACGGCTACTGCCTACGATCCCGCCAAGCACGAAGCGCCGCTCGTCGTCGGCCATCCGAAAACGGATGACCCCGCTTACGGATGGGCAAAAGCGCTGACATTCAGCGACGCGCTCGAAGCCACGCCTGACCAGGTGGACGCCGCCTTTGCCGAAATGGTCGGCGCCGGCCGCTTCAAGAAAATCTCCGCGAGCTTTTACGCGCCCGATGCGCCGAGCAATCCGGTGCCCGGCGTGTTCTATCTGCGCCACATCGGTTTTCTCGGCGCGCAGCCGCCGGCCGTCAAGGGCCTCAAGAACGCCTCGTTCGCAGACGCCGACAAAGGCGTCATCGATTTCATGGACTACGACGATATGACGGTGGCGGCGCTGTTCCGCAACCTGCGCGAGTGGTTCATCGCCAAGTTCGGCACCGATGAAGCCGACAAGGTGCTGCCTGGCTATTCGCTCGATCAGCTGCAGACGTCGGCCGCAACCGAAACCGACGACGCCGCGCTCGATAC
>JANXSE010000003.1 GCA_025356695.1 Betaproteobacteria bacterium
CGGTTGCAAGCTGGCGCAAGCGCGAACGGGGAACGGCCCGCACATGATCGCCTACATCATCCGCCGGTTGCTCTATGCGATTCCGATCCTGATCGGCGTAAATGTCATCACCTTCGGCCTCTTTTTCCTCGTCAACACCCCCGACGACATGGCGCGCATGCAACTCGGCGTCAAGCGCGTCACGCCGGAGGCCATTGCCAACTGGAAGCAGGAGCGCGGCTACGACAAACCGTTGTTGTTCAACGCTGCGGTGCCCGGGCTCGACAAAGTCACGAACACCATCTTCTACGAGAAATCGCTGCGCATGTTCGCCTTCGATTTCGGCCGTGCCGACGACGGCCGCGATATCGCGCGCGAAATCCGCATGCGCATGGGCCCCAGTCTGGCGGTAGCGGTGCCGGCCTTCCTTGTCGGGCTCTTCATCTACATCACTTTTGCGCTTGCCTTCGCGTTTTTCCGCGCCACCTATATCGATTTCTGGGGCGTGGTGATCTGTGTCGCTGCGATGTCGATTTCCAGCATGTTCTACATCATCGGCGGCCAGTATCTGATTGCCAAGCTGTGGCATCTGGTGCCGATTTCCGGCTATAGCGGCGGCACTGACGCGCTGCGCTTCGTACTCCTGCCAGCGGCGGTCGGCGTGGTCGCCGGCTTTGGCGGCAGCACACGGCTCTACCGCGCCTTCTTCCTCGAAGAAATCAGCAAGGATTACGTGCGCACCGCGCGCGCCAAGGGGCTGTCGGAAAGCGTCGTGTTGTTCCGCCACGTCCTGAAGAACGCGATGATTCCGATCCTGACCGGCGTGGTGGTGGCGATCCCCTTCCTCTTCATCGGCGGCCTCATCACCGAATCGTTCTTCGGCATTCCCGGGCTTGGCAGTTACACCATCGATGCGATCAATTCGCAGGACTTCGCCGTGGTGCGCTCGATGGTGTTCATCGGTTCGCTGCTGTATATCGCCGGCCTGCTGCTGACGGATATTTCATACACGCTGGTCGATCCACGCGTGAGGTTGTCCTGATGCCGTTCCAGATCGTCATGTTGTGGACCGACTGGCTGATTTATCTGCTGGTGGCGGTGGTTGTGGTGACCGTCGTCTATGTGCGCGGCCGCGAGCATCTGCTCGCACCGTGGCGGCGTGTCGGCCATTCCGCCAGCGGCATGGTGGGATTGACCGTGTTGCTGATGTTTGTCGCGGTCGGGCTGCTCGATTCCCTGCATTATCGTTCTCGCCTGCCGTCCAGCGAGGCGGCATCAAAGGTCGTCTATGCATCGGAATTGAAAAGTGCGCTGGACGCCGCGCTTGAACCCTTGCGCAGCCGTCGTGAAAAAACCTATTCGGCGCCGCTGGCCACCGAATTGTTCGCCAAGGAAGTGATCGAACGCGCCGACGGTAGCCAGACGCGCGATTATCCGCGGCTCAAGTTAGGCGGCGCGCAATTGAAGGACCCGGCGGCTGAATCGGCGGCCAGTATTGCGCGTGCAGTCGTCGTCGGCGCCGCCGCCGGCGCGGTGGTCTGGTTGTTCATTGCGTTGTTTGTAGCAGCGACGCTGGCACAGTCGCAGCGCCAGCATATTCACCTGACCTGGGGGGCGCTCTGGCGCGGCGAGACGCCGGCGCCGTGGCGTGCGGTACTGCTGACGGTATTGGCGGTATTTCTGACCGGCGGCGTGGCAGCGGCGCTGGCGGTGAATTATCACGTGCTCGGTACTGACAAGGTCGGGCAGGACGTGCTCTACCTGACACTCAAGAGCGTACGCACCGCGCTGGTGATCGGCACGCTGACCACGCTGGTGATGCTGCCATTTGCGCTTGCGCTGGGCATTGCGTCGGGTTATTTCGGCGGCTGGGTCGACGATGCGATCCAGTATCTCTACACGACGCTGAATTCGATCCCGAGCGTTTTGCTGATCGCGGCGGCGGTGCTGATGATGCAGGTCTATATCGACACCCATCCCGACCTGTTTCCGACTGCGGCGCAGCGCGCCGATCTGCGTTTGCTGTTCCTCTGCATCATCCTCGGCGTGACGAGCTGGACCGGACTGTGCCGGCTGCTGCGCGGCGAAGCGTTGAAGCTCAAAGAACTCGAATACATCCAGGCTGCGCATGCCTTCGGCGTGCGCCATCATCGCGTCATCAGTCGTCACATTCTGCCCAACGTCATGCACATCGTGCTGATCTCGGTGGTGATGGAGTTCAGCGGCCTGGTGCTGGCCGAGGCGGTGTTGTCGTATGTCGGCGTCGGTGTCGATCCGTCGATGAACAGTTTCGGCACGATGATCAACAACGCGCGGCTGGAGATGGCGCGCGAGCCGATGGTGTGGTGGTCTCTGGCGGCGGCCTTTGTTTTCATGGTGACGCTCGTGCTTGCGGCCAACCTGTTTGCCGACGCCGTGCGTGATGCCTTCGACCCGCGCGTGCGCACCGGCACGCGTTCGCTGCGCAGCATGAAATCGCCGGCACCGGCGAAGGCGGGTGTCGCATGAACGCACCCTTGCTCAGGATCAGCGGCTTGTCGACCTGGCTGGCCGGCAACGAGGAAATCGTGCGCGCGATCGAGGGCCTGTCGATCGAGATCGGTCGCGGCGAAACCTTTGCACTGCTGGGTGAATCAGGGTGCGGCAAGTCGATGACGGCGCTGTCGGTAATGCGCTTGCTGCCCGAAACCGGCGAGATCGTCGGCGGTTCAGTTGAACTCGATGGCGTCGACCTGCTCGCCAAATCCGAAAAAGACATGCGCGACGTGCGCGGCCGCCGCGTCGCCATGATCTTCCAGGAACCGATGCTGAGCCT
>JANXSE010000061.1 GCA_025356695.1 Betaproteobacteria bacterium
GCCGTTGTTGAGCACAATGCTGACGTGCGGAATTTTGAAACGCACCGCGGTGTTGAGTTCCTGAATGCTGTACATGAAACCGCCGTCGCCCTGGATGCTCATCGCCGGGCGGTCGGGGCGGCCGAGTTTGGTGCCGAGGCCGACGCAGAGGCCCATGCCGAGCCCGCCGTGGCCGGCGTAGTTGAACACCGAGCGCGGCAGGTCGTAACTGAAGCGGTCGTAGGCAAGGCCGGGGCAGATGCCGGCGGTCAATGCTGTCTCAGGCATTCTTGCAGAATCTCCGCCAGCTCGGGGCGATTCGCTTTCGTTGCCGCGGCGATCAGGTTCCGCGCCAGCGCTTTGATCGGTTCCTTCATTGCCGTCGGTGCATCCTTGAGTGCATGCTGCAGCAGGTGGCTTTCGGTTTCAGCCAGTCGCGCGGCGATCACCAGCGCCTGCTGCTGGTCCTTGGCGGCTTTTTCGGCAAAACCTTTGCGCTGTGTGCTCGCATACAGCTTGTGCCAGACGAAGCGGGCCGCCTGCGGCAGGCGCAGCGGAATGCAGTGTCCTCCCGCCAGCACCGCCGCGGGCTCGGCGTGTTCGAGCAGATAGTCAAAATGCGGAATGGTCTGCGCCGACCACGCCAGTTCCGGCACATCGACGGCGGCGCCTACGCAGCTGCCGGGCGCGAGCACATCGACGCGCAGGCCTTGTGCGCCGGGCAATTTGACCGAGGTTGCTGGTGCCTTTGACGGCAACCCGGGTACCGCGGCAAACGGCAGGCCGGTGGCCTGCATGGTTTCGAGGAACGACAGCGGTGCGGCGAGTTTCAGTTTTTGCCGGCGCGCGAGGTCGATGTCCTGGGTGCGCGCACTGACTGCGGAAATCCCGAGTTCATTCAACCACGCCATATAGGCCAGCGTGCCGACCAGAATCAGGCCGGCCGCAAAGGCGTTTTGATTGTGCAGTTCGACCAGCACGCGCGCCGTCTGCTTGTCGGCCACCTGAAAGCCGAGTTTGCGCAGGTGGGTGACCTGTTGCGCCATCCAGTCATGGAAGGCGATCTGTTCGCGCATGGCGTTCAGCGCGGGGCTGTCGCCGTCCTTGCACACCAGTTGTTCCTGAACCTTGCCCGGCGCGGAGTAGTAGACGCGGTACCAATAGGAATAGCCGGTGCCTTTGCGTTTGGCGAGCGAACCCGGCGTGCCCGGCAACAGCGCGCCGGCGGCGCGCGCGCGCTCCTTGAGTTCGGCGTACTGGGTACGGAAGGCCAGTTCGTGTTCGCGAAAACCGGTGGACATCGCGATCGGCATTGTTACCCCATAAAAACCCATTTTATGGGGTAAGTATAATGGTTACCCCATAATTTGCAATATTATGGGGTAACAGTTGCAGGTTGCTCCGGGTGCAGATGCACCGCGAGCCACAGCGCACCGGCCGACACCTGCTTCACGCGATGCGGTGTTTTTGCGGGCAGGAAAACGTAATCGCCGGCCTTGAGCGACTGTGCGGCGCCGTCGATATCGAGAACGGCGGTTCCCTGCACGAGCAGCACCCATTCATCCTGTTCCTGCACGAAGGTGGTTGGCTTTGTCGCAGCGGAACTGATGATGCGTTCGATGACGAGGTTCCGGTGTTGCAGCAGCGGCTCGAAGTGTTCGCCTTGCGCGGGCGGCAGCGCATCCTGAAAAAGATTGCCGCCGTTTGCCGATGGAAAGCCGGCGTTTGCGGCGTCTGTGTTCATCAATGCACCGCCCCGCCCCCGGGCGCTTTCGACGGCAGCGGGAAATCCTGCGTCACCGGTATCTCCACCACCGCCGGTCCGCCGCAGTCGAAGGCGGCACTTACGGCGCCTGCAATATCCTGCGGACGCTCGGCGTAGTAGCCTTTTGCGCCGAACACTTCGGCGGCCCTGTCGAAACGCGGATTGTCGAGATCGACGGCGATGAATTTCGAATTCCAGAAACGCAGCTGCTGCGCTTTCTCTGAGCCGTGGCAGCCGTTGTTGAGCACAATGCTGACGTGCGGAATTTTGAAACGCACCGCGGTGTTGAGTTCCTGAATGCTGTACATGAAACCGCCGTCGCCCTGGATGCTCATCGCCGGGCGGTCGGGGCGGCCGAGTTTGGTGCCGAGGCC
>JANXSE010000083.1 GCA_025356695.1 Betaproteobacteria bacterium
CTTGTCCTTGCACGGTATTTCCCGCAATAACTCGTCCACGCCGGTAGTAAAACGCGCCCCGACAATCAGGCGCGAACCTGATGCAGATCAAGCTTCCGCAGAAAAAGCAATTTACTCTTTACATCGCTCGTACCCACCTGATCCTAGCAAGGAGAATTTCCCATGGCAAACACACCCTGGAAGACCAACGACTGGTTCGTCAGCGAATGGAACTACGCTGATGAAGTGACCAAAGATTTCAAGTTCGCCAAGAACGTCAAGATCCACGACATCACCCTGCGTGACGGCGAGCAGCAAACCGGCATCATCATGACGCTGGACGACAAGATCCGCATCGCCGAAGGTCTCGCCGAAGCCGGCGTGCACCGCATCGAAGCCGGCATGCCGATCGTTTCGCCGTCGGACGCCGAAGCGATCAAGACCATCGTCAAGCGCAATCTCGGACCGCAGATCTTTGCCTTCTCGCGCTGCATGAAAGAAGACGTGCAACGCGCCATCGATACCGGCGTCAACGGCATCGTCATGGAAATCCCGTCGAGCCTGCACATGGTGGACATCGCCTACCGCTGGCCGATGGAAAAAGCTATCGAGACCTCGATCGAAGCGACCAAGTTCGCGCGCGACAACGGCCTTGAAGTGGTGTTTTTCCCGATCGATTTCTCGCGTGCCGAAATGCACTGGGTGCTCGACCTGATTGACCGTGTCGCCACCGAAGGCCATATGGACGCTCTGGCCCTGGTTGATACGTTCGGCGTGGTCTCGCCGCACGCGATGCAATACTTCGTGCGCAAGGTCAAAGCGCGCATCAACAAGCGCCTCGAAGCGCACTTCCATCAGGACTTCGGCATGGGTGTTGCCAACACCATCATGGCGTTGGCCGAAGGCGTTGAAGTGGCACACACCACGGTGCTGGGTGTGGGCGAACGTGCCGGCAACACGCCGATGGAAGAAACGCTGATGGCGTTGCGCACGATGTACAACATCGACACCGGTATCGACCTGACCAAGCTGACCTCGCTGGCCCGCCTGGTCGAGAAAATCACCGGCGTGCTGGTGCCGACCAATAAACCGGTCACCGGCAGTTCGCTTTACCAAATCGAGTCGGGCATCATTGCCAGCTGGTTCAAGAACTGCGGCGACAAGTTCGCCACGGAACTCTTCCCGGTGCGCTGGAGTGCGGTCGGCCAGCCGGCTGCCACCGTCGTTATGGGCAAGGGCAGCGGTATCGATTCCGTGAAGATGTGGCTGGAAGAAGGCGGTATCGAAGCCAGCGACGAAGAAGCGCTCGCCATCACCATGGAAGTGAAGAAATATTCGATCGGCACGAAGAAGCTGCTGACCGAAGGCGAATTCCGCACGATCGCCAAGAAAGTGGTTGGACAGCGCGCCAACGCCTGATCAGCTATACGCTGCAGAAAAAAGCCCGCGGATTTTTCCGCGGGTTTTTTTTCGCCCGCTATTCAGACGTGGGAATAGAGCACCTTGCCGGCGACCGGCATTTTTGCCATCAGAATCTCACCGCTGTACGAATCGACGATGTAGAGCGTTTTGCGATCGGCGCCGCCGTAGGCCATGTTGGTCATGCGGCTGTTTTTGCCGGCGCTGTGAATCTGTAGCAGCGGCATGCCGATTGGGTCGAACAGCCAGATGATGCGCACGCGTGGGTGCGCGACCGCGAGATTGCCCGCTTCATCCATGGCAAGGCCGTCGGGGCCGTGGATACCCGGCAGCAGGGCGAACACGCCGACCTTGGCGACACCGCCGCCGGGTTTCAGCGGTGCGTGCCACATGCAGTTGGCGCGCGTCATCGCCACGAACAACACCTTGTCCTGCGGATCGAGCACGATGCCGTTGGGGCTGTTGCCGTTGTTGATCAGGCAATCGATGCGACCGTCGGTGGCGACGCGATAGACGCGGCCGGTTGGATCGTGCGAACCGGTCTGGCCCTGGTCGGTGAAATAGAGGTTGCCGTTCAGCGCGAAGGTCAGATCGTTAACACCCTTGAAACTCTCCGAGAAACAATGCGTGAGCCAGGGCTCCACTTTTCCGGACTTCGGATCGAGCACCATGATGCCGTGTTTGTAATCAGCGATGAAGATGCGGCCGTCCTTGTGGATGGCCAGCCCGTTGGGCCAGCCGTCATATTCCGCCGCCACGTCGAATTCCCCCTTGGGTGACATGCGCAGGATGCGGCCGAAGGGAATATCGACCATGTAGAGATTACCGGCGCGATCGAAGGCCGGGCCTTCGAGAAAACAGTCGATGCCGGAACCCGGATGGTTGGCATCGATCCAGCTCGCCGGCTGACCCTTTTTGCGCAGTTTGTCGGGAACGCGGGAAAAGACTTCGGTTTGCACGACCGGCGGGGCCTGGAAAAACATGGTTTGAAACTCCTGCAGTAGTGATGCGAATTAGTCGGCGCGTTCAAGGTCCTTGATCATCGCACCCATGAAGCGGCCGACTTCGCCGCCGGTGACGGCGCGGTGATCGAAGGTCACCGACAGCGGCACCACACGATGCACCGCCGGTTCACCGTTGAAGGCGACCACTTCATCGCGGATACGTCCTGCGCCCACAATGGCGACGGTCGGCGGCAGCACGATAGGCGATGCATAACGCCCGGCGATCGGCCCGAAGTTGGACAACGTAATCGTATTCGCGCGCAGATCTTCCGGCGGCACCTTGCGTTCGCGCGTCGCCTTGATCAGTTGCGGCAACGCTTCCTTCAAGTCTTCAGCGCTGCGTCTCTCGGCGCCCCGCAGCACCGGCACCAGCAAGCCATCCGGCGTATCCACCGCGATGCCGATGTCGACATTCGGCAGCAGGCGGCGGCCGGCGGCCTGACTGTCGTACCAGGCGTTGAGCGACGGCTCGGCGCGACAGGCGGCGACCAATGCGCGGATCAGTCGCAGCATGACGTTCTCGCCCAGATGCCAGGCGTGGATGTCGGCATCGTCCATCAGCGTGGCAGATGCAACTTCGGCGTGCGCCAGCGTCATGCTCTGCGCCATGACTTTGCGCACACCGCGCAGCAGTTCCTGCGGGCCGAGTTCGGCGAGGATACGCGCAGCGCGTTGCACGTCGTTGGTTGTGATCAAACCTTCGGCACCGGTCGGCGTCACCATCGCCAGATCAACATTGAGCCGCCGCGCCAGCGCGCGCACCGCCGGTGTGGCCTTGATGCCGTGGGCGAGTGGTGTTGCCGCGGCCGGCGCGTCGGCAACGATGCCTTTGCCGACTTCGACTTTGCCGACGACGCTGCCCGCATCGTCATCGCCGCCTTCGAAACCGACCAGCGGCTGGCCGACATGCGCGACGTCGTGTTCGCCGCCGAACAGACGCTGTATTTTTCCGGAGTAGGGCGAGGGAATATCGACGATGGCTTTGGCGGTTTCCACCGATACGAGCGGCGCATCCTGTTCAATGGTGTCACCGGTCTTGACGTGCCAGCGCACGATTTCCGCTTCCTGCAGGCCTTCGCCGAGATCGGGGAGTTTAAAAATTTTCATGGGTGGCTCAGGCGAACTCAAGGGTTTTGCGGATGGCGGCGAGGATCTGCGCGCGGTTCGGCAGATAGTTCTGTTCGAGGCGCGGCAGTGGCACGATGATGTCGGGTGCCGTCACGCGCGCGACCGGCGCGAGCAGCGTCAGCAGGCCCTCGTCGGCAAGCGAGGCGGCGATCTCCGAGGCGACGCTGCAATGCCGCGGTGCTTCTGTGATGATGACGCAGCGACCCGTGCGCGCCACCGAGGCGAGAATGCTGTCCATGTCCATGATCTTCAGCGTCGCCACGTCGATCACTTCGCAGGACACACCCTGCGCTGACAATTCGTCGGCGACCTGCAGCGTTTCGTAGACCATTGCACCCCAGGTCACCAGTGTGATGTCTGTGCCTTCGCGCAGCGTAAAGCAGCTGTCGAGCGGCAACGCCACGCCATCATCGATGACGTCTTCCTTAAACAGACGATAGAGGCGCGTCGGCTCGAGAAACACCACGGGATCGGGATCGCGGATTGCCGCCAGCAACAAGCCGTAAGCGCGGCGCGGCGACGACGGATAGACGACGCGGATGCCCGGAATATGCGCAAACATTGCTTCCGGGCTTTCCGAGTGATGTTCAGGCGGATGGATACCGGCGCCGCAGGGCGTGCGCAGCACCATCGGGCAGGTGAGGCGGCCGCGTGTGCGATGCCGCATGCGCGAAGCGTGATTGATGATCTGGTCGATGATCGCGTAAGAAAATCCCGAGAATTGTATTTCACAGACCGGTTTCAATCCCTCGGCGGCCATGCCGATGCTCATGCCGCCGATCAGGTTTTCGGCGAGTGGCGTATCCAGCACGCGTTCGGGGCCGAATTTTTCCAGCAGGCCCAGCGTGGCGCGAAACACGCCTCCGTCGCGGCCGACGTCTTCGCCGAGCACGATAACCTCGGGGTCATCGCGCATGGCGCGCGCCAGAGCCAAGTTCACTGCTTCAACCAGTGTGATCTGCGCCATTCGATTTCGCATTTTCAAGCAGGGCGGCACGCTGCGCAGCGTAGGCCGCAGGCGGCACTGCATAGAGTTGATCGAACATCTGCTCCGGCGGCGGTGGCGGTGTGTCGAGGTAGGCCTGGGCGGCAGCCTGCACCTCGGCATTGCAGCGACGCAGCAGTTCTTCTTCGCGCGCCTTGTCCCAGACTTTGGCATCGGACAAATAATTACGCAGACGCAGTATCGGTTCGTGCTTCCACGCGGCGGCGACTTCTTCCGGCGGACGGTAGCGCGAGGCATCGTCGGCCGTAGTGTGGTCAGCGAGGCGGTATGTAACGGCTTCAATCAGCGAGGGGCCGTCGCCGCGCCGCGCGCGCGCCAGTGCATCCTGTACGGCTTGGTGCACGGCAACCACGTCGTTGCCATCGACCTGCAGGCCGGGCATGCCGGCGGCAATCGATTTCTGCGCCAGTGTTTCAGCCGCGCTTTGCGTCGAACGCGGCACGGAAATCGCCCACTGATTGTTGGTGATGAAGAATAAGACCGGTAGTTTCCACGCACCGGCCGCATTGATGCTTTCGTAAAAATCGCCCTTTGAGGTGGCGCCGTCGCCGATCATGCAGACGGCCACCCGCGCTTGCTTGCGCAGCTTGATCGCGTAGGCAACGCCGACCGCGTGCAGGCATTGCGAGGCGATGGTGATGCAGACGGGGAAATCCCTGCGCGGGCCGGCGAAATCACTACCGCGCTCGTCGCCGCCCCAATAGAGCAGCAGTTCGCGCATGGTCACGCCGCGCAGCATCTGGATGCCGTTATCGCGGTAAGTGCAGAGAAAAACATCGTCCTTCTGCATCGCAAAACCAATGCCGGCATCGACTGCCTCCTTGCCCAGCATCGAGGCGTAGGTGCCGAGCTGGCCGGTGCGCTGCAGCGCGATCGCCTTGGCGTCATAGGTGCGCATCAGCACCATCGCTTCGTAGAAGCGCACCAGCGCCGTCGGATCCGCGGCAAATGCCGGCAGCGGCGCGACCGCGCGACCACGGTCGTCGAGGTAGCGCAGATATTCGATGTGGAAAGTAGCGGCGATGGTCACGGTTGTGGAATTTCTTTTCGTCATTCTAACGCCAAACCGCTGGAATCCATGCCGAAACGGTTGCGGTGCATGCGCCGCTTCGGCATGATCGCCGCTCATGGCAAACGCCCCCAAACGCATCCTGATCACGACCTTCGGTTCGCTCGGTGACGTTCATCCGTACATCGCCGTGGCGCTTGAGCTGCAGCGCCGCGGACATCATCCGGTCATTGCCTCTTTTGATCTGCATCGTGGCGCTGTTGCGGCGGCGGGTGTTACGTTTCACACGGTGCGTCCCGGGCTGGAGGTTTTCGGCAGCATCGAATCGGTGGCGCGAAAACTGTTCGGCTCGCTGCGCGGCCCCGAATACATGATCCGTGAAATATTCATGAAGCATCTGCGCGACAGCTACGCTGACACTTTGAAAGCCGCGCAGGGCATCGATCTGATGCTGACACATCCGCTGACGTTTGCCGCGCGACTGGTGGCGGAGAAACACGGGATACCGTGGATCTCGACGGTACTGGCACCGCTCAATCTGTTCTCCTCGCTGGAGCCGCCGTTGTTCCCGGCTGGCGGCTGGTTGCAGGGATTACGTAAACTCGGTGTGGGACCCTATCGTTTTGCATTCGGTGCGTTGAAGCGGATGATCAAACACTGGGAAACGCCGCTGCGACGCTATCGCACCGAACTCGGCCTGCCGCCGTTGCGTGAAATGGCGCAGATCGAAGGACAGTTCTCACCGTTGCTGAATCTTGCGTTGTTTTCGCCATTGTTGAGCGCATCGATCGCAGACTGGCCGGCGAAAACCGTCATGTGCGGATTCGCGCGTTACGACGGGCTTGGTATCGATGGCGAGGCTGAGGCGCTTCAATCGTTCCTTGCGGCAGGCGACGCTCCCATTGTTTTCGCGCTGGGCTCGTCAGCGGTGCTGATTGCCGGCGATTTCTGGCGGCAGGCCGCCAATGCGGCACGAACGCTGGGCCGCCGCGCAATTTTATTGACCGGGCGTTTGCCGGCGCAGCAACCGGATCTGCCCGCCGGCGTTCGTGCCTTCCAATATCTGCCGTATTCCGCGGTGTTCCCGCACGCTGCTGCCGTCGTCCATCAGGCCGGCATCGGCACGCTGGCGCAGGCACTGTCGGCGGGCCATCCGCAACTGATCGTGCCGGTCGCCTTCGATCAACCCGACAACGCGCGGCGCGCGCAGCGGCTGGGCGTGGCGCGCGTGCTGCCGTTCAAGCGGGTGACGGCCGAGCGCCTGGTCGAGAACTTGAAACCCTTGCTCGAAGAGCCTGCTTACGCGCGGCGTGCCACAGAAGTGGCGGCAACGCTCGCCAAGGAAGACGGCGCGGGCAGGGCGGTTGATGAAATCGAACGCGTTCTCGCCGGATTGCGCTGATCGTCACGCGTTGAGGCGCCACAGCTTGGTATAATCCGCGCCATTGTTGCCGCCCGCCGCAGCCTGGCCGGCGGTTTTTGTTTGCCGCAGCCGTGTGTGCTGCGCTTTGCTCTGGATACCAGATTCCAATGAACGCGCCCAACCTTTCGGCCGACCGTCTGCGCGATGTCGCGACCCGCCGGACTTTTGCCATTATTTCGCACCCGGACGCGGGCAAGACCACGCTGACGGAGAAATTGCTGCTGTTCGGCGGCGCCATCCAGCTCGCCGGCACCGTGAAGGCGCGTAAAAGCTCGCGCCACGCCACCTCCGACTGGATGGAAATCGAAAAGCAGCGCGGCATTTCGGTGACGAGCTCGGTCATGCAGTTCGAATACATGGGTAACACCATCAACCTGCTTGATACGCCGGGCCACGAAGATTTTTCCGAAGATACTTACCGCGTGCTGACGGCGGTCGATGCGGCGGTGATGGTGATCGACGCCGCCAAGGGTGTTGAAGCGCAGACCATCAAGCTGCTCGAAGTCTGCCGCCTGCGCAACACGCCCATCATCACTTTCGTCAACAAGATGGATCGCGAAGTGCGCGAGCCGGTCGAGTTGCTCGAAGAAATCGAGTCGGTGCTGAAAATCGATTGCGCGCCGGTGAGCTGGCCGATCGGCATGGGCAAGACCTTTCGCGGGGTGTTCGACCTGCGGCAGGACCGCCTTGTGCGTTTTACGCCGGGCGAGGAACGCCGCAACGAAGAAAGTGAAAACATCGCCGGTATCGACAATCCGCGCCTTGACGAATTGTTTCCAGATGAAATGCCTGCGCTCCGCCGTGATGTGGACTTGATTCGCGGCGCCAGTTCGCCGTTCGATCTGCAGGAATTTCTGGCTGGACGGCAGTCGCCGGTGTTTTTCGGTTCGGGGATCAACAATTTCGGGGTGCAGGAAATCCTGCAGGCACTGATCGAATGGGCGCCGCCGCCGCAACCGCGCGACGGTGGTACGCGGACCGTGGAGCCGGCCGAGGCGCCGTTCAGCGGCTTCGTGTTCAAGATCCAGGCCAACATGGATCCGAAGCACCGCGACCGCATCGCCTTCTTCCGAGTCTGTTCGGGGCGTTACACGCCGGGCATGAAAGTCATGCACGTGCGCGCCGGGCGCGAAATGAAACTCGCCAATGCGTTGACCTTCATGGCCAACGAGCGCGTGCGCAGCGAAGATGCGGTGGCCGGCGACATCATCGGCATTCATAACCACGGCCAGTTGCAGATCGGCGACACGCTGACCGAAGGCGAACTGCTTGGCTTCAAGGGTATTCCGTACTTCGCGCCCGAAATGTTCCGCATCGGCCGCCCGCGCGATCCGTTCAAGGCCAAGCAGTTGCAGAAAGGCCTGAAGGAGCTCGGCGAAGAAGGCGCGATCCAGGTCTTCGATTCAGGCAGCGGCAATACGCTGCTGCTCGGCGCCGTCGGGCAACTGCAGTTCGAAGTGGTGGCGCAGCGCCTGCAGAGCGAATACAACGTCGATGCGGTCTACGACAACGCCAACATCCACACCGCGCGCTGGCTGACGTTTCCGGACGACACGGTGCGCAAGAAATTCGAAAGCGAACTCGCCATCAACATGGCGCGCGACGTCGACAACAATCCCGTTTATCTGGCGCCGAACAAATACAATCTGCAACTGGCGATGGAACGCTGGCCGCAGGTCGGCTTTCACGATACGCGCGAGCACGGGCAACTGCTCGCGCACAGTTAGGCAGGTAGTGAACGGGGATAGTTAGTACTGTGGCGCAGGCGCCTCGCCTGCGCGAAGCACCATTCGTTGAACGCAGGCCTCATTTTTAAATAAGGCCTGCGCCACAATACTGGAGACGTACTGTGAAGCTCGGATTTTTCACCATGCCGATGCATCCGCCGGGGCGCAACTACACCGAGACGCTGAAGGAAGACCGCGAGGCGATCATCCTCGCCGACCGCCTCGGTTTCAGCGAAGCCTTCATCGGCGAGCACGCCACCGACATCTGCGAATCGATCCCGTCCTGCCTCGCGTTCATCGCCAGTCTTGCCCACGCTACGCAGCAGATCAAACTCGGCAGCGGCACGCTCAATCTGCCGAACAACCATCCGGCGCAGATCGCCGCCAACGTGGCGATGATCGATCACATGCTCGAAGGGCGCTTTCTCTTCGGCATCGGCCCCGGCGGTCTTAGATCGGACATGGAAATGTTCGGCAACCTCGAACAGGATCGCAACGCCATGTTCGTCGAGGCCATCGCGCACATCCTCGCGCTGTGGAGCGGCGAGCCGCCGTACCGGCTGCGCGGCAAATTCTAGAATCTTTCAACCGAAAAAACCCTGCTGGCGCCGGCCGGCATGGGCATTATGTTGAAGCCTTATCAGCAGCCGCATCCGCCCATCGTCATCACCGCCGTGGTGCCGCATTCCAAAGGGCTGGCCGCGGCATCGGCGCGCGGCTGGCAGCCGATCACAGCAAACTTCCTGCAGCCGGTGTGGGC
>JANXSE010000105.1 GCA_025356695.1 Betaproteobacteria bacterium
TTTTGCCGCATCGTGAACGGGGTAGGGCTGCAGCATGATGCTCGCCCCCGATTTGCCGGCAAGCGGGCCGACCGTTTGCCACAATTCTTCGGTGATGAACGGAATGATCGGGTGCGCCAGCCGCAACACGGCTTCGAGCACACGCACCAGCGTGCGCCGCGTTGCGCGTTGCTGCGCTTCGTTGCCGGCGCCGATTTGCACCTTGGCAAGTTCCAGGTACCAGTCGCAGTACTCGTCCCAGACGAATTCGTAGATCGCACGCGCTGCATTGTCGAAGCGGTATTCGGCGAAACCCTGCTCGACTTCGCGTTCGGCATCCTGCAGGCGGCTGATGATCCAGCGGTCGACCGCCGAATATTCCAGCGGCAGCGATTCATCGAGGCCGACGTCGCGGCCGTCGCAGTTCATCAGCACAAAGCGCGTCGCGTTCCACAGCTTGTTGCAGAAATTGCGATAGCCCTCGCAGCGGTTCAAATCGAAATTCAGCGTGCGCGCAAACGTTGCCAGCGAGGCGAAGGTAAAGCGCAGCGCATCGACGCCGAAGGCCGGTATGCCTTTCGGGTAGTTCCGGCGCACGTATTTGCCGATTTTTTCCTTGTGCTCGGCGCGCAGCAGGCCGACCGTCGATTTTTCGAGCAGCGCGTCGAGTTCGATGCCGTCGATCAGGTCGAGCGGGTCGAGTGTGTTGCCTTTGGACTTCGACATTTTCTGGCCGTCGGCGTCGCGCACCAGGGCGTTGATGTAGACGTGGCGGAACGGCACCTTGCCGGTGAAGTGCAGCGTCATCATGATCATCCGCGCGACCCAGAAGAAAATGATGTCAAAGCCGGTGACCAGCACCGATGAGGGCAGGAAGACGTCGAGGTCTTTCGATTTGTCCGGCCAGCCGAGCGAGGTGAACGGTACCAGCGCCGACGAAAACCAGGTATCGAGCACGTCTTCGTCGCGTTTGAGCATTCCCGTATAGCCTTTGGCTGCTGCCTGCTGCACCGCCTCGTTTTCGCTGCGTGCAACGTAGATGTTGCCGGCGTCGTCGTACCACGCCGGAATCTGATGGCCCCACCATAACTGGCGCGAAATGCACCAATCCTGAATGTTTTCCAGCCACTGGTTGTATGTTGATGTCCAATGCTCAGGGTAGAACTTGACGTCACCATTGGCGACTGCGGCAAGGCCGCTTTTCGCCAGCCCGTCCATTTTGACGAACCACTGGTCGGTCAGCATCGGTTCGACGATGACGCCGGTGCGACCCGAGCGCGGCACGCGCAATTTGTAAGGCTTTTCTGAAACTAGCAAGCCCGCTGCATCGAGATCGGCAAGTATGCGTTTGCGAGCCTCAAAGCGATCAAGATTTTGTAAGTGTTCAGGAATACCAAGGTCACCCGCAAGAGGTTGAGAACCAACTATTCCTACATGCCCGCCTTCAGGACGTTCGGCGATGTCCCGAAACGGATCTTGCACGCCACGAGCAGCAATGTTGTTACCAATGATCTTCGCATCCAAAGTGAGTATCGAAAATAGTGGTAAGCCATGTCGATTCCCAACGGCGTAATCATTGAAATCATGTCCTGGCGTGATCTTCACGCAACCAGTACCAAACTCACGGTCAACGTAATCGTCAGCGATGATCGGGATAGGGCGATCGGTCAGTGGCAGCTGAACCTGTTTGCCGACCAGCGCTGCGTAGCGCTCGTCGCCCGGATTGACCGCGACGGCAACGTCGCCCAGCATGGTTTCAGGCCGCGTCGTTGCCACCACCAGAGAACCGCTGCCATCGGCCAAGGGATAACGGATCTCCCAGATCTTGCCGTCTTCCTCTTCGCTGTCGACCTCAAGATCGGACACCGCGGTGCCGAGCACCGGATCCCAGTTGACCAGCCGCTTGCCGCGATAGATCAGGCCTTCTTCGTGCAACCGCACGAACACTTCGGCGACCGCACGCGACATTTTTTCGTCCATCGTGAAGTAGCCGGCGCGCTGGCCGTCGCTGCTGGCGTAATCCCAGTTGCCGGAGGTGCCGAGCCGGCGCATCTGCCGCGTGATGGTCGAACCGGACTGCTGCTTCCATTCCCACACACGCTTGACGAAGTTGTCACGGCCGAGGTCATGGCGTGATTTGCCCTCCGCCTCGAGCTGGCGTTCGACCACGATTTGCGTGGCGATACCGGCGTGATCGGTGCCGATGACCCAGTTGGTGTTGTGGCCGCGCATGCGATGGTAGCGGATCAGCGCGTCCATCAGCGTTTGCTGGAAGGCGTGCCCCATGTGCAGCGTGCCGGTGACGTTGGGCGGCGGCAGTTGTATGCAGTAGGCCGGTGCCGCGGTGTTGCCGGATTGCGCGAAGTAGCCGTTTTTCTCCCATTCGGAATACCAGCGGTTTTCGATTGCGTGCGGCTCGAAGCTTTTTGCGAGTTCCATCGTGGCGGGCGGTTGTTGCGGTTGGTTTTTCATTGTTTCTGCAAGCGATGCGCGAACCATCGCATCGATATTCGCGGTCAGTTCGCCGCTGATTTTTTGCAGCGTGTCGTCGCCGGCTCCTGCCGGTTTGAGCCGCGGCGCAGCAGCGGCCGTTTCGCGCGTTGCGACCGGCGCTTCAGCGACGGCGACGATATCGGTGAGCGTCGGGATTTGCGCTGCATCAGCGGTTGTCGTGACCGCTTCGGTGAGCGTTGGCACAGCGTCCGGCAGCGGCGGTGTTTTGGGCGCGCCCAGACGGTGCCGGTCGAACAGCGCGTCGGCGCGCCCGACCACCTCGTCGCCGCCCGACCAAACTTTTTCGTCGTCGCCGGCCATCGGCTACTGCGCGCGTTTGCTGAGGTCGTGCGAGCGGATATCGTAACCGCGATCGCGGTAAAACTTGAAACGCGCGCGCGCGTGATGGCGGTCTTCTTCGTCAATGCTGACAATTTCGACCAGCCGTTGAAAACGGCCGAAGAACTCTGGCAACTCGTGGCGCAGGTTCAGCAGCACGTCGTCGTGCGCGGGATTGGCGCCGTCACAATCGATAATCACCGGCGTTACCGCCGCGAGTTTGTCGTCGGCTGTGCAGTGCGGAACAAAACCCGTCGCCGGCGCTGCCCACAGCATACGGCTGAATTTCTGGCCGGCGTTGTGGTCGGCGCAAAATGCCAGCACGCGCAGGCCGCGTGCGTACGCTTTCGCGCTCAGCGTGCAGGCGGTGCGCAGCTTGTCTTCAACGTGAAAGTAGAAATCGATCTGAGTCATTTAGAAGCAGGTGCCATCAGGATTTCGCAGCGCGCCGTATCAGAAATTGCGTGAGTAAAGGCACCGGCCGGCCGGTCGAGCCTTTTTCCTTGCCGCTTTTCCAGGCGGTGCCGGCAATGTCGAGGTGCGCCCATTTGAATTTTTTCGTAAAGCGTGAGAGGTAACAGGCGGCGGTGACGGCACCGGCGGGGCGTCCGCCGATGTTGGCGAAATCGGCAAAGTTGCTGTTCAACTGCTCCTGATAATCGTCGTGCAGCGGCAGATGCCATGCGCGGTCGCCGGAGGCCTCACCCGCGTTGAGGACTTCGCGCGCCAGCCCGTCGTCATTGGCAAACAGACCGCTGACGACGTGGCCGAGTGCGATTACGCAGGCGCCGGTCAGTGTCGCGATATCGATCACCGCCTGCGGTTTGTAGCGCTCGGCATAGGTCAGCGCGTCGCACAGGATGAGCCGGCCCTCGGCGTCGGTATTCAGAATTTCAACCGTTTGCCCCGACATCGTGGTGACGATGTCGCCGGGTTTGGTGGCGCGGCCACCGGGCATGTTTTCGGTCGCCGGCATGATACCGACCACGTTGATGCGCAGCTTCATTTCGGCAATTGCTTTCAGCGTGCCAAGGACGCTGGCCGCGCCGCACATGTCGAATTTCATTTCGTCCATTTCGGCGGCCGGTTTGAGCGAAATGCCGCCGGTGTCGAATGTGACACCTTTGCCGACCAGCGCCACCGGTCTTTGCCCGGCGGGGCCGCCGCGGTATTCGACGATGATCAGCTTCGGCGGCTGCACACTGCCGCGCGCCACCGACAAGAGCGCGCCCATACCGAGTTTTTGCATCTGCGCGGTTTCGAGCACAGTGAGTTTCATGCGGTACTGCTTGGCCAGATCGCGCGCCGCCGCGGCCAGATAGGTTGGCGTGCAGACGTTGGGGGGCAGATTGCCGAGGTCGCGCGCG
Organism: Betaproteobacteria bacterium; assembly: GCA_025356695.1. The sequence continues at coordinate 4,179 of JANXSE010000105.1, forward strand.
AGGCTCACGCCGTGCGCAATCGCCAGACCCTGTTCCAGCCCCGCAGCGGCGAGGCGCTGCGCATTTTTGTCGTCGATGCCGAAGGCGAGCCGGCGTAATGTGGGCGGCGCTTTTTTCCGGCCGCTCTTCATCTGCTCGAAGCGGTAGCCGGCGGCGCGCGCCGCAATGGTTGCATGAGAGACGCGCCAGCCAATGTCGCGTTTCGGCGCGGCGCCTTCGGGAAGATGTATCAACGCATCAGTTGCGCCGGTCGCTTGCAGCGAGCGCATCGCGGCGGTTATGGCTTCGGAATACTGGCGGTCGCGAAATTCCTCGGCGCGACCGAGCCCGACCAGCAAGACGCGTTCGGATTTGATTTTCGGCACGCCGTGCAGCAGTAGCGTGCTGCCCGCTTTGCCTTCCATGTCGCCGCGTTTGAGCAGGCTTGACAGATATCCACCGCTTGCGCGGTCGAGCGCTGCGGCGGCGGTTGAAAGTTTGCGCGGCTCGAAAACGCCGACGACGGTACAGCCCGATTGCGTGTTCTCCGGGCTACCGGCTTTTATGCTAAATTCCAAGGCGTTCTCCTGTGGTCGCATGTGATCGGAAACTGCTGATTCTATTCGCCGATTATCTTCGTTATTCCGCGGAAAATCAAAGCGCGACCGAGTGAAAATATTCTCCCAATCAATAGTGCGCGAGTGCACCGGTACGGCAATGGCGACCTTCATCGTTTTGCTGGGCATTACGGTGGCCACCCAGCTGGTGCGTTTTCTCGGCCTTGCCGCCGGCGGGTCGATTACCTTCTCGGGCGTATTCGCGCTGCTGGCACTAACCGCGTTCAATTATCTGCCGGTATTGCTGTCATTGACATTGTTTATTGCGGTGCTGATGACGTTGACGCGCAGCTATCGCGATTCCGAAATGATCGTCTGGTTCAGTTCCGGTCTCAGTCTGACCAGCTGGATACGCCCAGTGATGATGTTTGCGCTGCCGGTGGTGCTGCTGATTGCGCTGTTGAGTCTGGTGTTGTCGCCGTGGGCGATCACCAAGAGCGAGGAGTTCCGCAGTTACATGGACAGCCGCGATGACGTCTCGCAGGTCACGCCGGGTGTGTTTCGCGAATCCAAACAGAATGAACGCGTGTATTTTGTCGACAATGTTAATGAAGGCGAAAATACCGTCTCCAATATTTTTGTCAGCTCGACCCAGCACCAGAAAACCGGCGTGATGGTTGCGCGGCGCGGCTTTCTGCAAACCGTCGAAAACGGCGACCGTTTTCTGGTTTTGCTCAACGGCCGCCGCTATGAAGGCACGCCGGGTACGCTCGAATACAAGATCAGCGAATTCGAGCGCTACGCAATGCGTATCGAAGCGCGCGGCATCAAAGCGGCACTGCCGTCGGCAAAATCGATCTCGACGCCGGATCTGCTTGATAACCCGGGGCCGATCTATCGCGGTGAACTGGTGTGGCGGATCGGTCTGCCGCTGTCGGCCTTGCTGCTGGCCTTGCTGGCGATTCCGTTGTCCTACGTAAATCCGCGCGCCGGGCGTTCGCTGAACCTGGTGCTGGCGATACTCGTTTACATGATTTACAACAACGTGCTGAGCATCGCGCAGGCGTGGGTGGCGCAGCAGAAAATCGGCCTGGCGGCAGGTTTGTGGGGCGTGCATCTGATCATGCTGGTGATACTGGCAGCACTGTTTGCGCGGCGCCTGACGCTGTTTTCGTTCAGTCGCCTGACAAAATTCAAATGAAAGTCATCCGGCGTTATCTGTCGGCTGAAATTACCGCCTCCATACTGCTGGTGTTCGCGGCGCTGCTGATGCTGTTTGCGTTTCTCGATCTGATTCACGAATTGGGCGAACTCGGTAAAGGCAACTACCGCCTGTTGCACATCATTGCGTTCGTGCTGCTGAGTTTGCCCGGCCACGTTTATGAACTGTTCCCGATCGCCGCACTGATCGGCACGTTGTTTGCGCTGGCGCAACTGGTGGCGAGTTCCGAGTACACGGTGATGCGTGTATCCGGCGTGTCGGTGCCGCGCATGGCTTTCACGCTGATACAGATTGGCCTGCTGTTTTCGGTGCTGACTTTTGTCATCGGCGAATTCGTCGCCCCCCCTGCCGAGCAATTTGCGCAGCAACTGCGCGCGAAGGCGATCACCGGCGTGATTGCGCAGGAGTTCCGCTCTGGCCTGTGGGTCAAGGACGAACGCAACTTCGTCAATGTGGCGCAGGTTTTGCCGGATGCGGTGCTGATCGGCGTGAAGATTTTCGAATTCGACAAGGAAATGCGCCTGCGCCGCATCAGCCTCGCGCAGCGCGGCGAATACCTCATCAACAATCGCTGGCGCTTGCGTGATGTCGTGCAGACCGATTTTGACGGCGACAAGATGCAGGTCAGCAACATTGCCGAAGCGGAATGGCATTCCGTGATCGATCCGAATCTGCTCAATGTGCTGCTGGTCGTGCCGGAACACATGTCGGCATGGAACCTGTATTCCTACGTGCAGCATTTGCGCGAGAACAGTCAGCAGGCATCGCGTCACGAAATCGCCTTCTGGAACAAACTGCTTTATCCGTTTGCTGTTCTCGTCATGATGGTGCTGGCGCTGCCGTTTTCCTATACCCAGCAGCGCAGCGGCGGGGTCGGCGCAAAGGTTTTTGCCGGCATCATGCTGGGCATCGGCTATGTCACGCTCGGCCGCCTCTTTACCTACCTCGGTTTATTGCGCGACTGGCCGCCGTTCTGGAGCGCGGCATTGCCGACGCTGCTTTTTCTGACGCTGGCAACGGCGATGATGTGGTGGGGCGAGCGGCGCTAGGCGCGCGGCCAATTTCTAGGGGGTTGTGCGCGCCACCAGCCGTGTTCCCGCCAGGCGGTCGTGCAAAAACTGGCGGTCGCGGTCGAACAGCGCCCATGCAAAACCGAGGCCGCAGGAGGGCAGCGCCAGCAGGTAGCGTTTGATCGCTGTTTTCATGTTGAGCGTTCCGCCATCACGCATGACTACGCCAATGCGCCAGGTTTTCATCGGCAGTGTTTGCCCCCCGTGCGTCCAGCAATAAACGAAATAGGCGCCGGTGACCAGCAGCAACCAGATCTGCAGGAGCGGGCGCGCGACGCTGCTCTCCAGCGGTTGCGCGAAGAACAGAAAAACCCAGGTGCAGATAAACAGTATCGCTGTTAACAGCAAGGCTTCATAGGCAAGGCTGCCCATGCGTCTTGCCAGGCTCGCCGTTGCAGCAGGCGTTGCTGGCGGGGTGTCGCTGTTCAAACGAAGAGTGGGGTTTATTGCGCGGGAGCGGCAGTGCCGCCGACCGGTGGCGCTTCGCTACCGGCAGCATCGGTCTTGGCGATCGATTGCTGATATTGCTGCCATTGCATTTTTACGTCTTCGCGTTTCGCAGGCGGCAATTTTTTCATCGCCAGATATTTTTCGCGGGCGGCGCGGCGTTCTGCCGAGGAAAGTTTGATCCAGTCGCGCATGCGTTCCTGCAGGCGCTGCTGTTCATCCGGCTTCATCTTGGGATAGGTGTTTGCAACCTTGACCCATTTTTGCCGGCGTGTAGTGTCGAGTTCGCTCCAGTGATCCTTGAGCGGCGCCAGCGCTTGTTGTTGCGCTGGTTTTAGCTCGGACCACTCTGGCTTGGGCGGTTTTTGCGGTGCGGGAATTGCCGCTGCAGAAGCCGAACCGATCAGGCCGAAAAAAATGATTACTGCGAAGAGCGCTTTAGCCATGCTTCAAAGCCGCTATCAAGGTAAGCGCTAATGGGCAATTCGTCAGCGAGCAGGCTGGCATCAATTTCTGCGATGTCATTCTGCATCGCGGTTTGCCAGTAGGTTATACCGACCATGCCGAGTACCAGCATGCCGGCAGCAACCAGATTGCGCAGGTTGAAGTGGCGGTTGTGGCTGACGCGGAACGCCACGTTGCCTGCCCATGCCGGTGCAAATACCGACTGCGGCGCTTCGCGATAATGCTCAAGCGCGGCCATGCGTGCCGACTGCAACTGGTAGAGTGACCCCTGCTTAATCTTGCCGAGTCCCTGATCCAGGTGCTGGACGATCTGCTTTGCCAGGTCCTGTTCGTTCATAGCGAAATTCCTTTATCTTTCAACATGCCGGAAAGAGCATGCACCGCTCTGGAGCAGTGCGTCTTCACGCTTCCCTCCGAGCAGCCCATTGCTGTTGCCGCTTCCGACACATCCAGTTCCTCCCAGTAACGCAGGAGGAAGGCTTGGCGTTGACGTTCCGGTAGTTGCCTAATTGCTTTTTCAATAATTTCAAGGGTTTGTGCTTGTTGCAACTGGTCCGACGGGGCTTCCGGCGGATTCGAGCCGGAGGCTGCCGACAATGTTTCAAGCGGATCGTGGTCGTCGCCATCGTCCGGCCCCGACAGCGAGGAGACCTGCGTCGTCCACAGATTGCGCACTTTCTGGCGGCGGAAATGATCGCGCATGGTGTTTTGCAGAATGCGCTGAAACAACATCGGCAATTCGGTATCCGGGCGCGTCGAATATTTCTCGGCGAGCTTCATCATCGAATCCTGAACGATATCCAGCGCGAATTGCTCGTCGCGCACCGCGAAGTACATTTGCTTGAACGCGCGGCGTTCGACGGACGCGAGAAAGTCCGAGAGTTCCTTACGGGTAGCCAGTGAAATCCGCCTCGTGTGTTGGGCATCGCATATAACGTGCCCGTTCATTTTATGGTTGCCGCACTACATCGTATGTTCAGCCAATAACGCCATGCCTGAATTGCCGTTGACCATTCCGGTCCAATCGCCGGTAGCGGTCGGGGCATCTTAACAAATCAGGTCGGCGGCGCAAGCGATTGCGCCCCCGGGTGCCGGCATGCCGGTATCATGCTGTTTAATCAGGCTCTTAGCTTGACCAAAGCGCCCGCCACAGGTATCTTCACCGGTTCTGTGCATTTCCCGGAAATCGGCAAGGTTTGATATGTTACTTAGCGGCGCAGAGATTGCGATTCGGTGCCTGCAGGAAGAAGGGGTCGAACATGTGTTCGGCTATCCCGGCGGCTCCGTGCTGTACATCTACGACGAATTATCCAAGCAGGACAAGGTCAAGCATGTGCTGGTGCGCCATGAGCAGGGCGCTGTGCATGCGGCGGACGGCTACGCGCGTTCCACCGACAAGGTCGGCGTTGCACTGGTGACCTCGGGCCCCGGTGTCACCAACGCGGTGACCGGCATTGCAACGGCCTATATGGATTCAATCCCGCTGGTCATCATCACCGGTCAGGTGCCCACGCATGCGATCGGGCAGGACGCCTTTCAGGAGTGCGACACCGTCGGCATTACGCGGCCCTGTGTGAAACACAATTTCCTGGTCAAAGACGTGAAGGACCTCGCGCTGACCATGAAAAAAGCTTTCTACATTGCGCGCACCGGTCGTCCGGGGCCAGTGGTCGTCGACATTCCCAAGGACGTGACGACGCACACAACCGAGTTCGTGTATCCGAAAACCATCACCATGCGTTCGTACAATCCGGTGGTCAAAGGGCACGCCGGCCAGATCAAGAAAGCGATCCAGCTGCTGGCCAAAGCCAAGCGGCCGATGATCTACGTCGGCGGGGGCACCATATTGGGCAACGCTGCTGCGGAACTCACGCAGCTCACGCGGATGCTGGGTTTCCCGTGCACCAACACGCTGATGGCGCTCGGCGCCTATCCGGCGACCGACAAGCAGTTCGTCGGCATGCTCGGCATGCACGGCACGTATGAAGCCAACATGGCGATGCAGAATTGCGACGTCCTGCTCGCGGTCGGCGCGCGGTTTGACGACCGCGTGATCGGCGACCCCAAACATTTCTTCGAGAAATCACGCACCATCATTCACATCGACATCGACCCGTCGTCGATCTCGAAGCGCGTCAAGGTCGATGTGCCTATCGTCGGTAACGTGCGCGAAGTCCTGCAGGAAATGATCAAGCAGGTGCAGGCGGCCAAGGAAAAGCGCGACAGCGAAGGGCTGAAGAGCTGGTGGTCGCAGATCGATTTGTGGCGTGAACGCGACTGCCTCAAATACGACCGCGCTTCGAAAATCATCAAGCCGCAGTACGTGATCGAGAAACTGTGGGAACTCACCAAGGGCGATGCCTTTGTCACCTCCGACGTCGGCCAGCACCAGATGTGGGCGGCGCAGTTTTACAAATTTACCAAGCCGCGCCGCTGGATCAACTCCGGCGGTCTGGGCACCATGGGCTTTGGTCTGCCGGCCGCGGTGGGTGTGCAGATGGCGCATCCGAAGTCCCCCGTTGCCTGTATCACCGGCGAAGCCAGCATACAGATGTGCATACAGGAATTGTCGACCTGCAAGCAGTATCACCTGCCGATCAAGATCGTCAGCCTGAACAACCGCTACATGGGCATGGTGCGGCAGTGGCAGGAGTTTTTCCACGGCAACCGTTACGCCGAGTCGTACATGGACGCGTTGCCGGATTTTGTGAAACTGGCCGAATCGTACGGGCATGTCGGCATGCGCATCGAGAAACCGAGCGACGTCGAGGGTGCCTTGAAGGAAGCCTTTGCGCGCAAGAAAGATCTCGTGTTTCTCGACTTCGTGACCGATCAGACCGAGAACGTGTTCCCGATGGTGCCCGGCGGCAAAGGGCTCTCGGAAATGATTCTGGTGTAAAGCATGAGACATATCATTTCAGTATTGCTGGAAAACGAAGCGGGCGCCTTGTCGCGCGTGGCTGGGCTGTTTTCGGCGCGCGGTTACAACATCGAATCGCTGACGGTGGCGCCGACCGAAGACGCCTCGTTGTCGCGCATGACGATCGTGACTTCAGGTTCGGACGAGGTGATTGAGCAGATCACCAAACAGCTGAACAAGCTGATCGAGGCGGTGAAAGTGGTCGATCTCTCGGATGGCGACCACATCGAGCGCGAACTGATGCTGGTCAAGGTGCGCGCCATCGGCAAGGACCGCGAAGAGATGAAACGCATGGTCGATATATTCCGCGGCCGCATCATCGACGTCACCGAAAAAGATTACACCATTGAGTTGACCGGCACCGGCGCCAAGCTCGACGCGTTTTTAAAAGCGATCGACGCCACCGCCATACTCGAAACCGTGCGTACCGGTGCCTCCGGCATCGGTCGCGGCGACCGCATACTGAAAGTCTAGTATTTTCACATTGGCGGGAAACGAAAGTTTTCGCAGCAACCGTTTTCCGTTTAACTCACTATCTTCACGTTTGCACAGAGGGAAAACATGAAAGTCTATTACGATAAAGACGCTGATCTTTCACTGATCAAGGCGAAAAAAGTTTGTATCGTCGGTTACGGCTCGCAGGGCCACGCCCACGCGCTCAACCTGCACGATTCGGGCGTCAAGGTCACGGTCGGCCTGCGCAAGGGCGGCGCGTCATGGGACAAGGCGAAAAAAGCCGGATTGCCGGTGAAAGAAGTCGGCGAAGCGGTGCGCGAATCCGATTTCATCGTCATGTTGATGCCTGACGAACATATCGCCGGCGTTTACAAGAACGACGTCGAAGGCAACCTGAAAAAAGGCGCAACGCTGGCATTCGCCCACGGCTTTAACATTCACTACGGCCTCGTTACACCGCGCGCCGATCTTGACGTCGTGATGGTGGCGCCGAAAGCGCCGGGCCATACCGTGCGTGCGACCTACGCGCAGGGCGGCGGCGTGCCGATGCTGATCGCGGTGCATCAGAACCAGTCGAAAAAAGCGCGCGACGTCGCCTTGTCGTATGCAGCGGCCATCGGCGGCGGCAAGGCCGGCGTCATTGAGACCACGTTCATTGAAGAAACCGAAACCGATTTGTTCGGCGAACAGGCCGTGCTGTGCGGCGGTTGCACCGCGCTCGTTCAAGCCGGGTTCGAGACGCTGGTCGAAGCCGGATATGCCCCGGAAATGGCCTATTTCGAATGTCTCCACGAACTGAAGCTGATCGTCGACCTGATGTACGAGGGCGGTATCGCCAATATGCGTTATTCGATTTCGAACAACGCGGAATACGGCGACTTCACCCGCGGTCCGCGCATCATCACCGAAGAAACCAAAAAAGAGATGCGCAAGATCCTCACGGAAATCCAGACCGGCGTTTACGCGCAGGAGTTTCTGCTTGAGAACCAGACCAGCGCCACCAAGTTGAACGCAATGCGCCGTATCGGCCGCCAGCATCAGATCGAAATTGTCGGCAACAAGCTGCGCGACATGATGCCGTGGATCAAGAAAAACAAAATGGTCGATCAGAGCAAGAACTAGGAATCAGGATAGAGGATTCAGGATTGAGCCGGATTGCCGGTTTTAAACTGTATCCTCCTTCCAACTCCTGAATCCTGATGTCAAATTACCCGCACCCTGTCATCGCGCGCGAAGGCTGGCCGTTCCTTGCCATTGCATTGATTGTTGCGATTGCCGTAACGGTTTTTGCGGGTTGGGGATGGTCGGCGCTGTGCTGGCTGATTGCGCTCTTCATATTGCAGTTTTTCCGCGATCCGCCACGTGAAATACCGGCCGACCCCGCGGCGATCCTGTCGCCGGCCGACGGTCGCGTCGTCACCGTGGAGCGCGCCGAAGATCCTTTTCTCAAGCGTGATGCCTTGAAGTTCAGCGTGTTCATGAACGTGTTCAATGTGCATTCCAATCGCAGTCCGGTCGACGGCGAAGTGCGTGAAGTGTGGTATCACGCCGGCAAGTTCTTCAATGCCGCATTGTCAAAGGCATCGGTTGAAAACGAGCGCAATGCGCTGTGGATCAGGATGCCGGGCGGCGCCGACGTCACCTGTGTGCAGGTGGCCGGTCTGATCGCGCGGCGCATCCTCTGCTACGTGAAGGCCGGCGATCCATTGAAGCGCGGCCAGCGTTTCGGTTTCATCCGCTTCGGTTCGCGCGTCGATTTGTATCTGCCGCTGTCTGCGGTGCCTAAAGTCAGTGTCGGCGACACGGTGTACGCTGCCTCAACGGTGCTGGCGCAACTAGGCTGAGCCATGTACGAACGTCCTGAAAAATGGCTGGGTAAAGGCGGGCGCATCCGGCGCCGCGGCATTTACTGGCTGCCGAATCTTCTAACGACCATCGCGCTGTTCGCCGGATTTTTTTCCATTGTGCAGGCGATGAACGGCCGCTTCGAGCAGGCTGCGCTGGCGATATTCGTTGCACTGGTGTTCGACGGCCTCGATGGCCGCGTCGCCCGCATGACGCATACGCAAAGCGCTTTCGGCGCCGAGTACGACTCGCTCTCCGACATGGTGGCATTCGGCGTCGCGCCGGCACTCGTCATTTACGTCTGGTCGCTGAAGGAATTTGCGACTGCGCAAAACGTGCCGCTGCTGGGCCCGTGGCTGACCACCAAACTCGGCTGGATCGCGGCATTCATTTATGTCGCCTGCGCGGCGCTGCGTCTGGCGCGCTTCAATACAATGCTCGAAGTTGCCGACAAACGCTTTTTCCAGGGCATGCCCAGCCCGGCTGCAGCCTGTCTGGTCGCCGGCATGGTGTGGGCGCTTAACGAGTACCAGATTCGCGGTGCGGAAGTGAAATGGCTGGCCTGGGGCCTTACCGTGTTTGCCGGCCTGACCATGGTCAGCAACCTGAAGTTTTACAGCGGCAAGGATATCAATCCGCGCAAAAGCGTGTCTTTTCCGGCGGTGGTGGCGATTGCGCTCGCCGTGGTTGCGCTCGCCGCGGCGGCCAGCACCCTGCCCGAAATGCTCTTCATGATGTTCGCCATCTACGGTATTTCCGCCTATGTAATCGCGGCGTGGGAACTGCTCCGGCGCGGCAAACGCAGCGAAACGCCGCCTGCGAATACGCCCTAGTCCGCCGCCGCTGTCCGTCCGGCGGCTTGCGCGCCCCGCAAAAACCATTTATATTGTTTCGCATGAGTTCCAAACAGGCCAATGCGTTTCACCTTCGCGCCAGCACCCTGCTGGCCGGCCTGCTGCTGCGCGTCGCGCGCTAAATACTCTACTCACATCATTGGTTGTTTGCGGTCGGATCGAAGTTGATCCGGATTCGGTATTAGTCTGTTCGCGCCTTTGACGGCAGCGGGCAAATCGGCACAGCGGAGCACATCATGCAAAAAGATAAATTGATCATATTTGACACCACCATGCGCGACGGCGAGCAAAGCCCCGGCGCCTCGATGACGCGCGAAGAAAAACTGCGTATCGCGCGCCAGTTGGAACGCATGCACGTCGACGTCATCGAGGCGGGTTTTCCGGCGGCGAGCGACGGCGATTTTGAATCGGTAAAGGCAGTTGCTGCGGCAATCAAGGACAGCACCATCTGCGGACTCGCGCGCGCCAACGAACGCGACGTGCGACGCTGCGGTGAAGCAGTGCGCGGTGCCGCATCACCGCGCGTGCATACCTTCATCGCCACCAGCGCAATTCACATGGAAAAAAAGCTGCGCATGGAGCCCTCGCAGGTGATTGACCAGGCGGTGCGCGCAATCAAATGGGCGAGTGAGTACACCGACAATATTGAATTCTCGCCCGAAGATGCCGGTCGCTCGGACCTCGATTTTCTCTGCCGTATCCTCGAGCAGGTCATCAAGGCCGGCGCGACGACGATCAACGTGCCGGACACCGTTGGCTACACCATGCCCGAGCAATTCGGCGGCCTGATCCGCAATCTGCGCGAGAAAATTCCGAATTCGGACAAGGCGATCTGGTCGGTGCATTGCCATAACGATCTCGGTCTCGCCGTCGCCAATTCGCTGGCCGCCGTCGCCAATGGCGCGCGCCAGGTCGAATGCACCATCAATGGTCTCGGCGAGCGTGCAGGGAATGCCTCGCTCGAAGAAGTAGTGATGGCGGTGCGTACGCGCCAGGATTTTTTCAACTGCGACACCAATATCGACGCCACGCAGATCGTGCCGGCGTCGAAACTGATTTCCGGCATCACCGGTTATCCGGTGCAGCCGAACAAGGCCATCGTTGGCGCCAACGCCTTTGCCCACGAGTCGGGTATCCATCAGGACGGCGTGCTGAAGCACCGCGAGACCTACGAAATCATGAGTGCTGAGTCGGTCGGCTGGACGACCAACCGGCTTACGCTTGGCAAATTGTCGGGACGCAACGCATTCAAGACGCGCTTGCACGAAATCGGCATCGAATTGCCTTCGGAAGAGGCGCTCAACGAAGCGTTCAAGCGTTTCAAAACGCTGGCCGACAAGAAGCGTGAAATTTTCGACGAAGACTTGCAGGCGCTGATTACAGAGGAGAATCTCGAGCAGGTTGAAAACGAGCGCTACCGCCTCGTTTCGCTAACCGCGCATTCGGAAACCGGCGAGCAGCCGTTCGCAAAAATCGTGGTGGCCGACGGCGGCAAAGAGAAGCCGGCGCATGCCGATGGCAGCGGGCCCGTCGATGCGGCATTCAAGGCGATTGAAAGCCTGGTTTCCAGTGGCGCCGAGCTGCTGCTCTATTCGGTCAACAACATCACGAGCGGCACCGATTCGCAGGGCGAAGTAACCGTGCGTTTGTCGAAAGAGGGGCGCATCGTCAACGGCCAGGGTTCGGACACCGATATCGTCGTCGCCTCGGCCAAGGCCTACATCAATGCGCTGAACAAGCTGCACTCGAAGCTGGAGCGTGTCAATCCGCAGGTCTGAGCAACCGGCATCACAGGGCAATACGGCGGCGCTTCACGCCGCCGTATTATTTTGCCGTGCGCTTGAAGATGAGAAAATATTGCTGCGGCAGGAAGGCGTGTTCTTCGGTCAGCGCATAACCGGCTTCGGTCATTTCCGCTTTGACACGCTCCGGCGCGATACGCATCGCCTTGCCGGGCCCCATCGTTGCATCCATGCGGAAATCGATAACTGCGACGCGGCCGTCCGTTTTCAGTGATTCGCGCAGCGCGCCGAAGTAGCGTTCACGCTCGCCGATGTGGTGATACACATCAACCAGTATCACCAGATCGACCGCTGCCGGAATCTTCGGGCTGCCGGTGACGCCCAGCACCGGCGTCAGATTGGCAAGACCTTCTTTTTTCGCGCGCTCGCCGAGATACTTGACCATGTCCGGCTCGAGATCAACGGCGTAGACGCTGCCTTTCGCCAGCATGTGCGCAAAGCGCGCGGCGAAATAACCGGTGCCCGCGCCGATGTCGGCGACCGCAGCGTCGGGCGCGAGCTTGAGCGCGCCGATAACCTCGTGCGGTTTCTGCCAGGCATCGCGCGCCGGGTCATCGAACACCTGCGCCCATTTTTTCGCATCACTGAAGCGATGATCGGTATGCCCCTCGTGCTGGGCGCATACGCCGCCCGCAGCCAGCACGACAAGGCCGGATGCGGTTGCGCGAAAAAACGCAGAGAAAATTTTCATGGCATCTGGATTTTACCGCCGCCGCCACCGCCGCCGGCGCCGGGCAGCACGAGCGACGAAGCGGACTGGCGGCGCATTTCCTGGATTTCCTTGACCGTGCGCTCGATGCCTTCTTTGGCTGCTTCGGAATAATTTTCGATCGCTTCTGCGAGCGATTTACCGTCGATTTCAAATGATACCGGCAGCGCGCCCATCGGCGTCATGATCTGCGCTTCGCCGACAAACAGCATATCGCGCGCAGCGTCGGGCGAGCCGTCGGCCTTAACCGGCGTCATGCAGCGGATGGTGCCGACTTTGCGGTCGGTATAAACGTCTTCGCGATAGACGTTTGCTGCGTCCATCGTCATGTTCATGCTTTTGCTGCCGGGGGCTTCTGACATAACAACCTCATTCGTTGACTGAAGAACAAAATAGGGCGGCTGACGGTGGCAACTTCAAGCCGCAATCACCGCCTGTTACTGCAGCTTGATGCCGGCATCCTTGATAAGCTTGCCGTAGCGGTCATAATCGAAGTTGAGCCGCCTGGCGAACTGTTCCGGCGACGACGGAAAAATCTCCATGGCCTGCGCGTTCCACAGCTCGCGGATGTCCGGTGCGCCGAGAATTTTTGCGATGGTATTGCTCAGCCGCTCGACGATTTCACGCGGCGTGCCGGCCGGCGCGAATATGCCGTGCCAGCCGACGATTTCGTAACCGGGCAGGCCGCTTTCGGCGATGGTGGCAACATTCGGCAATGCCGCCGCGCGGCGCGGGCCGGTTACACCGATGGCGTGCAGGCGTCCGGCCTGCAGTTGCGGCTTCACCACCGCGAGGCTGTCCCACATCAGATCAACGCGGCCGCCGACCAGATCCATGATCGCCGCGGTGCCGCCGCCGCGATAGGGCACGTGCAGCATCTGCACGCCGGCCATCGCGCAGAACAATTCGCCGGCCAGATGAAAGCCGCTGCCGATGCCGGTCGAGCCGTAGGTCAGATAGGCGGGGCGCGCTTTCGCCATCGCAATCAATTCGCGCGCGTTTTTCGCCGGCACTGAAGGGTGCGCCACCAGCACGTATGAAAAATCGCTGATCTGATGCACCGGCGCGAAATCCCTAAGCGAGTTATATGAAACCTTGAACAGATGCGGTGTCGCCGCCATCGCCGACCCCGGCGCCGCCAGCAATGTATAACCGTCGGCTGCGCTTTTGGCGACGAAATCATTGGCAATCGTGCCGGTCGCGCCCGGCCGGCTGTCAACGATGACCTGCTGACCGAGTTCGGCGGCAAGTTTTGCCGCCAGCGGCCGTGAAAACACGTCGATGGCGCTGCCGCTGGCGAAGCCATGCACCAGTCGGATCGGTTTCGCCGGATAGGTTTGCGCCAAAGCGCCGCCATCACACAACAACGCGATAAATGCAGTGGCTATGAGTGCAAATCTGTGCGAACCGGTAAAAGCCGGTGCGACCGTATCAAGGCTGACAAGACGTGTTTTCATGGAATCGAATTTTCCCAGAGCGGCCGGCGTCCGGCAAATCAAATTGAATGCGCGTATTGCGTCAGCGCAAACTACCCCGTGTGCGTTACAGTGGGGGGAACCCGAAGGAGCAGGCAAATGAAAAACCAGCAGTTTTGTTTCGTCATGGCCGGGCTGGCGCTCGCGCTGGTTGCGGGCTGCGCCACCACCACGAAACCGGTGCTCTATCCGAATGCGCATCTGAAGAATGTTGGCGACGCCACCGCCCAGCGCGATATCCACGAGTGCATCGAGCTGGCGGAAGATTCCGGCGTGTCGAAATCGAACAATCAGGTTGCGCGCAGCGGCGCCCAGGGGGCCGCAGTCGGCGGTGCCGCTGCCGCGGTCGGCACTTTGATCCGCGGCGGCAGCGTAATTCAAGGCGCAGCGGCCGGCGCGGCGGTGGGCGGCACGGCCGGCGCGGTACACGGTGCGTTTCGCAACGACGTTAATCCGACCTATCGC
>JANXSE010000110.1 GCA_025356695.1 Betaproteobacteria bacterium
GCAGTCATACCACGGCAATACGATCGCGTCGGCAAGTTTGTCCGGTGTGAGTTACAACCATGAGGGCTTCAACCTGCCGCTGCCCGGCTTCCTGCACGTCGCCTGTCCGCATTATTATCGCGGCGCGCAGACGGGTGAAACCGAGGCCGCCTATACGCAGCGCCTGCTCGCCGACCTCGAAGCGCGCATCGTCGCCGAAGGCGCCGACACGATAGCCGCATTTTTTACGGAGCCGATCATCGCTGCTGGCGGCGTGATCGTGCCGCCGGCCGGATATTTCGACGGCCTGCAGAAACTGTTGAAGAAATACGACATCCTGCTTGTGTGCGATGAAGTCGTTACCGGTTTCGCCCGCACCGGCAATATGTTCGGCGCGACGACGATGCACATCGTGCCCGACATGCTGGTATGCGCGAAAGGACTATCGAGCGCCTATATTCCAATTTCCGCCCTGCTCATCAACGAACGCGTATTCCAGGCGATCGCGCGGCAAAGCGATACGCTCGGCGTCTTCGGGCTGACCATGACCTATTGCGGCCACCCGGTGGCGAGTGCGGTCGCGCGCGAAGCCATCCGCATCTACGAAGAAGAGGATTTTCCGGCGCGTGTGCGCCGGCTTGAGGCGCCCTTCCTCGGCGGTTTGCGCAAACTGGAATCGCATGCGCTGGTCGGCGAGGTGCGCGGCAAGGGTTTGCTTGCGGGCATCGAACTGGTGTGGAACAAAAGAACGCGCGAAGCATTTCCGCACCAGCAGAAAATCGGCGCGATCTGTGCCGCTGTCGCCGAAAAAAACGGGCTCATCCTGCGTGCCATCGGCGACACGCTGGCGTTATGTCCACCGCTGGTGATCAGCGAAGCGGAAATCGCTGAACTGTTGAAGCGTCTGGAAAAAACGCTCGACGAAACGGCGCTGACGCTGTCTGACCGTTAGCGCCCGTCGTTCGCAACCGCTTTACTGCTGCAGCATCCACGCCACCGATTCACGTATCCATGCGCCCGTCGCCGCGCCGGTTTGTTCGGGCGGCATCAGCGGCGACATCTGCGCCTTCGGCAACAATTCGCGCAGCGCGCAGGCCGATGAATGCGAATGCGCGGCATCGTTACCCGACATGATGCAAGCCGGCGCCTGCATGGCGATCACTTCTGCACCGCTGGCGCCCGAGGGCATGGTGTCGTTGAACAGCGTATCGCGGCTGCGCTCCAGTATGCGGATGTAATGCGCGAGGTCCTGCTGCACGAATGTTTCGGCAAGTGCGGGATCGTTGGCCAATGCTGCCGACCACGGTCCGCCCGAGGGATCGCCGCGCCAGAATGATTTGAGTTCCTTCGCGCGTCCAAGCGCCGCGACAAGGCCATGCTCGCGCACATAAGCGATGTGGCCGTCGAAAAAACCGCGCCCCTTCAGCATCCAGCGATAACCGCCGACCGGCCAGTGCAGTAACAGTCCGCGTGCGCGCTTCGGCGCCAGATGACCGATTGCAAGCGCCACCGACACGCCCATGCAACCGCCGAGCACATAAGCGCTTTCGATATTGAGGTGATCGAGCAGGCCCATCGCCTGTTTGACGTAAAGTTCCCACGTCAGCGCTTCAAGGCGTCCGCCGGAGTCCCCGGCTTCGCGGCGGTCGTAGGCGATAACCTGAAACTGATCGGCCAATGCATTGAGCGGCACCAGCTCTTTCCACGCGCCGCTCGCCGACCAGCGCATGATCGACGAATCAAAGCCGCCGGGCGCGAGCATCAGCAGAGGCGTGCCGCTGCCGGTGACTTGATAATTTGTTTTGATTCCGTCGATGTTTGCGAATGGCATTGCTACTACTCCCCTTCTCAGAAACGTCATTCCCGCGAAGGCGGGAATCCAGTTACTTTTGATTCATATGATATCTTCAATTTTTGGACTCCCGTCTTCGCGGGAGTAACAGAATTTTTTAACGCGCTATTCGGGTTTGATACCCGCCGCCTTGATGACCTTCGCCCATTTTTCGGTTTCGGATTTATTGTACGCCGCCAGTTCTTCCGGCGTGCTGGCGATTACATCGGCACCCTCGCCGGCGATGCGGTCTTTGACCTCCGGCGTACGCAGCGCACGCACGATTTCCTGATTGAGCCGTTCGACAATCGCCGACGGCGTGCCGAGCGGCGCCAGCATGGCGAACCACTGTGTGGCTTCATAACCGGGCAAACCGGCCTCCGCTACCGTCGGCACATCGGGCAAGGCCGGTGCGCGCTTCAGCGTGGTGACACCAAGCGCGCGCAGTTTGTTCGCTTTCAGATACTGAATGACCGTCGGCAGACTGGGGAAGGCCATGGCGTTTTCACCCGATAACAAACTGATCATGCCCTGCCCTGAACCTTTGTAATGCACGATGACGATATCGATGCCGGCCATGCTCTTGAACAATTCGGTCGACAAATGCGGGCTGGTACCGACGCCCGCGGTGCCGGCGACCAGACTGCCGGGCCGGGCCTTCGCCAGCGCAATCAGCTCTTTCAATGTTTTCGCCGGTACTGACGGATGCAGCGACAACACATTGGGCGCGGCGACGATCAGCGACAGCGGTGCGAAATCGCGCTGCGCGTTATACGGCAGCTTCGCATACATGCTCGGATTGATCGCCAGCGACGCCGGCGTAATCAACAGGGTGTAACCATCGGGCGGCGCTTTTGCCACTTGGTCGACGCCGATAATGCCGCCGGCGCCGGCGCGGTTGTCCACCACCACCTGCTGGCCGAGCTGTTCGCCGAGTTTCTGCGCGACAATGCGGCCGAGAATATCGCTGCTGCCGCCCGGCGTGGACGGCACCACCAGACGGATTGCCCGCACCGGATAGTTCTGCGCGCACGCCGGCCATGCCAGCAGCAGCGCAACCAGGGCAGACGCAGCGCGCGTCATCCTACTTGCTCACTGCCGGCCACAAACGCACGCCGATATGCGGCGAACCGTGCGAGTGCGTCAGATGCGGAATGAAACGCTCGGTCCACGCCGTCATCTCCGGATAGAGCGCGCCCATTTCTTTCATCGCCGCGTT
>JANXSE010000140.1 GCA_025356695.1 Betaproteobacteria bacterium
TCGCCACCGAACTGCTCGCGCAAACCGACCGCCTGCTCGGCGTGATCCTGCTCGGCAACAATCTGGTCAACGCAGCCGCGGCCGTGCTCGTCAGCGTCATCACCGTGCGTCTTTTCGGCGATGATGAAATCGCGCTTGCACTCGGCGCACTGACGGTCACCTTCCTGATTCTGGTGTTCTCGGAAATCACGCCCAAAGTCGTCGGCGCCGCCTATGCCGAGGCAATCGCGCCACCGATCGCCTTCGTGCTCAAGCCACTTCTGCGTCTGCTCTATCCGGTGGTCTGGTTTGTGAACCTGTTTGTGCAGACTTTATTGTGGCTGCTGCGACTCAAACCGCCAGACGCCTCCGAAAACAAAATGACGCCCGAGGAACTGCGTACACTGGTTCTCGAGGCCGGCAACTACATTCCCAAAAAGCACCAGAGCATTCTGCTCAATCTGTTCGATCTCGAACAAATCACGGTTGACGATGTCATGACCCCGCGCAGCCAGATCGAGGCCGTCAATATCGATGCCCCACCAGCCATCCTGCGCGAGCAGATTGCAACGGCGTATCACCGGCGCCTGCCGATCTACGAGGGCCAGCCGGACAACATCATCGGCGTCGTGCTGGTGCGCAAGGCGCTCAGCCTCAGCCAGGACGGCGAAATTTCCGCCGGACAATTGCGCGGCCTCATGCGTACGCCCTACTTTGCCCCCTCGGGCACACCGCTGTTCACGCAACTGCAGCAGTTTCAGGAACACCAGGACCGGCTTTGCTTTGTCGTCGATGAATACGGCGAACTGATGGGCATGCTGACGCTGGACGACATCGTAGAGGAATTGATCGGCGAATTCGCCACGCATTCGCCGCTGCAGCCCGGACACTTCCATCCGCAGGCCGACGGCAGTTATGTCGTCGAGGGCGGCAGCCTGCTGCGCGAACTCAATCGCAAACTGGGCTACCGCTTCCCGCTCGACGGCCCGAAAACACTCAACGGCCTTGTGCTGGAACATCTGCGCGAAATCCCCGAGCCGGGCACCGGCGTCGAAATTGCCGGGCACCGCATGAAGATCGTGCAAACGCAAGACCGTGTCATCAAATCCATCAGCCTTGACCGTCCGCAGCCGCCCGCAGGAGCGCCGCGCACCCCGGCGTAACGCGCCGTCGCCCTGGGCCGCAGCATTGACACAACGCCGTACGCGCTCTCTGCAAACCGCCGGCTTCGCCACCCTGTCACCCACGCGCCGCTTTACAAAGCTGGCGCGCGCGGGCATGATAGATGGAATCTTAATTTAACCAATAAGTTAGCGCGCTGTCTGAACACGCTACGGGAGAAACACCATGGCCACCGCTACCGCCACAAAAAAAGACGTTAAGGAATTCGTCTACTCATGGACCGGTACCGACAAAGCGGGCAAAACCATCCGCGGAGAAATGAAAGCGGGCGGCGAAGCCGTCGTCAATGCACAACTGCGCCGCCAGGGCATCAAGGTCACCAAAGTCAAGAAAGTTTCCACGCGCAGCGGCGGCAGCATCACCGACAAGGACATCACGCTGTTCACGCGCCAATTGGCGACCATGTTGAAATCGGGCGTGCCGCTGTTGCAGGCCTTCGATATCGTCGGCAAAGGCCACAGCAATCCGGCGGTGCAAAAGCTGCTGATGGCAATCAAAACCGAGGTGGAAACCGGTTCGAGCCTAAAGCAGGCTTTTGAGAAGCATCCGCTGTATTTCGACGCCTTGTTCTGCAACCTGATCGGCGCGGGCGAACAGGCCGGTATTCTCGACAGCCTGCTGGATCGCCTTGCCACCTACAAGGAAAAGACCCAGGCGATCAAGGGCAAAATCAAATCCGCGCTGTTTTACCCGATCGCGATTATCGCAGTGGCGTTCATTATCACGGCGATCATCATGATCTTCGTAATCCCGGCGTTCAAGACGGTATTTGCAAGTTTCGGTGCAGATTTGCCCGCACCGACGCTGGTTGTCATGGCAATCTCGGATTTCTTCGTCAAATACTGGTACCTGATCTTCAGTATCATCGGCGGCAGTATCTACGGATTTTTGTATGCCTGGAAACGCTCCAAGGCCGTGATGATTTTCATGGACATGGTCATGCTGAGGGCCCCGGTCTTCGGCGACCTCGTGCGCAAAGCCACCGTCGCGCGCTGGACGCGCACGCTGGCAACGATGTTCGCCGCCGGTGTGCCGCTGGTTGAAGCGCTCGATTCAGTGGCCGGCGCCGCAGGCAATCACGAGTACTGGGTGGCCACCAAAAAAATCCAGAGCGAAGTGGCGACCGGTTCCAGCTTAGTGGTCTCGATGCAAAACGTCGATCTATTCCCCAACATGGTGCTGCAGATGGTGGCGATCGGCGAAGAAGCCGGTTCGCTCGACGGCATGCTGAGCAAAGTCGCCGACTTTTTCGAGGCCGAGGTCGACGATGCGGTCGAAGCGCTGTCGAGCCTGATGGAACCGCTGATCATGGTTGTGCTGGGCACGCTGATCGGCGGCATGGTTGTCGCGATGTATCTGCCGATCTTCAAGATGGGTCAGGCGGTTTGATCGTTGCGGAGGACGGGGACTGCGCGTGAGGTGCAAACCCCGCCACCGTTACGCCATCCGGTATCCCGTCCTTAACACCCCGCGCCCCGCCCACCGATGTCAATAATCCAGTTACTGCAGAGCAACCCGGCGTTGTTTGCCGCCACGGTTGCGCTCCTCTCACTCACCATCGGCAGCTTTCTCAATGTCGTCATCCACCGGATGCCAAAGATGATGGAGCGCCAATGGCGCGCCGAAGTCGCCGAGGCGAACGGACAGACCGTCCAAGATGAGGCAAGTTACAACCTGATGGTGCCGCGTTCGCAATGCCCGGCCTGCGGGCACGCCATTACAGCGATGGAAAACATCCCGGTCATCAGCTATCTCGTGCTGCGCGGCAAATGCGCCGGCTGCAGTGCACCGATCTCGCCGCGTTATCCACTCGTCGAACTGTTTACTGCAGGTCTGTCAGGATTTGTCGCTTGGCATTTCGGCTTCACCTGGACCACCGCTGCCGCCCTCTTGTTCGTATGGGCGATGATCGCGCTCGCCTTTATCGATCTCGACACCTTTTTCCTGCCGGACGACATCACGCTGCCACTGCTGTGGGTCGGTCTTCTGGTCAACATGGGGAGCACCTTTGTCGATCTTCAAACCGCCGTCATCGGCGCGGTGGCCGGCTATTTGTCGCTCTGGCTCGTCTATTGGGGATTCAAACTGGCCACCGGCAAGGAAGGCATGGGCTATGGCGATTTCAAACTGCTGGCGGCCATCGGTGCCTGGCTCGGCTGGAAAATGCTGCCGGTCGTCATCATGCTGTCGTCCTTTGTCGGCGCCATCATCGGCATCAGCCTGATCGCCTTTGCGCGCCATGAACGCAGCAGGCCGATTCCGTTCGGCCCCTACCTCGTGCTGGCCGGGCTCATCGCGATGTTCTGGGGTGACGCCATCGTCCGATACTACCTGCAGCAGCTATAGCCCGATGCCGCTCGTGATCGCACTCACTGGCGGGATCGGCAGCGGCAAGAGCAGTGTCGCCGAACTGCTGGCGGAATTCGGCGCCGCGGTCATCGACACCGACGCGATTGCCCATCAGCTGACTGCGCCCGGTGAGGCCGGATCGCGCGAAATCGGCCGGCAATTCGGAGCGGATTTTCTGCGTGCCGACGGCGCGCTCGACCGCGAACGCATGAGAAAGGTCGTTTTTGCCGACCCCGCTGCCCGCAAACAACTGGAGGCGATTCTGCACCCGATGATACGGGCACAGGTCGATGCCGCGATCCGCGCGGTGACCGCGCCCTATGCCGTGCTGGTGGTGCCCCTGCTCGTTGAAACCGGAGCCTATCGCGATCTGGCGAAACGCACGCTGGTCGTCGACTGCAGCGAGGACACGCAGATCGCCCGCGTCCGCCAACGCAGCAAGCTCTCGGCGGAAACCGTTCGCGACATTATGGCCAGCCAGGTCAGCCGTGCCGACCGCCTGGCCCGCGCCGACGACGTCATCCTCAATGACGTCGATCTGGACACGCTGCGCCGCCGCACCGCCGAAGTTCACCAGCATTACCTCGCCCTTACGAAAAATGAGGCGGGCGGTCAGGTATGGTCGGAAAAACCTAAAAAACCGCACTGAAGTCTTTATTTTTTTTCGGTTTTGTAGAACAATTGGCCGCATTAGTCACTTCCTCGGTAATCCGTACTCGCCGTGATCAGTTACGAATACCCGTTGAGCGAGCGGATACGCACATTGCTGCGGCTCGAAGATTTGTACGAGCGCGTCCAGTATTTCACCGCCAAAGCCGACGCGCAGGAACATCATGTCGCGCTGTTGTGCATTTTTGAAATTCTGGAAGTCGCCAGCCGCGCCGATCTCAAATCCGATCTGTTGCAGGAACTCGAGCGGCAAAAGCACACCCTCGAAGCGCTGCGCGACAACCCGGAAATTTCGCAGGAAGCGCTCGACAGCATTCTGTGGGAAATCGACCGCGTTTCATCGCGCCTCTTTCAGATGTCCGGCAAGATCGGCCAGGAACTGCGCGAAAACGAATGGCTGATGAGCATCAAGCAGCGCACCAATATTCCGGGCGGCGTCTGCGAATTCGACGTACCTTCGTATCACTACTGGTTGCACCAGGGCGCGGAATTGCATCGTCACGATCTCGAAGGCTGGCTCGCCCCGTTCCTGCCGATACGCGACGGCATTGCGATCATGCTGCGACTGCTGCGCGAAAGCGGCAAGGTGTCAAGCCAGACCGCGGTGCAGGGCGTTTATCAGCAAATGATGGCCGGCCGCGTCGCGCAAATGCTGCGCCTGCGTCTGAGCCGCGACTACCAGTGCGTGCCGGAAATCAGCGCCAACAAATACGCGTTGAACATCCGCTTCACCACGCACGAAGGCGGCCAGCGTCCGCGGGTCATCGAAACAGACGTCGATTTTGAATTGACCTTCTGTAATCTTTGAAACGGGTGCGTCGATGACGCTACGCGTCGTGAACTGTCCGCAGTGCAGAAAACCCGCGTACTGGGATCCCGCCAATCCGTTCCGCCCCTTCTGTTCGGAACGCTGTCGTTTGATCGATCTTGGGGCATGGGCCAGCGAAAATTACAAAATCCCCGTTGCCGAACCGTCGGAAGAATTTGAAACGGATGAAAATCCGTCACCGCCCCCATCCCTGAATTGAGCCGCTGCGCCGCAGCGGCCAGCCGACCCGACCCGGATTACAAACCCCAGGCGCCGCGCAACATGGCGATGCCGTGTGCGCCGCATTGCCAGGCCCGCCGCATATCGTCCGCATTTACGCCGCCCAGGGCGTAGACGGGCAGAGAATAATTGCGAATCAGTTCCGCAACGTGCGCCCAACCCAGTGTCGGTGCGCCGGGATGACTCGGTGTCGGCGCAACGGTACCGAGCACAACAAAATCCAGTCCGAGAAATTGCGCATGCGCGAGTTCGCCGGCGTTGTGACAGGAGGCGCCGCACCAAGCAACATCCGGCCGCCTTTGGCATGACATCAATGCCGAAGAATTCAAGTGCACGCCGTCGGCACCCGCCGCAGCAGCGACGTCGGGCTTGCCGTTGACGAGCACACGCGCGCCAAACTGCCCCGCCAAAGTGACGACGTCGCGGGCGAAAGCGGCGAGTTCCTGTTCATTCATGTTCTTTTCGCGGACCTGGATTAACCGCAGCCCGGAATTCAGGGCAACCTCCAGTTTTTGCATGAACGCGGCACGTCCGATTTGCTCGGCGCACGTAATGCCGTAGGCCTGCGGCAGTTCAAGCGCTCGCAATATCGGGCCATTGGCCGGCAATACCGGCGCCACAGTAACGTTGCCCTTCGACTGCCACACAAATTGCTGCTGCTCACGGCCGTGCGGTTCGCCGCGCCACGCCAGCACACGAAAAAAACGCAGCGTGACAGAAGCATGCGCGTAATCGAATTCGCGCGTCAGCCAGGGATAGGCGACATCGACATCGATGCCGAGTTCTTCGTGCAATTCGCGTTTGAGCGCTTCGGCGGCCAATTCACCGGGCTCGACCTTGCCGCCGGGAAATTCCCAATTGCCAGCGTAGACCTTGCCGACCGGGCGCTGCGCGAGCAAAAAGTCGCCGCAGTCGTTTTCAATGACAGCGGCGGCCACCTCGATGCGCTTGACCGGCGCCACCGCTTCAGTCCGGTCTGCGGCTACTTGCCGCGAGCGGCATGCGCGCGCCCGGCCCAGTCGCGCGCGAACTGCCAGGCAACGCGGCCGCTGCGCGAACCGCGTTGCAGGGCCCACTGCAAGGCAGCGTGACGCACGGTTTCGCTGGTCGCACCGGCGATCTTGAAGTAGCCGAGCCACTGCGCGACGATTTCGAGATATTCGTCCTGGTCGAAGGGATAAAACGATACCCAGACACCGAAACGCTCCGACAGCGAGATTTTTTCTTCCACCGTCTCGCCGGGATGAATGTCGTCGCCGACCGGCTTGGCTTCGAGATTGTCGGACATGTAATCCGGCATCAGATGGCGCCGGTTCGAGGTCGCGTAAATCAGGCAGTTTTCGGAGGCCGCCGCGACGGAGCCGTCGAGCACCACTTTGAGTGCTTTGTAACCCGGCTCGTCAGCCTCGAACGAGAGGTCGTCACAATACAGAATGAAACGCTCGGGGCGCGCGGCGATCTGCTCGACGATGTCGGGCAAATCGGTCAGATCGTGCTTTTCAACCTCGATCACGCGCAGCCCGCGCGGCGCGAACTTGTTGAGCAGCGCTTTGATCAGCGACGACTTGCCGGTGCCGCGAGAACCGGTCAGCAGCACGTTGTTTGCGGGATAACCCTCAACGAACTGGCGCGTGTTCTGTTCGACGATTTTTTTCTGGCGGTCGATGCCGCGCAGATCGACAAGGCTGATCTTGTGCACATGGTTGACGCTCTGGATCGCGCCCCGGCCGTTGCGTTTGCGCCAGCGAAAGGCGATCGACTTTTTCCATTCGGTCGACGCGGGTTCGCCAGGCAGCAGTTTTTCCAGGCGCCCGAGCAGGCTCTCGGCGCGTTCAAACAATTTATCAGTCGAGTTCATGGTTGAATATAACCGCCAGGGCTAGGATCGGTAATCGGCGTTGATGCTGACGTAATCGTGCGACAGATCGCAGGTCCACAGCGTGACCACATGCGTGCCGCGGTTCAATACGACGCGCACCGTGATTTCGCTTTGTTTCATCACGCGCTGGCCGTCGGCCTCCTGATAGGCGGGATTGCGGCCACCGCCGCGCGCCACCAGCACGTCGTCGAGATAGAGGTCGAGTTTCGACACATCGAGGTCGTTGATGCCGGCGTAGCCGATTGCGGCGAGTATTCGGCCGAGGTTCGGATCGGAGGCGAAAAATGCGGTTTTCACCAGCGGCGAGTGCCCGATGGCGAAACCGACCTTGCGGCATTCCTCGTCGTCGCGACCGCCCTCGATCTGCAGGGTGATGAATTTGGTTGCGCCCTCGCCATCGCGCACGATGGCACGCGCGAGTTCGCCCGCCACCGCGGTGACACCAGCGCAGAGTTCAGCGTATTCGGCGCTCTTTTCACTGCCGATCTCCGGCATGTCGGCCGCACCGCTGGCAATCAGCATGAAGCTGTCGTTGGTCGAGGTATCGCCATCGACGGTGATGACGTTGAACGATTTTTGCGCCGCCTGGGCGACGATTTTCTGCAGCAACGGCTGGGTGATGCGCGCGTCGGTCGCAATGTAACCAAGCATGGTCGCCATATTCGGGTGAATCATGCCGGCGCCCTTGGCGATGCCGGTGATCGTCACGCGCGCCTTGCCGACGGTGATCTGTTTCGAAGCCGCCTTCGGTATCGTGTCGGTGGTCATGATCGCCTGCGCGGCATTCGCCCAGTTGTCGCCGCGCAGGTCGGCGAGACAGGCCGGCAGGCCGGCGCTGATGCGCTTGACGGGCAGCGGTTCCATGATGACGCCGGTCGAAAATGGCAGAATCTGCGCCGGCGCGCAGTCGAGAAGCTTCGCCAGATCGGCGCAGGTTTTGCGCGCATGGGCCAGACCCTCGGTGCCAGTGCCCGCATTGGCGTTCCCGGTATTGACCACCAGCGCCCTGATTTTCGTTGCTGCAACGGCCAGATGCTCGCGCGTCACGATGACCGGGGCCGCGCACATGCGGTTTTGCGTGAAGACGCCGGCCACGCTGGCGCCGTCATCGAGTTTAATGACAAGCAGGTCTTTGCGTTGCGATTTTTTGATGCCGGCCTCGGCGATACCGAGAGTCACGCCGCGAACGGGCGTCAACGATTGTGCATCCGGCGCGGCCAGATTTACCGCCATGGTTGTTCCCTTGTGCCCGCTACGCGACTACGCTCAAACCAGCTTGCCATGGCAGTACTTGTATTTCTTGCCGGAGCCGCAGGGACAGGGATCGTTGCGACCGACTTTCTGGCCCTGGCGCACGAAGGTCTGCGCGTCTGATCCCGCAGCGTCCGCATTCGCTTCCTGCAGCGCTTCGTCGTGGTCGGCATGATGAAATTGCACGTTCTTCGGTGCCTGCGGTTCCTCGACTTTTTGCAATTCGGCTTCGCTGCGGAACTGCACCGTCATCAGAATGCGGGTGACCTCGGTGTTGATCATTTCAAGCATGAGGCCGAACAACTCGAAGGCTTCTTTCTTGTATTCCTGCGCCGGTGTTTTCTGCGCGTAGCTGCGTAGGTGGATGCCCTGCCGGAGATGGTCAAGCGCCGCGAGATGCTCGCGCCAGTGCGAATCGATGCTTTGCAGCATCAGAGTACGCTCGAACTGGCGGATCGGCCCCACCTCAAACGGCACGACCTTGTCCGCGTACTTGCGGTCGGCGTAATCAACGATACGCGCGCGCAGTTGATCCTCGTCGAGCGTGCTTTCATCGGCAAGCCATTGCTTGATCGGCAGTTCGAGCTGCAGTTCGGCCATCAACGTCTTTTCGAGCGCTTCAATGTCCCACTGCTCTTCCAGGCTTTCGGGCTGAATGTGCTGGCTGAAGAACGCGCTGATGACTTCGCGACGGATCGAATTGATGCGGTCCGAAATGTCGGTCGCTTCGAGCAGTTGGTTGCGCGATTCGTAAATCGCCTTGCGCTGGTCGTTGGCAACGTCGTCGTATTCGAGCAGGTGTTTGCGCATGTCGAAGTTGCGCGCCTCGACCTTGCGTTGCGCGTTCTCGATGGCGCGCGTGACCCACGGATGTTCGATCGCTTCGCCGTCCGGCATCTTCAACCGCTGCATGATGGACGCCACGCGCTCGGAGGCAAAGATGCGCAGCAGTGGATCTTCGAGGGAAAGATAAAACCGGCTGGATCCGGAATCGCCCTGACGACCCGCGCGGCCGCGCAACTGGTTGTCGATGCGGCGCGACTCGTGGCGCTCGGTGGCAATGATGTGCAGACCGCCCGAGGTGACCACCTGATTGTGCACCTTCTGCCATTCGTGTTTAAGTTCCTCGACGCGCTTTTGTTTCGTCGCCTCGTCGAGACCCGGATCGGCGTGTATTTTCGCGATTTCCGGTTCGGGATTGCCGCCGAGCACGATGTCGGTGCCGCGACCGGCCATGTTGGTGGCAATAGTGATGGTCTTCGGCCGCCCGGCCTGCACCACGATCTCAGCCTCGCGCGCGTGCTGTTTGGCATTGAGCACGTTGTGCGGCAGCTTTTCCTTCTCAAGCATTTTCGACACCAGCTCGGAATTCTCGATCGAGGTGGTCCCGACCAGCACCGGCTGGCCGCGTGAATAACAGTCCTGGATATCCTTGATCACCGCAACGTATTTTTCGCGCGAGGTCTGGTAGACCTGGTCCATGCGGTCATCGCGCACCATCGGATGGTGCGTCGGAATGACCACCGTCTCGAGGCTGTAGATCTGCTGGAACTCGTAGGCTTCCGTGTCCGCCGTGCCGGTCATGCCGGCCAGCTTCGCATACATGCGGAAATAGTTCTGGAAGGTGATCGACGCCAGAGTCTGGTTCTCGCGCTGGATCGACACGCCTTCTTTCGCCTCAACGGCCTGGTGCAGGCCATCTGACCAGCGCCGGCCCGGCATCAACCGGCCGGTAAATTCGTCGACGATGATGACTTCGTCTTCCTGCACGACATAATGCTGATCGCGGTGATAAAGGGTATTCGCGCGCAGCGCAGCGTACAGATGGTGCATCAGGTTGATGTTCGACGGGTCATACAGACTGCCGCCGTGCGGCAGCATTCCAGCTTCCGCCAGCAGCGCTTCGGCGCGCTCGTGGCCCTGCTCCGAGAGCAGCACCTGGTGCGCTTTTTCGTCGACGCTGTAGTCGCCGGGACTGTTTTCATCCTGCTGGCGCGTCAGACGCGGCGCGATTTCCTTCATGCGGAAATACAGTTCGGTGGTGTCTTCAGCCTGGCCGGAGATGATCAGCGGTGTGCGCGCCTCGTCAATCAGGATCGAATCGACCTCGTCGACGATGGCGTAGTTGAGTGTGCGCTGGAAGCGCTCTGTGGCGGCCGACGCCATGTTGTCGCGCAGGTAATCGAAGCCGAATTCGTTGTTGGTGCCGTAGGTGATATCGGCAGCGTAGGCGCTTTGCTTGTCGGCGTGGTCCATTTGCGACAGGATGACGCCGACGGAGAGGCCAAGGAAACCGTAGACGCGACCCATCCACTCCGAGTCGCGTTTGGCGAGGTAGTCGTTCACCGTGACGACGTGCACGCCCTTGCCCGACAGGGCGTTCAGGTAGGCGGGCAATGTGGCCACCAGCGTCTTGCCCTCGCCGGTGCGCATTTCGCCGATCTTGCCCTGATGCAACGCGATGCCGCCGATCATCTGTACGTCGAAGTGCCGCATCTGCAGCACGCGTTTGCCGGCCTCGCGGACCACCGCAAAGGCTTCGGGCAGCATCTGATCGAGCGGTTCGCCAGCGGCAAAACGCTGCTTGAACTCGGCCGTCTTCGCCTGCAGTTCGGTGTCCGACAGTTTCGATATCGCGGGTTCAAGCGCGGTGATCGTTCGCACCGTCGCCGAGTATTGCTTTAACAGCCGTTCGTTGCGGCTGCCGAAAATTCTTTTGAGTAAACCTGTGACCATGTTTTTCAATCAAATGGGGCGCAATTACCGCTGCGCCGTGAGTTACTGCCGGCAAATCCTCAAACAAAAAGGGGTGGGGAAACACCCCACCCCCTTCGGCGTCGAATCCGAATTTGTTAGCCGGGCAATCGCAGGAATTGCACCGGGTTCAGCGGCGCCCCGTTCTGGCGCACTTCAAAATGCAAATGAGGCCCGGTCGAACGTCCCGTTGTGCCGACCGCACCGATCGTGCTGCCACTCAAAACGACGTCGCCGTTTTTGACCAGGCGCTTGGAAAGATGCGCGTAACGCGAAACCAGTCCGTTGCCGTGATCAATCTCCACCATATTACCATACTGAGAGTGCAAATCAGAGTAGACAACCATGCCGCCGGCGGCCGCGTGAGCGGGTGTTCCCATCTCGGCCATGAAGTCCATGCCCTCGTGAAAAGCGCGAACGCCGCTGATCGGATCGATGCGCCAGCCGTAATTGGATGAATACCAGCCGCCTTCGATCGGCAGCACCGACGGCAGCAGTTTTTTCTTCGCGCTGTCGACGATCATCAGCGAGTCGAGAATGCCGAGTTTCTCGGTGCGATCTTCCATCTGCTGGGTCAGGACGTTGATCTGCTGGGTCAGATCGCCCAGTGAAAGATCGTAGGTCGGCAGGTTAGAGACCGCGCCGCCACGGCCGGGGGCCTGGTCGAACATGAATTCCTGCGGTTTGAAGCCGGCGGTCTTGGCAAGCCGTTCGCCCAGAGTGTCTAGACGCAGCAGCTGTGCCTGCATCTGGCCCAATTTTGCCGCCATCGCGTTCAGGTTTTCGCGCAGGTAACTCTGCACTTTTTCGTTTTGCTCGTGCTGAACGCTTAGAATCAGGGAATTGAGCAGCGGGCTGTTCAGGCTGGGCGCATAGCGCAACACCGTCCATTGGATACAAAATGCCAATACCAGCACTGAGAAGGCCGCCACCATCGCACCCGCGATCAGGTGCGGCAGGGTCAGCGTGATGGTCCGCGCTTTGGTCAGTTTTCCGGAAACTAGAATAATGTTCATTGTTGTTCCACAATCCCAACCCGATGCCGGCGCGTAAACTCGACTTCTATCTCAATTCGTCCGACCCGTTGCGCGATCTTACGCGAGCGGTTCGGGATTTGTCCGAATTGCAGCAGATCCTAGCAAAAAACGCGCCATCGGAATTGACACAATCCTGTTGCGTCAAGCAGTTACGCGCTGGAATCCTTTTAGTGTCGGCTGATAACGCGGCTGTTGCGACCCAGCTGAAGCAACTCACCCCTCGGCTACTTGCCAGCTACCAGAAGCAGGGGAGGGAGGTTACTTCAATACGTATTGAAGTGCAAGTTACGAACCCCGCAAAACGCCCCCCGCCCCGCCGCGAAAATAGCGGCTTAAGCACTGAATCTATTGAGAATATTATGGGTCTTGCGGAGGGGCTTGAGGACTCACCGCTGAAGGGTGCGCTGCTCCGGCTGGCGGCGCACGGCCGCAAAACGCCCTGACGCCGGATCTAGGCTGCCATCAACAGCCGTTCGAACAGCATGAAGGCAAGGATGATGCAGGCCATGACCACGCCGTATTTGAGGATCTGCCAGGCAAAGGTCAGATAGCGGCGGTTTTTGGTCAGCAGATAGGTGACAAGCGAGCCGCCGATCGTGATCAGCAGCAGGAAACCGACAATGCGCAGAACCAGCATATGTGCCCCGCTTTCAAGAATGCCGTCGCGCTGATCGACCGGCGCCGGATCAAGCCAGTACGGGCTGAATCGAAGCAACGCAGGCTGGCGCGTCTTCAACCCGGTCGAAGGTCACGTATTCCCACGCCCCCTCGGTTTCGAGCAATCGGCGCAACAATGCATTGTTGAGGGCATGCCCCGACTTGTGTGCGGCAAACGTGCCGATGACCGGATGCCCGAGCAGGTAAAGATCGCCGATGGCGTCGAGCACCTTGTGTTTGACGAACTCGTCGTCGTAACGCAGACCGTCGTTGTTCAACACGCGGTATTCGTCAAGGACGATGGCGTTGTCAAGAGAGCCACCGAGGGCCAGGCCCTGCCCGCGCATCCACTCGACTTCGTGCATGAAACCGAACGTCCGCGCGCGACTGACTTCCTTGACGTAGGACGTGGTGGCAAAATCAACTGCCACGGTGTTTGACGAACTGTCGAACACCGGATGATCGAAATCGATGCTGAATTCGACGCGAAAACCGTTATGCGGCGAAAACCGCGCCGTCTTGTCGCGGTCGCTCACTTCAACCGTCTTGAGAATGCGGATGAATTTCTTTGCCACCGGTTGCTCTTCGATGCCCGCCGACTGCAGCAGGAACACAAACGGTCCGGCGCTGCCATCCATGATCGGCACTTCCGGCGCGGAAACATCGACGTAAACATTGTCGATGCCGAGACCGGCCAGCGCCGACATTAAATGTTCAACCGTCGAAACGCGCGCGCCGTTCTCCTCGAGACAGGTCGACAAACGGGTATCGCCGACGTGGTACGGATCGGCCCTGACCTCGACCGGTTGCGGCAGATCGACGCGCGTGAAGACGATGCCGGTGTTCGGTGCCGCCGGACGCAAGGTCAGATAGACCTTCTCGCCAGTGTGCAGACCGACCCCGGTCGCGCGGATCACGTTTTTCAGGGTGCGCTGTTGAATCACTTGATTTATCTTCGGTTTTGCCGTTCTTCCATTGGAATTTTAGCATGCCGCCCCGTCACCGGCGCGGCCACTACGTACCCAGCAGGCCGCCTGCGTACTACCCGTGACTCATACCTGCCCGCTTCCTAAAACACCGCCCTAGTCCGCCTGTTTGCGCAAAAACGCCGGGATATCGAGCATTTCCACACCCGAGTTTTTCATCGCTTCGACCGTTTGCGTGCGATTGCGCCGGATCATCGCCGGCGTGTCGAGTTCCTCGTAGTTCACATTGCCGGGTGCCATCGGGCCATCGGTGCCAGTGGCCGGGATCACGAGCTGCGGCCTCGTTTGTATGCGCCCCCCGTTTTTTCCAAGGCCCGTCGCCACAATCGTCACGCGCAACTCGTCTTCCAGATCGTCGTCGTAGACGACGCCCGTGATAACAGTCGCCGATTCAGCGGCCACCGCCTTGATCACATCCATTACGTCGTACATTTCCTGCAACTGGAACGACGACGAACTCGCCGAAATGTTGACCAGTACACCACGTGCGTCGGCGATGTCGATGTCGTCGAGCAACGGGCAGGCCACGGCCTGTTCGGCCGCCATGCGCGCGCGGTCGGTGCCGGCCGCTTTGGCCGAACCCATCATCGCGATGCCGGTTTCCGACATCACCGTTTTCACGTCGGCAAAATCGACGCCGATCATACCGGGGCAGGAAATGATTTCAGCGATACCGGCTACCGCGCCGTGCAGCACGTCGTTGGCCGCGCGAAACGCATCTTTGAGCGATACCTGATTGCCCAGCACCTGCATCAGCTTGTCGTTGGGAATGACGATCAGCGAATTGACGTGCTCGGAGAGCGCCGCCATGCCCTCTTGTGCAATGCGTTCGCGTTTGCCCTCGAACGCGAACGGCTTGGTCACCACGGCCACCGTCAGAATGCCCAGTTCGCGCGCGATTTCCGCCACTACCGGCGCCGCCCCCGTGCCCGTGCCACCGCCCATCCCCGCAGTCAGGAAGAGCATATCTGCGCCGCGCAGGAGATCAATGATGCGATCGCGATCCTCCAGCGCCGCCTGCCGGCCAACCTCGGGGTTCGCGCCTGCGCCCAAACCCTTGGTCGCCTGGCTGCCGATTTGCAGTTGAGTACGCGCCTGGGTGCGCTTGAGCGCCTTCATATCGGTATTGGCGCAGATGAATTCGACGCCTTTGACCCCGTTGGCAATCATGTGATCGACGGCATTGCCCCCGCAACCGCCAACGCCGATAACCTTGATGACCGCTTCCTGCGACGGAACTTCCATGATTTCAAACATAGTTGCCTCCTGTGACTAAAGTTAAAACCAAAAATTTCAATAAACCGGTCAAGCCGCACCCAAATCCGTGCGCACCGCCAACCCCTAAAAATTTCCTTTGAACCAACTCTTCATGCGCTCGAGCAAACCGCTGAACGAGCTGATCTGCGCCTGCGAAATTGCGTGGTGCCGCTGTTCCTGCAAACCGAGCAGCAGCAGTCCGACCGCGGTGGCGTGGCGCGGATTGCGCACCACCTCCGAAAGACCGCCCTGGTATTGCGGCTGGCCGATGCGCACCGGCATGTGGAAAATTTCTTCGCCCAGCTCGACCATGCCCTGCATCGAACTCGAGCCGCCGGTGATGACGATGCCGGACGACAGCAGATCCTCGTAACCCGAGCGCCGCAGCTCCGACTGCACCAGCGAATACAGTTCCTCGATGCGCGGCTCGATGACTTCGGCCAGCGTCTGCCGCGACAACTGGCGCGCGCCGCGCTCGCCGATGCCCGGCACGTCCACCATCTGCTGCGAGTCGGCCAGCTGCCGCAACGCGCAGCCGTAGCGCTGCTTGATGTCCTCGGCATCCTTGGTCGGTGTGCGCAAGGCCATTGCAATGTCATTGGTGATCTGGTCACCGGCAATCGGAATCACGCCGGTATGACGGATCGCGCCCTGCGTAAAAATCGCGATGTCGGTGGTGCCACCGCCGATATCAACGAGGCAAACGCCGAGTTCCTTTTCGTCTTCCGACAACACCGCGGTGGCCGATGCCAGCGGCTGCAGGATCAGGTCGCGCACTTCGAGGCCGCAGCGGCGCACGCACTTGATGATGTTCTGCGCCGCCGACACGGCGCCGGTAACGATATGCACGTTGACCTCGAGCCGCACGCCGCTCATGCCGAGCGGTTCGCGCACGTCGCCCTGGCCATCGACGATAAATTCCTGGTTCAGGATGTGCAGCACCTGCTGGTCGGTCGGGATCGGAATCGCCTTCGCGGTTTCGATCACGCGCTCGACGTCCTGCTGCGTCACCTCGCGGTCCTTGATCGGCACCATGCCGCGCGAATTGAGACTCTTGATGTGGCTGCCGGCGATGCCGGTGTAGACCTCGGCGATCTTGCAATCGGCCATCAACTCGGCCTCTTCCAGCGCACGCTGGATCGCATTGACGGTCGCTTCAATATTGACCACCACGCCCTTCTTCAAACCCTTCGAAGGATGCGTACCCATGCCGATCACTTCGTAACCGTCACCCCTGGCCTCGGCCACCATGGCGACAATCTTCGAGGTGCCGATGTCGAGTCCGACGATCAGACTTCTTTCTTCTTTGGCCTTGCTCATCCCTTTTTCTCCGCCTTTCCTGCGCCGCGTACGGCGCGCCCGCGTTCGTTCTCGCGCGGCTCTCCGCGCAGTTCCCTGATGCGCACCGCAAATCCGTTTGAATAACGCAAGTCCACGTGGTCGATGCGCCGCTGCAGGCGGCCGATCGTGCGCTGATAGGCGCCGACAAAACGTTCGAGCCGCAGCTCGATGTCCTCGCGGCCGAGTTCGATGGTCAGCCCGTTGTCGGCACGCAGTTGCCAGGCGCGACGCGGCGTTACGCCGATCTGCACCGGCACCAGGCCTACCGCAGCCAGATTACGGCGGAAAAATTCGTATTGAATGGTGATTTC
The DNA here is from genome assembly GCA_025356695.1 of Betaproteobacteria bacterium. Next base: position 16,701 of record JANXSE010000140.1, read on the forward strand.
CTTCATGCTTTCGCGCGCGCCGACAAAGCTCAGCAGCTTGCCGTCGTAGGCGGCGGTAAACACCTCGCCATGCGTGTTGACCAGCGCGTCCGCACCCCAGCGCGCCAGCGGCACATGTTCCTCGAGCGCGACCTCAAGGCGGTCGGGCCACTGGCGGCGCAGATCGACCTTGCGCACCCACGGCAGGCGCTCGAAGGCGGCACGCACGCGCGGCAGGTTCACCGTGAAAAAGTTGCCCTCGATTTCGCCGCGCACGATAGCCTCGATCTGTTCGGGGGTCACATGCTGCGACACCGCGCTCATGCGCACCTCGCGCAGCGGAAACACCGGCAGGCGCACCGCGTAATGCAACGCGGTGTAGGCCACCATCATGATGGCCGCCGCGAACAGCGCGGTTGCCACGCCATTGAGGATGTCGGGCCTATCCCACATGGGCCAGCTCCAGTATCCGCAACGCAAGATCGTCAAATTCGATGCCGGCGGCGCGCGCCGCCATCGGCACCAGCGAGTGCCCTGTCATGCCGGGGATGGTGTTCATTTCGAGCAGACAGGCCCGGCCGTCGTCGCGCAGAATGAGATCGGCACGCCCCCAGCCGCAGCAACCCAGTGCCGCCACCGCGCGCATCACCAGCGTCTGGATTTCGCGCTCCTGCGCGGCGGGCAGACCGCTCGGGCAATGGTATTGGGTGTCGTCGCTGAAATACTTGTTCTGATAATCGTAGTTGCCGGCGGGCGCCTCGATACGCACCAGCGGCAACGGCGCATCCCCGAGAAACGCCGAGGTCAATTCGCGTCCCTCGATGAATTCCTCTGCAATCACCAGCGCATCGTGTTTTGCCGCCAGTGCGTACGCCTCCGCAATCCCGTCAACCGACACCACCTTGGTAATACCGATACTCGAGCCCTCGTGCGCCGGCTTGATGACGAGGGGCAGGCCGAGGCGCTGCACCAGCGCCTGCCAGTCGCTCTGTGCGGCAATCACCTCGCCGCGCGGCGTCGGAATGTTGCTGGCCTGCCACACCAGCTTGGTGCGCAGCTTGTCGATGCTCAGAGCTGAAGCCATCACGCCGCTGCCGGTATAGGGGATTTCCATCCACTCCAGCGCGCCCTGCACGGTGCCGTCTTCGCCGTAACGGCCATGCAAGGCGATAAACACGCGTTGCACGCCGTCGCGCGCGAGTTCGAACAGCGGGCGCTCGGCCGGATCAAAGCGGTGTGCATCGATGCCCTTGCGTTTCAATGCATCGAGCACGTTGCTGCCGGTCATCAGCGAGATCTCGCGCTCGGCGCTGCGACCGCCCATGAGCACTGCAACTTTCCCGAAATCAGCCATGTGCAGTCCTCCTGCACACGCCTGCTGCGCGGCCACTGCGCGCGCTTGCGCAGTCGCACATCAGCACAGCCACTTTGCCGAAGTCAGCCATGCGCGGCCTCCTTCGTCGGCGTGCCACCGAGGATGCGCACTTCGCGCTCAAGCTCGATGGCGAATTTTTCACGCACGGTATTGGCCGCCAGATCGATCAGCGCCTCGATGTCGGCGGCCGTCGCCCTGCCGCGGTTGACGATGAAATTCGCATGCTTGTCGGAGATCATCGCGCCGCCGATGGCATGGCCCTTGAGCCCGCAGGCTTCGATCAAACGTGCGGCATGGTCGCCGGGCGGATTGCGGAACACCGAACCGGCGTTGGGCTGGCTGAGCGGTTGCGCGGCGATGCGTTGTTCGAGCAACTGGCGGATGATCGAGCGCGACTTGAGGCTGTCGCCCTTGGGCAGCTTGAAGCGCGCGGCCAGGAACCACTCTTCGCCGTCTTCAAGCAGTGCAACGTGCCGGTAGCCGATGTCGTAATTGGCACGCGTGCGCTGGCGCAGTTGTCCGTTGCGGTCAACCGTCGTCACGCTCTCGACGATTTTCCATGTTTCGCCACCGTAACAACCTGCATTCATCGCCAGCGCGCCGCCAATGGTGCCCGGGATGCCGGCCATGAATTCGGCGCCGCCGCGCGCATGGTTGGCGGCAAAGCGCGCCAGCTTCGGACTCGGCACGCCGGCTTCAGCATAAATGGCGCGGCCTTCAACACGGATTTCCTTGAGCACGCCGTGCGTGAAGATCACGGTACCGCGGAAGCCGTCGTCGCGCACCAGCAGATTGCTGCCCAATCCCACAAATACCAGCGGTTCGGTCGCCGGCGCGGCAGCCACGAAGGCGCACAGGTCATCCACATCGGCCGGCACATAAGCACGCGTGACACAGCCGCCGGCACGCCAGCTGACGTGCCGTGCCATCGACTCGTCCAGACGCACCTCACCGCGCAGTTCAACCGGCGGCTTGGCCATGCGCGCTGTGGGCTTCTCGCTCATGTCCATAACGGTTCCGCGCAGGCCTGCATAAAATCGGCGCCTGCCGTCAGCATGGTTTGATCGATGCGACGGCTCATGCCCTGCCTCCGGTCGCCTGCGCCGCCAGCGTGCCGGCCAGCGTGCCGATCGAACCCGCGCCCATCGTCAACACGACGTCGCCGTCCTTCATCACGCCGTTGATGGCGGCGGGAAAATCCACCGCCTGTTCGACAAATATCGGTTCGACCTTGCCGTTCACCCGCACAGCGCGCATCAACGCGCGGCCGTCGGCGGCAACGATCGGCGCTTCGCCGGCCGCATAGACTTCGGTGAGCAGCAGCACGTCGACGGTCGACAGCACCTTGATGAAATCCTCGAAGCAATCGCGTGTGCGCGTGTAGCGGTGCGGCTGGAACGCCAGCACGATGCGGCGGCCGGGAAAGGCGCCGCGCGCGGCGGCCAGCGTCGCCGCCATTTCGGCGGGGTGATGGCCGTAATCGTCGATCAGCGTGTAACAGCCGCCCGCCGCAACCGGCAGATCACCGTAGCGCTGGAAGCGGCGGCCGACGCCGCGAAATTCCGCCAGCGCCTTGACGATCGCCGCATCCGCCGCGCCGACCTCCATGGCAATGGCAATCGCCGCCAGCGCATTGAGCACGTTGTGCGTGCCGGCGAGGTTCAGTGTCACGTCGAGATCGGCGAGCGCGTGGCCGTGCATGTCCTTGCGCACGACGCGAAAGTGCATGCGTCCGCCATCGGCTTTCACATCGACCGCGCGGATCTGCGCCGCCTCCGACAAACCATAAGTCGTCACCGGCTTGGTCACCGCCGGCAGGATCTCGCGCACGTTGGCGTCGTCGATGCACAACACGGCCGTGCCGTAGAACGGCAGGTGCTGCACGAAATCGAGGAAGGCTTGGCGCAGCCGGCCGAAGTAGTGGCCGTAGGTCTCCATGTGGTCGGCGTCGATATTGGTCACCACCGCCAACACCGGCGAGAGATACAGGAACGAGGCATCCGACTCGTCCGCTTCGACGACGATGAATTCGCCACTGCCAAGCTTGGCGTGCGAGCCGGCGGCTTCGAGGCGGCCGCCGATGACGAAGGTCGGATCCATGCCGGCCTCGGCCAGCACGCTCGCAATCAAACTCGTCGTCGTGGTCTTGCCATGCGTGCCAGCCACCGCGATGCCCTGTTTGAGGCGCATCAACTCGGCCAGCATCATCGCGCGCGGCACCACCGGGATTTTGTGCGCGCGCGCCGCCACCACTTCCGGATTGTCTTCCTTGACTGCGCTCGAAATCACCACCGCATCGACCGCGGCGACGTTATCCGCGGCGTGGCCCCTGGTGACCTTCGCGCCGAGGCTTTTCAAACGCAGCGTCGCCGCGCCCTCGTTCAAATCGGAGCCGCTAACTTCGAAGCCCAGATTGAGCAACACCTCGGCGATGCCGCTCATGCCCGAGCCGCCGATGCCCACGAAGTGCACTTTTTTGACTTTGTGCTTCATGCGTTCATATCCAAACGATTCGTATCGGCGGCTGACGTCGCTCGCGGACGTTCGCATCCCGCGCTGCGCGCGGGCCCCTGCTCACTGCTCGCGCCGGTCCCGCCCATGCCCACAAAATGCACTTTTTTGACTTTGTGCTTCATGCCGCCAGCCTCATGCATTCGTCGGCGACACTTTGTGTCGCATCCGGTTTTGCGACGCTGCGTGCCTTGGTCGCCATCTCGAGCAGTGCATCGCGGTTGATGCTGCGCAACAACTCGGCCAGTTTCTGCGGCGTCAGTTCATGCTGCGGAATCAACACCGCGGCGCCGCGCTCCGACAAAAACCGCGCGTTGTGCGTTTGATGATCGTCAACCGCGTGCGGGAATGGCACCAGCACGCTGGCAATGCCGGCGGCGGCGAGTTCAGCAATCGTCGATGCGCCGGCGCGGCAGATGATCAAATCCGATTCCGCGTATTGCGCCGCCATGTTGTCGATGAAGGGCAGTAACTTCGCCTCGACCCCGGCGTCGCGATAATATTTTTCGACTTCGGCCAGATGACGCGCGCCTGACTGATGCGTGACCTGCGGACGGTTGGCCGCCGGAATCAAGGCCAGCGCCTGCGGCACCGTGCTGTTTAACGCCTGCGCACCGAGGCTGCCACCGATCACCGTCAAACGTAGCGGGCCGCTGCGGCCGGCATAACGCTGCGCCGGTGCCGCCAGCGCGGCGATATCGCTGCGCACCGGATTGCCGGTCCAGACACCGCCCATTGATGCAAAGGCGTCGGGAAAGCCGGCCAGCACGCGGTCGGCGATTTTTGCGAGCACGCGATTGGCGAGCCCGGCGACGGAATTCTGTTCGTGAATCGCCAGCGGACGATTGAGCAGCGAGGCCATCATGCCGCCGGGAAAGGACACGTAACCGCCCATGCCGAGCACGACGTTCGGCCGATGCAAGAATATCGCGCGCGCGCTCTGCCAGAAGGCGACCAGCAGTTGCAGCGGCAGCAACACGGCGCGCAACAACCCCTTGCCACGCACGCCGCTCATATTGATCCACGCCATGGTGTAACCGCGCGGCGCCACCAGTGTGGCCTCCATGCCCGCCTTCGCGCCAAGCCAGACGATGTCCCAGCCGCGCGCCTGGAGATTTTCCGCGACGGCGAGCGCCGGAAAAATGTGTCCGCCGGTGCCGCCGGACATGATCATGATGGTGCGGCTCATATCTTGACGCCCCGCATGAGCTGGCGATTTTCCCAGTCGACCCGCAACAGCACGGCCAGCGCACAACAATTCGCGGCGATGCCGCTGCCGCCGAACGACAGCAAGGGGAGCGTCAGGCCCTTGGTCGGCAACACCCCCATGTTCACACCCATGTTGATGATCGTCTGCACACCGAGCCAGATACCGATGCCCTGCGCCACCAGCGCGGGGAAATGCCGCTCGAGTTGCGCAGCCTGGCGGCCAATCGCAAACGCGCGCGCGACGATGAACGAAAACGCCAGTATCACCATCAGCACGCCGATAAAACCGAGTTCCTCGGCGATTACCGCGAGGAGAAAATCGGTGTGCGCCTCGGGCAGATAAAACAGTTTCTCGACGCTGGCACCAAGCCCGACCCCCAGCCATTCGCCGCGCCCGAACGCGATCAGGGCGTGCGACAACTGGTAGCCCTTGCCGAAAGGGTCGGCCCACGGATCCATGAACCCGACCACTCGTTGCAAACGATAGGGCGACAGCCAGATCAACAGCACGAAACCGACCAGCAGCAACACGATCAGGCCGGCAAACAGACGCCAGTTCATGCCGCCCAGAAACAGGATGCCCATCGCGATTACGGTGATCACGGCGAACGCGCCGAAATCGGGTTCGCGCAACAACAGTCCGCCGACCAGCAGCATGACGACGAACATCGGCAGAAAGCCTTTTTTCAGGCTGTGCATATCCGCCGATTTGCGCACTGTGTAGTCGGCGGCGTAAATCACCGCAAACAGCTTCATGACTTCCGACGGCTGGAAGTTGACGACGAAGAGCGACAGCCAGCGCTGGCTGCCGTTGACCTCGCGGCCGACGCCGGGCACCAGCACCAGCATGAGCAGAGCGACGCCAAGCATGAACAGATAGAGCGCGCCCTTTTGCCAGACAACCAGCGGAAACTGGAAGGCCGCCACCGCCAGCACGAAGCTGACCGCCAGGTAAGCGCAATGCCTGATCAGAAAATAAGCCGACTGCTGGCCGGTCGCGCGACTGCCTTCGGCGATGGCGATTGACGATGAGTAGACCATCACCAGCCCCAGCGCGAGCAGGAGTGCCGCCGCCCAGATCAGGGCGAAATCATAGTCGGCAGCCACCGTGCGGCCTTTGACGTCGCTATAGAACATGGCTTCAGCGCCGCCCATGACCGGCGCGCTTTCTCACCGCGCCAGCAAATACCTCGCCGCGGTGGTTGTAACTGCGAAACATGTCGAAACTCGCACAGGCCGGTGATAACAGCACGGCATCGCCGGCTTTCGCCTGCGCCTGTGCATGACGAATCGCATCGTCCATATCGCTGGCATTGATGCAGGGCACACCGCAACCGTCGAGGGCTTTTGCGATAAGTCCGGCGTCGCGACCGATCAGAACCACCGCGCGTGCGCGCTGCCGCACCGGGTCGCGCAGCGGCGCGAAATCCTGGCCCTTGCCGTCGCCGCCGGCGATCAGCACCACCGGCTGCGTAAAGCCGCCGAGCGCGGCCACCGTCGAGCCGACGTTGGTGCCTTTGGAATCGTCGTAGTAGGTGACGCCATCGATGACATCGATTTTTTCGACGCGATGCGGCAGGCCTTTGAAAGCGCGCAGCGCTTTCGCGATGGCCGCATCGTTGATCCCGATGGCATGACAGAGCGCACCGGCCGCCAGCGCATTGGCGGCGTTGTGCAAACCGGCAACCGGCAGTTCCGCCAGCGGCAGCAGGGCCTGGCGGTTGTGCATCAGCACCGCCTCGCCGGCGCTGCCGGCAATGCCCCATTCATGTTCGCCTTGCGGCGCATCGATGCCGAAACGATGCACGATGCGCCCTGTAATCGCCATTCCCGCGCTGCAGGAATCTGCGCGGTTGAGTATCTGTGCGCCATCGCCATTGAAGATGCGCTGCTTGGCGCGTGCGTAATCGGCGATGCCGTCGTAACGGTCGAGATGGTCTTCCGAAAGATTGAGCATTGCCGCCGCATCGGCGTTCAGGTCCGCCGTGCTCTCGAGCTGGAAACTCGACAGTTCAAGCACGAACACCTCAGGCACGGCGCCGCTGCGTTCGATGTCATCGAGCGCCTCCAGCACCGGCGTGCCGATGTTGCCGGCGACCACGGTACGACGGCCGGCAGCGGCGCAGATATCGCCGGCCATTTGCGTCACCGTGCTTTTGCCGTTGGTGCCGGTGATCGCAATCACCTGCGGTTGCGTTTTCATGCGCTGCAACGCCTGCGCGAACAACTCGACATCGCCGGCCACCGGCGTGCCGCGCTTGATGGCGGCCGCCACTGCCGGCGTACGGCGGTCGATGCCCGGACTGATGGCAATGAATTCGGCTTGCTGCACGCTGGACGCGGCGATGCCACCGCACTCGATGGCGACCTCCGGCAATTCGCGCGCGAGCGCCGCCGCATGCGGCGGCTGCGCACGCGTGTCGGCGACAGTGACACGCGCGCCGCGCGCGCTGAGCCAGCGCGCCATCGACATGCCGGTGTCACCCAATCCGAGCACAAGAACCTTTCTGCCGTTCAGTTCCAGCATTTCTCATCGCAGTTTCAGCGTCGACAATCCAACCAGCACCAGCATCATCGTGATGATCCAAAACCTCACGACAACCTGGTTCTCTTTCCAGCCCTTCAATTCGTAGTGATGGTGCAAAGGCGCCATGCGGAAAATGCGCTTGCCGGTCAGCTTGAACGACGCCACCTGCAGCATCACCGAGAGAGTCTCCACCACAAATACACCGCCCATGATCAGCAGCACGATTTCCTGCCGCACGATGACGGCGACGGTGCCCAGTGCCGCACCCAGTGCCAGCGCGCCGACGTCGCCCATGAACACTTCGGCCGGATCAGCGTTGAACCAGAGGAAGGCAAGTCCCGCGCCGGCCATCGCGCCGCAGAACACCGCCAGTTCGCCGGCGCCCGGTATGTAGGGAAAGCCGAGGTATTTGGAGAACACCGCGTTACCCGCGACGTAGGCGAAGATGCCGAGCGCGCCGCTGATCATCACCGTCGGCATGATGGCAAGACCGTCGAGACCGTCGGTCAGGTTGACCGCGTTGCTGGTGCCGACGATGACGAAATAGGTCAGCACCATGAATCCGATGACACCGAGCGGATAACCGACGTTCTTGAAGAAGGGCACGATGAATTCGGTCTGCGCCGGCAGGTTGGTGCTGAAAGCAATCACATAGGCGGCGACCATGCCAATCAGCGACTGGTAGAAGAACTTGGTTCGCGCCGACAGCCCTTTCGGATCGCGGTTGACGACCTTGCGGTAATCGTCGACCCAGCCAATGGCGCCGAAACCCAACGTCACGGCCAGCGTGACCCAGACGAAACGATTTTCAAGATCGGCCCACAACAGCGTCGTAATGCCGATCGCAACCAGAATCAGCGCACCGCCCATAGTCGGCGTGCCGGCCTTCGGCAGGTGCGATTGCGGGCCGTCGCTGCGCACCGCCTGCCCGATTTTGTACGAAGTCAACCGCCGTATCATCGCCGGGCCGACCATGAAGGTGATCAACAGCGCCGTCAGGCAGGCCAGCACCGCGCGCAAGGTGATGTAGCCAAACACGTTGAACGCGCGGATGTCCTTGGCCAGCCACTGCGCGAGTTCTAGCAGCATTGGCGACCTCCAGTCGGCAATGCTGCGTGGAACGAGCGGTGTGCCCTGTCGAGTTCCAGCAGCATCAGTGCGCCCCTCCCGTTTCGCCGGTCAGCGCATTGACCACGCGCTCCATGCGCATGAAGCGCGAGCCCTTGATCAGCAACGTCGCCTGCGGCGTCGCGCTGGCGTTCACCCGTTCGAGCAGTTGTTCGATCGACCCGGCGTGCGATCCGGCGGCACCGAATGCGGCGACTGCCTCACCCGTCTGCGCGCCGAACGCGCACAGCGAAGAAACATTGCGACTGCGCGCATAGGCACCGACTTCGCGATGAAACTCCGCGGCGTGCTCTCCGACTTCGCCCATGTCGCCGAGCACCAGCACCGTCGGCGGCGCGCACCGGGCGAGCACGTCGATCGCCGCGCGCACCGAATCCGGATTGGCGTTGTAGGTGTCGTCAATCACTGTCGCGCCGTTGAGCGCGCACTTGACCTGCAGGCGCCCCGTATACGGACGGAAATTGTCGAGGCCCCGGCCCATCACCGCAGGCGCGATACCGACGGCATGCGCGCAGGCGCAGGCGGCCAGCGCATTGCGCACGTTGTGCAGGCCGGGGATCGCCAGCGTCGCCGAGGCGTCGCCGGCCGGCGTGCGCAATTGAATTTCGCTCGACAGGTTTTTCAGCACGTAACCGCCGCTCACCGCAGCCGGCTTATCGATACCGAAGTCAACGATGCGGTGCGCACTGGCGGCCTCGCGAAAGTAAGCGACCTGCGCGTCATCGGCGTTGACCACCGCCGTGCCGTCGGCCGGCAGTGCGGCGAATGCCGCGGCATTTTCGCGCGCCACCGCTTCGACGCTGGTCATGAATTCCATATGCTCGCGTTGCGCGTTGTTGACCAGCGCCACGGTGGGTTGGCCGATTGCCGCGAGTTGCGCAATCTCGCCCGGATGGTTCATGCCCATCTCAATGGCGGCGTAACGATGGTGTTCGCGCAGTTCAAGCAGCATCAAGGGCACGCCGATGTGATTGTTCAAATTGCCGCGCGTGGCCTGCACGCCGTCGTTGCCGGCTTCCGCGCGCAAAATCGACGCCAGCATTTCCTTGACCGTCGTCTTGCCGTTGCTGCCGGTGAGCGCGATCAGCGGAATATTGAAACGGCCGCGCCAGTGGCGCGCCAGCGCCGTCAGCGCGTCCAGCGTATTGCCGACAACGATTTGCGGAATCGGCGCCTCACTTGCGCGCTCGACCAGCGCCGCCGCCGCGCCCGCGGCGGCGGCCTGCGCAACAAACGCGTTCGCGTCGAAGCGTTCGCCCTTCAACGCGATGAACAGATCGCCGCGCCGGATCGCACGCGTATCGGTGCAGACGGCATCAAACGCGGCATCGGCACCGCGAAGCGATGCGCCAAGCACGGTTGCCAGTTCAGAGAGCCGCATCATCATGCCCGCGCCCCCCGCAAGGCCAGCCGTGCCGCATCAAGATCGCTGAACGGATAGCGCACCCCGCGGATTTCCTGATAGGGCTCGTGCCCTTTGCCGGCGATCAACACAACGTCGCCGCGCCGCGCGCCGCGCAAAGCCGTGGCGATGGCACGCCGGCGGTCGGGCTCGATGGTACAAATGTCGCGCACGCCGCGCCGCACTTCGTTGATGATGGTGCGCGGATTTTCAAAGCGCGGATTGTCGCTGGTGACAATCACGCGATCGGCCAAACGTGACGCGGCCGCGCCCATCAACGGACGCTTGCCGCGGTCGCGGTCACCGCCGCAACCGAACACGCACCATAGTTCACCGTCGGTGAGGTCGCGCAAGGTACGCAAAACGTTTTCCAGCGCGTCGGGCGAGTGCGCATAGTCGATGACGGCGAGCGGGCGACGGCCACCGCCGATGCGCTGCATGCGGCCGGGCACGGCCTGCAGGCCTTCGAGGGCCTTCACTGCGTCTTTCAACTTGATGTCGCAGGCCAGCAACACCGCAAGCGTCGCCAACAGATTCGAGGCGTTGTGGCGGCCCAGCACACCGCTTGCCACGCGTGCATCGCCCCACGGCGTAGAAACATCGAATCGCACGCCGGTAGCGCCGCACACCAGATTGCTGCCGGTCACTTGCGGCAAACGCCGCAGCGCCGGACCGGCGCCGTCGAAACCATAGCCGATCACCTTGAGGCCGCGGCGCTTGATGCTCGCAGCAAGTTCGACGCCGAACGGATCATCGAGATTGAGTATGGCGTGCGTCAGAGTATCGGCGGCAAACAGTTGCGCCTTGGCCGCTTTGTATTTCGTCATCGTGCGGTGGTAATCGAGATGGTCACGCGTCAGATTGGTCAGCAGGGCAATGTCGAACGGCACGCCGGCAACGCGGCCCTGGTCAAGACCGATTGACGACACCTCCATGCTGACGGCAGTCGCACCACGCCGCGCAAAGTCCGCGAGCTGCGCCTGCAGCCATAAAGCGTCCGGCGTCGTATTCACCAGCGGACGCAGCGCGCCGCGCAAACCGTAACCGAGCGTGCCGACCACTGCGGTACGGATACCGCGTTGGTTCAGTACGCGCGCGATCCACTGACTGCAAGTGGTCTTGCCGTTGGTTCCGGTGATGCCGATCATGCGCAGGTGCCGGCCCGGATGCGCGTAAACGCGGGCGGCGACCAGTCCGGCGCGCATGCGCAGTGACGGCAATGCGAGATTGGGTGCCCGCCATGCGGCGTTCCATTTGAAGCCGCGCGGCTCCCACAATATTGATGCGGCGCCGGCCGCAATGGCTTGTGCGATGTAGTCGCGACCGTCGCGCGATTCACCGCGATAGGCGACGAAGGTGTCGCCGCGTTTCACGGCGCGACTATCGGACGTCAGCCGCCGAATGCCCAGCGCGTCGACGGCACGCAATTCCGCCGCCGTCAGCGCTGCACCGAAACCCGCATGCCGGATGTCGGATCGTATCGTCATACTTCTTCCCGCACTTCCGGCGCGTTCGGTGGCGGCAACACCACGTTGTTCAGCGGCGCATCGGGCTTCACGCCGAGCAGTCGCAGCGCGCCTGACATTACGGTGCTGAAAACCGGTGCAGCAACCGTACCGCCGTAATAACCGCCGGCGGTCGGCTCATCGATCATGACTGCAACGATCAAACGCGGCGCCGAAGCCGGCGCCAGACCGACAAACGACGAGACGTATTTGTCGGCGGCGTAACTCGCGCCCTCGAGTTTATGCGCGGTGCCGGTCTTGCCGCCGACGCGGTAACCGGCGACCTGCGCCCTCGGTGCGGTGCCACCGGGCAGCACCACGAGTTCGAGCATCTTGCGGATCTGCTGCGCGGTCTCCGCCGACATCACACGCGTCGATTCGGCCATGCCTTCACGGCGCAGCAAACTCAGCGGCCGGATTTCACCATCGCTGGCGAACACCATATAGGCGCGCGCCAGTTGCAGCAGGCTCACGGAAATGCCGTGCCCGTAGGCCATCGTCGCCTGTTCAATCGGCTTCCAGCTGGCGAAGGGACGCAAACGTCCCGAGCCCTCGCCCGGGAACCCCGCGTGCGGCACGCTGCCGAAACCGACGTGGCTCAACATCGTCCACAACTTTTCCGACGGCAGGGCCAGCGCCATCTTGGCGGCGCCGACGTTGGACGATTTCTGGATCACCTGCGAAACGGTCAATGCGCCGGCCGGATGCGCGTCGTGTATGGTGGCGCCGCTGATGGTCAGTTCGCCGTTGCCGGTCTGGATGATGCTGTCGGGGCGGAACAGGCCGGCCTCCATCGCCGCCGCCGCGGTAAACGGTTTTAACGTCGAGCCCGGCTCGAAGAGATCGGTGACGGCGCGGTTGCGCATGCGCTTCGGATCGAGCTTGCCGCGGTTGTTCGGGTTGTATGAGGGCAGGTTTGCCATCGCCAGGATGTCGCCGCTGATGGCGTCGAGCACGACAATGCCGCCGGCGCGCGCCTGGTGCAGCGCCACCGCGTTTTTTAATTCGCGAAACGCCAGATACTGCACGCGCGCGTCGATCGACAATGCGATGTCGCGCCCCTGCTGCGGCGTGCGTATGCTTTCGACGTCTTCGACGATGTGGCCGAGCCGGTCCTTGATGACGCGGCGGCTGCCGGGCTTGCCGGCAAGCTCTTCTTCCAGCGCGAGCTCGAGTCCTTCCTGGCCTTTTTCATCGACATCGGTAAAGCCGACCAGATGCGCAAAAAATTCACCGCCGGGGTAATAGCGGCGGTACTCGCGTTGCAGGGAAATGCCCGGCACATCGAGTGCCAGGACTTTTGCCGCCTCTTCCGGCGGCATGTGGCGCTTGATATAAACGAATTCGCGTTTCGTATCGGCGAGTTTTTTCGCAATCTCGGCGTGATCGACCTCAAGCAGTTGCGCCAGGCGCTTCATTTTTTCCGGCGTGATCTCAACGTCGGCCGGACTCGCCCACACCGATTCGACCGGCGTGGAAATCGCCAGCGGCTCGCGGTTACGGTCGGTGATCATGCCGCGCGTGGCCGGCATTTCAATTACGCGGCCGTAACGCGACTCGCCCTTCTGCCGCAGAAAATCGTTGTTCCATCCCTGCAGATAGACGGCGCGCAGCGCCAGCACCACGAACCCCGCCAGCAACAGGGCCAGCACTGCGCGCGCGCGCCAGCGCGGGTGCGCGGTCGCAGTGCCCGGCATCGTCAGCGTGCTCACGGTGCCGCCTCCGGCGCCACGACCTGGATGCGCGCCGCGGCCGGCACACGCATCATCAACTGACCGCTGGCGATTTTTTCGATGCGCGCATGCATCGCCCAGGTGCTCTGCTCGAGTTGCAACTGACCGTATTCGACGTCGAGCTTGCGCCCGGCCTCCTGCTCCTTCTGCAGTTCGACATAAAGCTTGCGCGCCTTGTGCTGGGAGGTCACCACCGACAGCGCGCATGCGATCAGGATTGCCAGCAGCGTCAGGTTCAGGCGCACCATCAGGCGTACCCTGCCTTTTCGGCAATGCGCATTACCGCGCTGCGGGCGCGCGGGTTGGCCGCGGTTTCGTCCGCGGCCGGCCGCTGCAGTTTGCCGACCAGCGTGAGACGCGGCGCCGGCAGTTCAGCCGCGCGCAGTGGCAGCCGCGTGGGCAACTGCGGCGGTTGCGATTGCTCGCGCATGAATCGTTTGACGATGCGGTCTTCGAGGGAATGAAAACTGATGACGGCGAGTCGCCCGCCCGGCGCGAGTGCATCAACGCATTGGGGCAGAACCTGCGTCAACTCTTCAAGCTCCTGATTGACGTGAATCCGTAGAGCCTGAAAGGTCCGCGTCGCCGGATTCTGCCCGGGCTCGCGCGTGCGGACGACCGCGGCCACGATCCCGGCAAGCTGCCGTGTGGTTGCGACAGGTTCCCGCGCCCGTGTTGCAACAATCGCTGCTGCAATCTGCCTAGCAAACCGTTCTTCGCCATAATTGCGGATGACCTCCCTTATCTCGCCTTCGTCCGCGACCGCCAGCCATGCGGCTGCGGTTTGGCCGCGGCTCGTGTCCATGCGCATGTCGAGTGGCGCATCAGTGCGAAAACTGAATCCGCGCTGCGCATCGTCGAGTTGCGGCGAAGACACACCGAGGTCGAACAAAATTCCGTCAACCGCACCGACGCCGCGCGCCGCCAGCACGTCGGCGAAAGCGCTGAAACTGCTGTGCACCAGTTCAAACCGTTCATCATCAAATTCCCCGCGCAGCGCCACCGCATGCGGATCGCGGTCCATCGCGATCAATCGTCCGTGCGCACCCAGCCGCGCCAAAATTTCGCGGCTGTGCCCGCCGCGACCAAACGTGCAGTCGACGTAGACGCCGTCTGCGCGCACCTTCAATCCATCTACCGCCGCCTTCAGTAAAACCGTGACGTGTGAGCCGCGGCTCACAACGAGAAGCCCTCCAGTTCGGGCGGCAAATCGGCCCCGCCGAAACCCGCGCTATGCTCGTGCAACTGGTCCCACTTTTCGCGGTCCCACAATTCGAATTTATTGTTTTGTCCGACCAGCACGACGTTCTTGGTGAGGGTCGCGAAGTCGCGCAACGCGGGCGAGATCAGCACGCGACCGGCAGCGTCCATCTCAATGTCTTCGGCATAGCCGACGAGCAGCCGCTGCAAATCGCGTATGCGCGGATTCAAACTCGACAACGCCATCAGCTTTTGCTGGATCGGCTCCCAATCGGGCAGCGGGTAGAGCAGCAAACACTTGTCGGAATCAGCGGTGATGACGAGGCGTCCGGCACAGCGCACAGCCAATGCTTCGCGGTGGCGTGCGGGCACCGCGAGCCGACCTTTGCTGTCCAGACTGAGATTTGAAACGCCTCGAAACACGGTTCCCCCGAATAGACGTGGAAAACACCCTTATTTCCCACTTTTTCCCACCAATGCCCACTATATGAAAAAGCCTATGGGCGGTCAAGCACGACAAGTGGATTTTTTGTATTCAGGACAAAGACTTATGAGGACAAATTCACGCGGGAGATCAAAGTCTGAAACAATTTACTTTTTATAAACAATGAAATACATCATAAATTAAAAGTGATACATTAACTTTGTTTTTGTGATTCAATGAGTTAGCGATGACTGTGGCCGTTGCACAAATGCAACACCGGGTCGGCAGAAAACCGCCCTTGGGGGAATTTCCGCGCCTATCGGGCCCGACTTGGCGAATTGGCCGAATTGCCGCGAGAATGGGTAACGTAGCGCAACTTTGGAGGGGCGGCCATGACACCGCGTTTCGCATCGCGCGCATTTTTCACTGCACTGTTTCTGTCACTCGCGCTCTGCGCCTGCGGGCCGAAAGTCAGCGCGGAAAATTATGACAAGATCGTGAAAGGCATGAAGGAAGACGAGGTCGCGCGCATCCTCGGCATTGCGAGCGAGTCACGCAATGCGGCGATCAAGGTGGATGGCGCCACCTTCACCAGCACGCAAAGCAAATGGCGCAACGATAAGGGCACCATCGTCGTTTATTTTCAGAACAGCGAAGTCGATTCCAAACATTACTTCGCGCCTGGCACCGAGCCGGCTGCCGAAAGACGTTACTAGCCGCCATTGCAATGCGCTGACCGCACGGTAGCGGCCGCGCGCTGCATGCAGATTACAGCGCTTCGGCGATAGCGCGACCGAGATCCGAAGTCTTTGCCTTGCCACCGACGTCCGGTGTGCGCGGGCCTTCGACCAGCGCAACCTCGATCGCGTCGACAATCGCTTTTGCCGCCTCGGGGTGACCGAGATGTTCAAGCATCATCGCACCCGACCAGATTTGCCCGATCGGATTGGCGATGCCTTTGCCATAAATGTCCGGAGCGGAACCGTGCACCGGCTCGAACAACGACGGAAATTCGCGTTCCGGATTCATGTTGGCCGACGGCGCGATACCGATGGTGCCAGTGCAGGCCGGGCCGAGATCCGACAGGATGTCGCCGAACAGGTTCGAGCCGACCACCACATCAAACCAATCCGGATGCATGACAAAGTGCGCGGTCAGGATGTCGATGTGATACTGGTCGGTGCGGATGTCCGGATACTGCGCGGACATCGCCTTGAAGCGCTCGTCCCAGTACGGCATCGAGATCGAGATGCCGTTGGACTTCGTCGCCGAAGTCACGTGTTTCTTCTTGCCCTTCATTGCGAGTTCGAACGCGAATTTCATGATGCGATCGGTGCCGCGCCGCGAAAAAATCGCCTGCTGCGTGGCAAATTCGTTTTCGGTACCGCCGTACATGCGCCCGCCGATCGACGAGTATTCGCCTTCGCTGTTTTCACGCACCACCCAGAAATCGATGTCACCGACCTTGCGATCGGCGAGCGGACATTTCACGCCCGGCATCAGGCGCACGGGGCGCAGATTCACATACTGTTCGAAATTGCGGCGGAACGGAATCAACAGACCCCACAGCGAAATATGGTCGGGCACGGTGGCCGGCCAGCCGGCGGCGCCGAAAAAAATCGCATCGTGTTGGCGCACCTGCTCAAGGCCGTCCTCCGGCATCATGCAGCCGTGTTTTTTGTAGTAGTCGCAGCTCCAGTCGTATTCGTCGAACTTCAGTTCGAAACCGAATTTCCTCGCGGCGGCTTCCAGCACGCGCAGGCCTTCGGGGCCGGTTTCCTTGCCGATGCCGTCGCCCGGAATATAGGCAATCCTGTATTGCTTCATGTGTTTTCCCCAAGACAAAACAAGTGTCAAAAAATCCACACGCGTCATCAGTCCGCATGCAACCGCAACGCCGGTACAAAAAATCGTGCAGCAGGGAGTCAGTCGATAAGCCGGGTTCTGTCGGCGGCTTGCGCCGTCGTGACAGTCATTCCTCTTGGCGTGCGGTTACCCGCACGCTCCAGCCACCTACCCGCAAGCTCGGCGGGCCACGTCGTCGCTTGCCTATTTGGTGTTGCTCCGGGTGGAGGTTGCCGCGTTTCACCCTGTTGCGTATCTCGCCGGAAGTTCAGCAACCGCCTTCACAAGGAAGACTGCTACTGCCCTTCTTTTGGGACTTTGCCGCCTTGCGGCGGCGAAGTCCTAAGCTCGATCCACAACAGACTCGTCTCTGTGGCCCTGTTCCTCGCCTCGCGGCGGACGGCCGTTAACCGTCACCCTGCCCTGTGGAGCCCGGACTTTCCTCTATCGGCGCATAAATGCACCGACAGCGACTGCCTGACCGACTCCCGCAGGAATTTTACCATGGGGTGCCGCCGCGCCCCGCGCAATCAGGCCAGACGCCACGCCACGGTGCCACCGCTGCGAAACGGCACCAGCGTGTCCTTGTGATAGGGGGTTTCCTTGGGCACATCCCAGGTTTCCTTGACCAGCGTGATCTTGTCGCTGTTGCGCGGCAGGCCGTAAAAGGCGGGGCCGAACACGCTAGCGAAATTTTCCAGTTTATCGAGCGCGTTATAGGCACCGAAGATCTCCGCGTACAGTTCGATGCCGGCATGCGCCGTGTAAACGCCGGCGCAACCGCAGGCGGCCTCCTTGGTATCGCGCGCATGCGGTGCGCTGTCGGTACCGAGGAAAAATTTCGGGTTGCCGCTGATCGCCACGTGTATCAACGCCTGGCGGTCCTCCTCGCGCTTCAACACCGGCATGCAGAAATGATGTGGCCGGATGCCGCCCGAGAACATGGCATTGCGGTTGAGCAGCAAGTGATGCGCGGTGATGGTCGCCGCGACGCGCGGCGGCGCCGCCAGCACGAAACGCGCGGCCTCCTGCGTGGTGATATGTTCGAACACCACGCGCAGCTTCGGATATTTTTTCAGCACCGGAATCAGCACGCGGTCGATAAATATGCGTTCGCGGTCGAAGATATCGACGTTCGGAAACGTCACCTCGCCGTGCACCAGCAAGGGCATGCCGCATTCGGACATCGCACTGAGCGCCCCCTCGCATTTGCCCAGTTCGGTCACGCCCGACTCCGAATTGGTCGTCGCGCCGGCCGGATAATATTTGACCGCGTGCACAACGCCGCTTGCCTTCGCGCGCAGGATCTCTTCGCCCGTCGTGTTATCGGTCAGATACAGCGTCATCAGCGGCTCAAAATGCATACCGTCGGGCAGCGCCGAGACGATGCGTTCGCGGTAGGCCAGCGCCATCTGCGTGGTGGTGACCGGCGGTTTGAGGTTCGGCATCACGATGGCGCGCGCAAATCGCCGCGCCACGTCGGGCAGAACCGAGCGCATGTGATTGCCGTCGCGCAGATGGAGATGCCAGTCGTCAGGGCGTGTGATCGTTATGCGGGTCATCATCGTCAGTTCCTTGTGATGCGATAGTACAGTTTATGACCGTGCCATTGGAAGTACGGTTTATTCAGTATCCGGCAATGACCCGGATTTTTTCAGTTCGAGCGCGCGGCGGTAGAGTGTATTACGCGCCCCGCCGCTGATCTCGACGGCCAACTGCACCGCCTGCTTGAGCGGCAGTTCGCGCAGCAGAATTTCCAGTGTCCGCGCGGCAGCTTCGTCGTTCCCGGCGGCGGCTGGCACGGCCGCATCGACGAGCAGGACAAACTCGCCACGCATGCGGTTGGCATCGGCGGCAAACCATGCCGCCGCCTCACCCAGCGTGCAGCGGTGTATCGACTCGAACATTTTGGTCAGCTCGCGCGCAATAACCACGCCGCGGCCGATACCGAAGACACCGGCCATGTCCGCGACGCACTCGACAACGCGGTGCGGCGCCTCGTAGAACACCAGCAGATACGGCAAAGCCTTGAGCGTCTCAAGCTCGCGCCGCCGTGCCGCGGCCTGGTGCGGCAGAAAACCGAAAAAAAGAAAATGCGGCGCCGCGCTGCCCGAGGCCGCCAGCGCACACAATGCCGCGTTGGCACCGGGCAAGGCGACCACCGGATAGCCGGCTTCGCGCACCGCCGCAACTGCCAGCGCACCGGGATCGGATATCGCCGGCGTGCCGGCATCACTCACCAGCGCAACGGATTTGCCGGACGCCAGCAGGTCGATCAGTTTTTGCGCGGCCTGCCGCTCGTTGTGTTCGTGCAATGCCAGCAGCCGCGTGGCGATGCCGTAGTGCCTGAGCAAATACGTGGTGACGCGCGTGTCCTCGGCGGCGATGACATCAACGCATTTGAGCACCTCGAGCGCGCGCAGGGTGATGTCCGCCAGATTACCAATGGGCGTCGCGACTACATATAATAAAGGCCGCGTCTCACCGGCCACCCCGACATGCGCTGTCTCGTTCATCGAATCCGTCAGTTGTTGGCCAGCCACGCGCTGTTAGGGGCACTACTATACGGTGCGCTTGCAGGCTGCGCCACCAACAACGCCCTCGGCGCCGAAACGGTCGGTCGCGAACCGCATATTGCACTGCTGCTGCCGCTGAATTCTCCGTCATTCGGCCGCCATGCCGACGCCGTCCGCCAGGGCTTCGCCGCCGCCGCAAGAGTCGCCGGAAAAAATGCGCCGTCCGCGCGCATCTATCCGGTCAACGAGGACAGCCTCAACGTTCTGACGGTCTACGAGCAGGCGCTGGAATCCGGAGCGCGCGTGGTGATCGGCCCATTGACGCGGGCCGGTGTCGCCGCGCTTGCCGCCAGCAGCCTGGTCACGGTGCCGACGCTTGCGCTGAACTCGCTTGACGCGGGCGCGCCGCAACCGGCGCGGCTGTACCTGTTCAGCCTCAACATCGAGGATGAAGCGCGCCAGATTGCACAATTCGCACAGGCCGACGGCCGGCGCCGCGCGTTTGTGGTCGCCGACGACTCGCCGCTCGGCCGCCGCATGCGCCAGGCCTTCGTGCAGGAATTCGCGCGGCGCGGCGGCATGATCGCCGCCGAATATCCATTCAGTGCCGAGCCGACAATGTTGTCGAAACTGCGGCAGGCAACCGCACTCGGCGTGGCCGACATGGTGTTTCTCGCGCTGGACCAGAACGCGGCGGCGAAGACGCGGCCTTATCTCGGCAATACATTGGCGCTCTACGGCACCTCACGTATCTACGGCGGCAATGCCGCCGCCGCGCGCGACATCAACCTTGTGCGCTTTACGGACATGCCCTGGCTGTTGCAACCCGATCACGCCGCGGTCATGGTCTATCCGCGGGCGCAGTTCGGCGACGCGGTCGATTTCGAGCGACTCTACGCCTTCGGCATCGACGCCTTTCGCATCGGCCTTGAGTTGCTCAAACAAACGCGCGCCCCGGCCATCGACGGTGTCACGGGCCGCATCCATCTCGCCCCCGATCAGCGCTTCGTGCGCGAGCCGATGCTGGCGCAGTTCACCGACGGCAAACTCGGCGTGTTCGGGGAGCCGCGCTGATGCGCGAGCGCGGCCGCCACGCCGAGGAGGCCGCGGCAATATTCCTGCAACAACAGGGGCTCACACTCGTCGAGCGTAACTACCATTGCCGCTTCGGCGAAATCGACCTGGTTGCGCGCGACGGCGACACGCTCGTGTTCGTCGAAGTGCGCATGCGCACGAGCAACGCCTTCGGCGGCGCGGCGGCCAGCATCACCACGGCAAAACGTGACAAATTGCTGCGCGCAGCGCGTCATTATTTGTCAGGATGCGCGCGCGCACCGGCGTGCCGTTTCGATGCGTTGCTGATCAGCGGAACGGACAACGCGCCGGAGTGGCTTAAAAACGTGTTCGGGGAATGAATTGTGCGATAATTTCGCGGTCTAAAGGATCGACAAATGGACCTGATTAATCGCATCAGCGAGAACTTTTCCGAGAGCGCCCATCTCAAACTGCAGAGCATGGATGCGCTGGCTGCGCCGATCGCGGCGGCAGCCGAACGCATGGTGCAGTGTCTGCGTCAGGACGGCAAGATACTCGCCTGCGGCAATGGCGGCTCGGCGGCCGATTCGCAGCATTTTGCGGCGGAGCTGCTGAACCGTTTTGAAATGGAGCGCCCGGGCCTTGCGGCGATGGCGCTGACGACCGATTCGTCGACGTTGACCTCGATCGCCAACGATTATGATTACGAGCAGGTGTTTTCGAAACAGGTCCGCGCGCTGGGACACAAGAACGATCTGTTGCTGGCGATTTCGACCAGCGGCAATTCGAAAAACGTGCTGGCGGCAATGCACGCCGCGCACGAAAACGGCATGAGCGTGATCGCGCTCACCGGCCGCAATGGAGGCACGATGGCCGAGGCACTGGGTCCCTCGGACATACAGATCTGCGTACCCGCGCAAAACACGGCACGCATACAGGAGGTGCATCTGCTGACGTTGCACTGCCTGTGCGATGCCATTGATTGTCTTTTACTTGGAGTTGAATAAATGAAGAATCTTCGACTCATCATCATGCTACTTGCGGTTTCGCTGCTGAGCGGCTGCGTGGCCGCGGTGGTCGGTGGCGCGGGTGGCGCTGCGCTGGTTGGTGCGGATCGCCGCACCGTCGGTACCGTTACCGAAGACCAGGGCATCGAAATCAAGGCAAACAGCCGGATTTCCGACAAGTTTCCCGACGCGCATATCAACATCACCAGCTACAACCGCATGTTGTTGCTGACCGGCGAGACCGCCAACAATGCAGCGCGCACGGAAATCGAAAAAGTTGCGCGCGCAATCGAAAACGTCCGCGGGGTCTACAATGAAATTGCAGTGGTCGGCAACAGCAGCCTCAGTTCCCGCACCAACGACGCTTACCTGACGGGCAAGGTAAAGGCGCGCTTTGTCGACGGCCAGAAATTCAACGCGGTGCACGTCAAGGTCGTCACCGAATCAAACACGGTCTACCTGCTCGGCATGGTCAACCGCAAGGAAGCCGACGACGCCACCGAAATCGCGCGCACCACCAGCGGCGTGCAAAAGGTCGTGCGACTGTTTGAATTTCTCGACTGAGAATTCCGGAATTCCGGGGACTCAATAGCCGGCGCGCAATGCGCCGGCGAATCGGTCTGGCACCGCACGGAATCAGGGCGTGCCGCTCTGACCTCCGCCACCACCCGCCCCTGCACCGCCACCACCACCTGCACCGCTTCCACCGCGGCGTTTGTTACGTCCGCGCCGCCGGCCTTGGCCGGAATTGGGATTGGGATTGGGATTGGGATTAGGGCTGCGTCCCTGACCGGGCCCCTGCCCTCCCTGAGAATGGCCCTGCCCCTGGGAGTGGCCATGACCATGCTGGCGCGGCGGCGGTTTTTTCTGACCACCACCGCCACCACCGCTGCGCGGATGTTTGTTGCCGCCCCCCTGCCCGCCGCCGCTGGCCAGGCGTTTAACGCGCGCAATATCGTTGATTACCGCCGCGATATTTGCCGCGTGCACGCCGGCCGGATCCGCCGTTTCGCCGTTGAGCTGCTCAAGCAGTTCTTGCAGTTTGGGCAGGGCTTGCGCGCAGGCCGCGCCGGCACCGCTTTCTTTTTCCTCTTCCTGCCGATGCATTTCAATAAATGCAATCGCATCGATCACTTCATCACTGACTTTACCGCCGGCCATTCCAGTTCCTTCCATCGTGCATTCATCAGCAAACTCAACCCAGGATTGCGCGTCTCTATTTGCCCGCGCCCCGTACCTTGCCCTGCCCCCGCATTCCGTACATGCCCTCTGCGCCGTCGTTTGCTACACTGCGCGAATGCATAATGCCCCGTCATTCGAAACCAAGCTCTGCCCGCCTCACCAATTGCAATCGCGCATCGGCGCGCTGTCCCGGCCGCTGGTGTTCACCAACGGCGTGTTCGACATCCTGCATCGCGGCCATGCCAGTTATCTGGCGCAGGCGCGCGCGCTTGGCGCCAGCCTGCTGGTCGCCGTCAATAGCGACGCCTCCGTGCGCCGTCTGGGCAAAGGCCCCGAGCGGCCGATCAATCCGCTCGAAGACCGCATGGCGCTGGTCGCAGCGCTCGAACCGGTCAGCCTCGTCACTTGGTTCGATGACGACACCCCTCTGTCCCTGATCCGGCTCGTGCAACCCGACGTGCTCGTCAAGGGCGGCGACTGGACGCCCGACAACATTGTCGGCGCTGCCGACGTCAAAAGCCGCGGCGGCAGCGTGCACTCAATTCCGTTCGTTCACGACCGCTCGACGACGGCCACTTTACGCCGCATCCGCGGCTGAGCCATTTCTAGTTTTTTGCGCTTTGCGCATCGGCACAGGCAACCGCCCTGAGTGCCGCAGCTGGAAACTCGGCCTTCAATTCAGCCAGCTTCATCGTCACTGCATCGCCCGGCTCACGTATCACAAAGACCGTGGCCGTCGCCCCATATAGCGCGACGATGGCTGAGCGTATCCCCTTTGACCGCAATTGCGCAAGGTGGTTGTTGGCAGCCTCTTCGGTTTTGAAAACCCCGAGGGAGAGGGCAAACTGCGCCGGGCCCGGCTCCTGCACGACAAAAAAGTCGGAAATTCCAAGCGCACGCACTTCATTCGCCTTTTTATCGGCATCGGCGCGCGACTTCATCGGCGGTATATAAACCCAGTAATTATCGCCGGACTCATGGCTGGAGAGCCGGTCACCGACGTCGAGTTTTGCCATCGCCGCCGCCGCCCGTGCCACGTCCGCGGCACCAACCGGCCCCCACTCGACGCAGATCACCGACAACGGTGGCTTTTCGCGGTTTGCCGCCGGCGGCACCGCCCCAGCCTTCACCAATTTGACCTTCTCCGGGCTGATCTGCAACAAGGCAATCTGGCTGTCGGCCCCGCTGCGGCCCTCGGCGTATTGCAGATAGGCAAACGCAGCGACGTTTGCCAGCAGCAGGGTCAGAAAAAATATTCTCATCGTTTCTTCTATGCAATCGCGGATCAGAGGTCGCGCGCAATGACGGACAAGCCCTCGAGAACCAGATTATCTACGACCTTGAGCTCAAGGTTAAGCTGCGGCGCAATCAAACCGGCGGCGCCCCCAGACAGCAGACAGGCTGCGGCCTGCCCGCCGCCGTCTTCGAGATTGCGCGCAATCCGCTCGACCGCGCCGCACAGCGCGTTGATTGCACCACTCATGATCGCGTCTCCCGTGTTATCCGGGAAGAAGCTGAACGCACCGGGCCGCCGTCGCAAGCCCGCGGTGTCGCGCGCCAGCGCCGCGCGCATCAACTCGACGCCCGGCACAATGACGCCGCCGACAAAAACGCCGTCTGCAGTCAAGGCATCGACGGTCAGCGCGGTACCGGCGTTGACCACCACTGCGGCACCGCGATGCAAATGACGGGCGCCGATCAGTGCCGCCCAGCGGTCGCAACCCAGTTGCGCAGGTTTCGCATAACTGTTGCGCACGCCGCATTGAGACGGCGCGCTGCGGATCCAGCGCACCACCGGCACCTGCGGCAGCATGCGGGCTAGGGCCGCGCCTACGGTTTTGCCGGCGACGTTCGAGACAACTATCGCGCGCGGCGGCGGCAGACGGGCAAAGGTGGTGCGCAAATTTTTTGCGCATGCGGTTTCCACATGCCAGCTCTTCAGCCAGCGCGCGCCGTCGTGCAAACCCCATTTCACGCGCGTATTACCGGCGTCGATGACCAGTACCGGTTTCAACTGAAGCGCATCTGCAGACACGTGCCTACGCACCATGCTGGATCCTCAGGCTGACATCACCACTGTGGATGCGCCGCGGGCCCGACGTCGTCTCCAGCAGCAGTGCGCCGTCGTCATCGACGCCTTTGTTCAGACCATCGATGGTACCCGCATCGGGCAGAGTCAACCGCACCGGTTTGTCCTGATAGACATGGTGCGCCTGCCATTCGGCGCGCAACGGGGCGAACCCTGCACGCGCAAACTGTTCAAGCAGTTGTGCAATTTCGATGAGTAGCAGCGCAAGCAACCGGTTGCGGTCGGGCGTGGTCGCGCAGATTTGCGCGAGGTCCACCACCGGCTGGTCGATGCGGTCGCGCAACGCATCGGGCAGGCGGCAATTGAGTCCGATACCGATCAAGGCGGCGCTGGGCCCTGTAACCTCACCCTGCATTTCGATCAGCATGCCGGCGAGCTTGCGGCCGCGCCAGATCACGTCGTTCGGCCATTTCAAGCCTGCATCGACCACACCGAAACGCGCCAGCGCGCGGACAACAGCGACGCCGACCGCCAGGCTGAGCCCCGACAAAGCGCTCGCGCCCTGCTGAAAACGCCAGAGCAGCGAAAATGTCAGGGCTGCGCCGGGGGTGGCATGCCAGACGCGACCGCGCCGGCCGCGACCGTGCGTTTGCCATTCGGCGGCGAGCACACTGCCGCCAACGGCACCCCTGGCGGCGCGCTCCACCAGCAGGGTATTGGTGGATGCCGCGAGGTCCAGCACTTCGATCGAAAAGTCGCGCGCACGTGCGCCCAGTTCGCGCTCGATGGCGGCGCGGTCAAGCCACGTCAGCGGTTGCGACAGGCGGTAACCGCGACCGCGTACTTTGAAAATTTCGAGGCCGGCGCCGTCCAGTCCGTGCAGCGCATTCCATACGGTGGCACGCGATACGCCGAGCGTGCGCGCCATCGCTTCACCGGAACGGAATTCGCCGTCGGCGAGCAGGCGCAGAGTCTGAAAGGTGAGCGGGGTCATGACGTCGTTTTGTGGCGCATAGAATAGTCGATAAACCGGTCATGCAGGAAATCCCGGCACGGCGAAATCCCCTTCGTGCCGAACATGACCGCAATAAAATTCCAGGCGTCATCACTGGCATCCCAGCTGCCAGTCCTTCGATACCAACCGATGACTGAATTAGACCCGCTCCACTCACCATTGATGCGGTAACGCACTTCATCGTCAGACGCGCGCGGCATGCGCGCGAAGGCGCTGCGGACTGAGCCGATGCCCGGGACGCGTGTCTAGGTTCAGGCGGGAACTGCAGCATGCGTTCCCGCCGGGATTTTGGTACAGCGCAACGGCAAGACCGGATCAAAGATACAAGATACGGAAATTCAAACCACCAGTTGTAATAGGAATCATTCTCGTTTACTATTAGCCCATGGTGAGGTTTGCAACAACTATCCAGCCATACTAAATTTTATATTTAATCATGTATATAAATCGCATATACCGACCAACCTGGAAAAGCCAGGCGAAGATCGGCCAATCGAACCCTGCGGCAATGGCAGCGGTTATGGCGGCACATGCAGCGGCCCTGTGGACGCTGTTTCACATCGCACCAGCCCTGCCCTACGACACGCCCGCAGCCATCATGGTCAGCCTGCTGGCGGCAGAGACCAAGCCGATGATTAATACGCCGCCGACGCGATCAAAAGCGGTGACCCCCAAGGCACCGTCGCCGGCAGCACTGGCGCCGCAACCCATTGTTGCCGCGGCCTCCGCGGCAACGGCACCGCCTGCTGCAGCGGCCCCGCAAGCGGCCATCCCCGCGGAAACGCCAGCGCCGCCGCAAGTGGTCGCGGTCGCTGCCGCCGTCGCACCGACTGCCACACCGGTGATTCCGCCGCACGCCAACGCCGACTACCTCGAAAATCCGCCGCCGGCCTATCCGCCGCTGTCGCGACGTCTGGGCGAGCAGGGCAAGGTCATGCTGCGAGTGCTCGTCAACGCCAATGGCATGGCCGACACCGTTGAATTGAAATCGAGCAGCGGGTCAAGCCGTCTCGATGAAGCCGCGCTCGCAACCGTCCGGCGCTGGCGCTTTGTTCCCGCACGGCAGGGCGAACAGCCGGTCGCCGCGTGGACGCTGATCCCGATCACTTTTTCCCTGAAAGGCTAATCTTGGAACCCGCACAATCCGCAGGCATTGCGAACTT
Source organism: Betaproteobacteria bacterium (assembly GCA_025356695.1). The sequence continues at coordinate 43,486 of JANXSE010000140.1, forward strand.
CCTCGCACAAACAGACGGCATCGGCAAAACCCTGATCTTCATGCTCGTCGCCATGTCGGTCGCAACCTGGTACTTGATCGTCACTAAAACATTGCAGACGCTGATGACGCGCCGTCGCACCACGCAATTCCTGCAGACGTTCTGGGATGCGCCGTCGCTGCAATCGGTCGCCACCCATCTCGAACAGCATCATCCGGACGAACCGTTCTCCCATCTCACATGGCACGCCATCGTTGCCGCGCGCCATCATCAACACCACGGCGCGAACAAGCTAGACGCGGCGGGCAACATCGCGGAGTTTCTGACCCGCGCGATGCGCCGCGTCATCGACGAGGAGACCGCACGCATCGAAGCCGGCCTTACCGTCCTCGCCTCGATCGGCAGCACCGCGCCGTTCATCGGCCTGTTCGGTACCGTGTGGGGCGTCTATCACGCGCTGATCAATATCGGTATCAGCGGCCAGGGCACGCTCGACAAGGTCGCAGGCCCGGTCGGCGAAGCGCTGATCATGACTGCCGCCGGGCTTGCCGTCGCCATTCCCGCCGTGCTGGCCTACAACGCATTCGTGCGCAGCAACCGGCTGGTACTCGCGCAGCTCGATTCCTTCGCCCACGACCTGTTCTCGTTTCTGACCACGGGCTCGCATCTGAATGACGTGGCGCCGGTGACACCGTTCAAGGGCGCCGCCGTCGCGGCAGCCAGGGGGGCGTGAGATGGCGTTCGGCAGTTTCAGCAAAAACAGCGACAGCACACCGATGGCGGAAATCAACATGGTTCCGCTGATCGACGTCATGCTGGTGATGCTGGTGATTTTCATCATCACCGCGCCGCTGCTCACGCATTCGGTAAAAATCGATCTGCCGAAAGCGAGCAGCCAACCCAACGTAACGCGGCCCGACAACGTTGCATTGTCGATCAATGCGGCCGGCGCCATGTTCTGGAATGGCGAAGCCATCGACAAACCAAAATTACTGCTGCGGCTCGCCGCCGCCGCCGGAACCACGCCGCAACCGGAACTGCATCTGCGCGCCGACAAAACCACGCAGTACCAGATCCTCGCTGAAGTCATGGCCGAGGCCGGCAAAGCCGGCATCACGCGCATTGGTTTCGTTTCAGAACCGGCGGCTGCGCAGCCATGAAACCGCCGCAGTCCAGCGCAGGCGATACCGCGCAAGCCGGCACCGCGGTGCGTGCGTCGACCGGCGACGCCGGGCGACGGCGCGTCAGCAGCAACGAGCTGCTCGGCAACGGCCGCGAAATCCAGATCGAACACGCCGGCGAGCTGTATACGCTGCGCCAGACCAGCAAGGGCAAATTGATTCTGACCAAGTAACACCGTTGCAGCAACGCAGCCAGCCAGCCGGCATTTCCCGGGATAGCCAGCCACCATCCGAAACACTTTCCGGGGATCTCCATGGCCACACTGCGCAATTGCAAATTCCACCCTCTCGCCGCCGCCATCGTCGCGGCCCTCACCACACCCGTCAGCGCAGTTGCCCAGCCTGAAGAACAGACCCTGCGCGAAATCAAGGTCCAGGAGCAGGCCGAACGCGCCGACGGCCCGGTCGACGGCTATCGCGCAACGCGTTCGGGCACCGCCACCAAAACCGACACGCCGCTGAAGGAAGTGCCCGCCTCGGTCAGCGTGGTACCGGCGCAATTGATGAAAGACCAGGCCATGCAAAGCATGGGCGATGTCTTTCGCTACGTGCCCGGCGTGCTGATGCACCAGGGCGAGAGCAACCGCGACCAGGTCGTCATCCGCGGCAACAGCACCACGGCCGACTTCTACGTCAATGGCGTGCGCGATGACGCGCAGGTCTACCGCGATCTCTACAACCTCGAGCGCGTCGAAGTGCTCAAAGGTCCCGCCGGCATGATCTTCGGTCGCGGCGGCGCCGGCGGCGTGGTCAACCGCGTCACCAAAAAACCGCTCTTCGAGCGCACCGGCGAAGCCAGCCTGACGCTCGGCAGCCATGATCAGAAGCGTGGCAGCTTCGATTACGGCGACAAACTCGGCGATTCAGCGGCGTTCCGCATCAACGGCATGGCTGAGGGCGCCAACAACTTCGTCAATGGCGTGGACCTGCGCCGCTGGGCCGTCAACCCGACGCTGACATACGCCTTCAGCGGACAAACCGCGCTCACGCTTGATTTCGAGCACCTGCACGATGGGCGCGTGCCCAACCGCGGCGTGCCGTCATTCAACGGCGTGCCTTTCAATGCCGGCACCGGCACCTTCTTCGGCAACGCCGCCGAAAGCTCGGCGCATTCGTACGTCGACGGCCTGGCCGCCGTGCTCGATCATGACTTCGGCAACGGCAAGCAACTGAAAAACACCTTTCGCGTCACGCGCTACGACAAGTTCTACCAGAACGTCTATCCGGGCAGCGCCGCCAGCGCCGCCGGCACCATGACGCTGTCGGCATACAACAACGACAACCAGCGCATGAACACGTTCAACCAGACCGACCTCACGACGCGGTTCTCGACGGGCGGCTTTGAACACACGCTGCTGACCGGCCTCGAGCTCGGCCATCAGGACAGCGACAACAAACGCAACACCGGATTTTTCGGCGCCGCCACCACAGCGACGGTCTCCACCGGCAATCCGTACGCCATCGCGACCAGCTTCCGTCAGAACACGACCGACGCCAACAACAAGGTGTCGGCCGACATCGTCGGGCTCTACGCGCAGGACCAGATCGCACTCTCGAAAGAATGGAAGCTGCTCGGCGGCCTGCGTTACGACTACTTCAAGGTCAACCTTGAAGACCGCCGCACGCTGGTAGCGGCGGCGAATCTCGCGCGCACCGACATCGGTTACAGTCCGCGTGCAGGGGTAATCTGGACGCCAACCGCAGCTTCAACCTACTACGTCAGCTACAGCTACGCCTTCCTGCCGTCGGCAGAACAACTGGGGCTCGCCACCACCAACGCCATCCTCGATCCGGAAACGGCGACCAACTATGAGGTCGGCGCACGCTGGGATCTGCTGCCAAAGCTGACCTTCTCGACCTCGGTATTCCGGCTCGAGCGCAACAACGTGAAGAGCGTCAATCCCGCCGTGCCCGGCACTTTCGTGCAAAGTGGTCAGCAACGCACGCAGGGCGTTGAACTCGGCCTGCAAGGCGACATCACGCCCAAGTGGCAGGTCTACGGCGGCTACGCCTGGATGGACGCCCGCGTCACCCAACCGTTCAACTCCAACACCACGGCGACTGCGGTCTCGCTGGTGCCCGCCGGCAACAAGGTGGGGCTCGTCCCCGAGCACACGCTCTCGCTGTGGAACAAATTCGATCTCGGCAATGGCTGGGGCACCGGCGTGGGCGCGATTTACCAGGGTGCGTCCTACACGTCGTTCCTGAACACCGTGCGGCTGCCGGCATTCGCGCGTGCCGATGCAGCACTCTATTACACCTTCGCCGGTGGCAAGACGCGGCTGTCGCTGAATGTCGAAAACGTTTTCAACAAGAAATACTGGCCGACCGTCGATGGTGACAACAACATCAGCGTCGGCGCGCCGGTGAACGCGCGGCTGACATTGACAACCCGCTTCTAACCATAGGGGAAGGTTTGTCGTGCACGTGCACACGGCATATCATCCATGGGGTCTTCCATCAACGGATTGACCCGGGATCATGAAGAAACAAATCATCGCGATAGGCGGGAACGCCGTAGCGCGGAGCAGGGGCCCCGCTTGCGGCGGATGCGACCGCGAAGGCGTTCATGGCGCCGCTTCTACAACATTCCCATCACCACTAAGCGGGTTCATATGAAAAGACAAATCATCGCGATAGGCGGCGCCGCGTTGCCGCTCGAACTCGATAACCTGCTGCTGGTCGAATATTTTCTCGCGCAAACGAAAAAACGCAGCCCCCGGGTGTGCTTCATCGGTGCCGCGCACGGCGACGCCGATGCCGGCCGGCTGCGTTTCTACGCAGGCTTCAGCCGTTTCAGCTGCCGGCCGACCCACCTGCCGCTGTTCGCGCGCACGCCGCGCGATCTCGAAGATTTCATTCTCGAGCAGGACGCAATTTTCGTCGGTGGCGGCAATACGCGCAGCATGCTCGCGGTTTGGCGCGAATGGTCGCTCGACGTTTATCTGCGCAAAGCCTGGGATGCCGGTATCGTGCTGGGCGGCGCCAGCGCCGGATCGATCTGCTGGTTCGAATCCGGTGTCACCGATTCGGTGGCCGGCCCGCTGACGGCGATGCCTTGCCTCGGTTTTCTGCCCGGCAGCAATTGCCCGCACTACGACAGCGAACCGCTGCGGCGACCGTCGTACCGGCGCATGGTGGCGCAGGGCAAACTGCAGGACGGCCTTGCCGCAGACGATGGCGTTGCCTTGCATTTTGAAGGCACGCGCCTCAAGCGCAGCGTCTCCAGCCTGCCGCGCGCACACGCCTGGCGCGTGGCAAAATCAGGCCGCCGCGCCACCGAAACGAAACTTGAGACAAAGTATCTCGACCGGCGCTGACGCGCGCAGCCCACAACACCGGAGGACCGATGAAACGCCATCTGTGCCGCCTCATCGCATGCGCTTTTCTGCTCGCCCCCGCGCTGCTTCATGCGCAGACTTTTCCGGCCAAGTCCGTGCGCGTGATCGTGCCCTACCCGCCCGGCGGCATTACCGACGTCATGACCCGCACGGTGGCGCTCGAAATGGCGCGCCAGTTCGGCCAGTCGTTCGTGGTCGATAATCGCCCCGGTGCCAACAGCATCCTCGGCGTCGACCTGCTGGCGAAAGCAAGCGCCGACGGCTACACGCTGGGCACTGTGATCGCCGCGCACGCCGCCAACCAGACGCTGTATCCGAAGCTGCCGTACCACTCGATCAGCAGCTTCGAGCATGTGTCGCTGCTCGGCACCGCGCCGCTCATTCTATGCGCGACCAATACGCTCGCCGCAAATTCGGTAAAAGAACTCGTCGACCTCGCCAAAGCGAAACCCGGACAACTGACGTTTGCGTCGAGCGGCATCGGCGCCGCCGCACACCTGACCTCCGAGCTGCTGATGACGACGACCGGCATCAAAATGGTCCACGTCCCCTACAAAGGCACCGCGCCTGCGCTGCAGGACCTGATGGGCGGCCAGATCAGCCTCATGATGGACACGCCCTCGTCGCTATTGCCGCAGGTGCGCGCCGGCAAAATCAAGGCGCTCGGCATGGCATCGGAAAAACGCGTCGCCATCGCGCCCGAAGTGCCGACGCTGATCGAAGGCGGCGTGCCGGTCGTTGGCGGCACCTGGGTCGGCCTGCTGGCGCCGGCGGGCACACCGCGCGCAGTGGTTGAGCGGCTCGCGCTGGCCGCCGGCAACGCGGTGCGCAAACCCGAAATCAACGAACGTTTCGTGCAGCTCGGCATCGACCCGGTCGGCAGCAGCGCGCCGGAATTCACCCGTTTTCTGCGCGCTGAAGTCGCCAAGTGGGCGAAGGTGATCAAGGACGCCAACGTCAAGATCGATAATTAGCGGCCCGCACACGTCTTGCTGCGCTGACAGAGCAGATCGGCCTCAGGCGCTTCAACAACCCCCAGGGAAGCGCCGATTTAGGCCTTTGTTCAATTCGCGCTTCCTCGAAAGTCGGGGGATTTACACGGGGGCGAGCCCCCTTGTTCAGTGCATCCCTAGTCGAACATCTGCTGGATCAGCCAGACCGCGCCGGCGGCGACGAAGGTACCGAAGAACAGCTGGCGCAAATTTTCCTTGGCCGGCTTGCTCAGCGGGCGCGGACGCTTGTGTTTGTCATTCGGATCCGGTTTGGTTTCCGCCCGATAGTCGAAAATGATGATGACCGCGCCCAGTGCAAAAGTGATCCATACGCCCATCATGGCTGCTGCTCCGTTTTAAATTCGATAGTGCGGACAATATAAGCGCAACCGGCGCGCGTCAACCGGCACGCGCGCCCGCTTGCGGCAGGCAGGGCCTGCCCTCGAAAAACCATCGCATCGTTTAGAATACGGCCTTACTCCAGACGCCAAAGCCATGTCACAACCCGCTAACAAGCCCGCCGCGCCGCACGTCACCAATTTCATCCGCAACATCGTCGAGGCGGATCTTGCCGGTAGCGCGTATGCCGACCGCCGCTGGGGCGGTAAACCCGGCGGTGCGCAAACCCACGCCGGCGCGACCGTCGACCCGGCAAAAATCCGCACACGCTTCCCGCCGGAACCCAACGGCTACCTGCATTTCGGCCACGCCAAATCGATCTGTCTGAACTTCGGCCTCGCGCGCGATTACAACGGCGCCTGCCACATGCGTTTTGACGACACCAATCCGGAAAAAGAGGAACAGGAGTACGTCGATTCCATCCTCGCCGCCGTCAAATGGCTGGGCTTTGGCTGGAACAACTGCGGCGACGACAATCTTTATTACGCCAGCGACTACTTCGGTTTCATGTATGAAGCAGCGGAAAACCTGATCACCGCCGGCCACGCCTACGTCGATCAGCAGACTGCAGACGAAATGCGCGCCAACCGCGGCACGCTCAAAGAGCCGGGCAGGGACAGCCCCTGGCGCGACCGTCTGCGCGCAGAATCACTCAAGCTGTTCCGCGAAATGCGCGACGGCAAACACGCCGACGGCGCGCTGGTGTTGCGCGCGAAGATCGACATGGCCTCGCCCAACATCAATCTGCGCGATCCGGCGATCTACCGCATCAAGCGCGCCGAGCACCACCGCACCGGCAACACCTGGTGCATCTATCCGATGTACACCTACGCGCACCCGATCGAAGACGCGCTCGAACGCATCACGCATTCGATCTGCACGCTTGAATTTGAAGACCAGCGGCCCTTCTACGACTGGCTGCTGGAAAAACTCGCCGAAGGCAACATGCTGGCGCGTCCGCTGCCAAAACAGATCGAATTCGCGCGCCTCAATCTGAGCTATGTCGTATTAAGCAAACGCAAGCTGATCCAACTGGTCGAAGAAAAACACGTCAGCGGCTGGGACGATCCGCGCATGCCGACGCTGGTCGCCGCACGCCGCCGCGGTTACACTCCGGAAGGCTTCCGCGCGTTCGCCGAACGCATCGGTGTGGCCAAGGGCGATTCGTGGATCGATTACGCCACGCTTGAAGACTGCATGCGCGAGCACTTGAACGAGATCGCACCGCGCCGCATCGCCGTGCTCGACCCGTTGAAACTCGTCATCGACAATTATCCCGACGGGCAGGAAGAAGAGTGTCAAGCGCCGAACCATCCGCAGAAACCGGAACTCGGCAAACGCGCGGTGCCGTTTTCGAAGGACCTCTGGATCGAACGCGAAGACTTCATGCAAACGCCGAGCAAGGGTTACTTCCGGCTGTTCCCCGGCAATAAAGTGCGGCTGCGCTACGGCTTTGTCATCGAATGCAACGGTTACGATGCGGCCACCGACACCGTCCATTGCACCTATGATGCGGACACCAAATCCGGCACGCCGGGTTCCGACAAGGTCAAGGTCAAGGGCAACATCCACTGGGTCAGCGCGCGCCATGCGTACACGGCCGAAGTGCGCCTCTACGACCGTCTGTTCCGCGCCGAACACCCGGGTGCCGGCGAGCGCGATTTCCTGCTCGACCTCAATCCGGATTCGGTGAAGACCATCACCGCGCAACTCGAACCGGCGTTGAAAAACGCGCAGGCGGAGGAACGCTTCCAGTTCGAACGCCACGGCTACTTCGTCGCCGATCTGCGCGATTCGAAAGCGGGCACGCCGGTCTTCAATCGCGCGGTCACGCTGCGTGACGCGTGGCAAAAATAACGCCGCCGCTTCGCGGCCCTGTAAAACAGTCAACGGAATCCGCATGAAAAAGAAAATCGTAGTCGTCGGTGCCGGCGCCATCGGCAGCAGTGTCAGCGTCGATCTGACCAAGGCCGGGCTCGACGTCACCGTCATCGATCAATGGCCGGCCCAGGTCGAAAAACTCAAAAAAGACGGACTCATTATCCGTATGCCCGACGGCGAGGTACGCACGCCGATCCGCGCGCTGCATCTCTGCGAATTGTCGTCGGAAACGCCTGAGTTCGACATCGTGCTGCTGGCGGTGAAATCGAACGACCACCGCTGGCTGACCGAACTGATCAAGCCGTACTTGAAGGCCGACGGCGTGCTGGTGCCGGTACAGAACGGCTTCAACGACGATTCGATCGCCTCCATCATCGGCCGCGACCGCGTGATCGGCTGCGCACTCGAACTCTCAGCAGAAATCTTCACGCCCGGCGAGGTCAAGCGCAACACGACGCACAAAACGACATGGTTCGGCGTCGGCGAACTCGACGGCTATCACACGCCGCGGCTGAAGGAGATCGAAGCCATCCTCGGCCACGTCGGCAAGGTCGAGGCCACCGGCAACATCTACAGCACCAAGTGGACGAAACTCATCGCCAACACGATGACGATGGGTCCGTTCGGCCTCCTGGGCCTCGGTAACGTTGATGCCGCCAAAATGCCCGGCATGTTTGAAATGTCGGTTGCCCTCGGCAAAGAGTCGCTCGAAGTCGGCACCGCGATGGGTTACCGCATGGAACCGATCTTCGGCATGCGCGCCGACGAAATCGTCGGCCCCGGCGAAGAAGTGCTGATCAAGGCGATGAACACGCTGCTCGAACACGTCAGCCGCGGCCGCACCGCGCCCATCCACGATCACATGAAGGGCCGCACCAGCGAAATGGAATACATTCCGGGCGCGGTGTCGAAGCACGGCCGCGCACACGGCATCGCCACGCCCTTCAACGACGCCATCGTCGAAATCGACCGCATGATCAACAAGGGCCAGCTCAAGATGAGCCCCGACAATTTCGAGTTATTAAAGTCGAAAGTCGGCATCAAGCAGTAAGTTGCGGTCCGCCTCTCCAGCTGCAACGGTCAATCCGTCTTTTTCCGGCCCGCGCGCACGGCCTGCCCGGCGGTAACGCCGATGTTCGCATGCGTCATTTCGGACATCTGCTTCGACATCTTCAGCATATTGTCGTAGACCGTATTGACCGACGACAGTGCCGACTTGAACGCGGCAATCGCCACTTCCGACCCGGCGGGCGCTGATGCCATCGATTTATCCAGCGTCGCCGCCGCACGCTTGTTCACTGCGGCAACCTGCTCCTCGAGCAACTGGCTGATTTCTGTTTGGGTTGCGGCAGCTACGTCGTAAACGCTCTTAAGGTAGACCGTCGCCTTTTCAAGCGCGGGTTGTGCAAGCTTTTCCTGGATCGGCTGGAGACTCTGCAGATCCCTGGCCTCGGCCAGCACTTTTGCCTGCTGCATGCCGTCGGCGAGCGCGCCTTTCACTGCGTTCATTTGTACCTTCATCATGTCCTCGGCGCCCTGCAGCGCGATGGCCGCAAAACGGTTCGCCGCCTCGATGAACGCCTTGTTGATTGCCGTCAGATTTTCCTTGGTCTCATCCATCATCTTCTCCTTGTCCAAAGGTATTGTTGCGGAACACCGGCACTCGAAAATTCAAACATTGTTGCGGGTCGGGCTTACCTATCGATGGCGGCAGCACGTGCCGCGTAAAGGTCGATCTGGCAACAATATCCTGCAAACAGCCAGGCAACAATCTGCGATAAATCAATTTTTGCAAAGGTTGTCACCGCAACCTGCCAATATCGCCACAAATTGCCGGCGGCGGTGTCACGCTGGCGCCGCGATATGCCCCATCTTCCCGCTGCGATAATCCTCGATCGCCGTGCGGATCTCCGCCTCACTGTTCATGACGAACGGCCCGTAACCGACGATCGGCTCGTCGAAGGGCTCGCCGCTCAATAACAACAGCTTGCTGTCTTCGAGCACGTCGAATTCAAGAGTGCTGCCGGCGCGTTCGAACACCACCAGCGTCGCCTCGCCCGCGGTTTCGCCACCGGCAAATTTGAGGCCGCCGTCCATGACGAACAACGCCGCGGTATCGCCGTCATTCAGCTTGAACGACACGCCTGCGCCCTTGTTTAGCCGCACGTCCCACACCTGCATCGGACTGAAGGTGCGCGCCGGGCCTTGGGCGCCGTGGTAGCTGCCGGCAATCACGCGCACGCTGCCGGCAACATCAGGCAACGCAACCTGCGGAATTTCATTCGCCGTGATGGCCTGATAGCCGGGTGGTGCGCCCTTGTCTTTTGCCGCGAGATTGACCCAGAGCTGAATCATTTCAAAAGCGCCGCCGCGCGCTGAAAATGCCTTGCCGTGGAACTCTTCGTGCACGAGGCCCGCCGCGGCCGTCATCCATTGCACGTCGCCCGGCCCGATCGCACCGCCGCCGCCCGTCGAATCGCGATGCTCGACCTCACCGTCATAGACGATGGTGACGGTTTCGAAACCGCGGTGCGGATGTTCGCCAACGCCGCGGCGCTTGTCCGACGGTTGAAAGTGGTGCGGCCCCGCGTAATCGAGCAGCAGAAACGGCGACAGCTCGCGCGCCAGATCGGCGTAAGAAAACATCGTGCGCACCGGAAAGCCATCGCCGACCCAATGCCGCTGGTTGTTACGATGCACCAAGGCCACTTTTTTCATCCAACGCTCCAAATCGAATTTGGCGCAGCCGCTCGCAAGCGCGACGCGCCACGATGAAACCGCAGTCGCATTAGAATAGCAGTAGTTGCGCCGTAACCCCACCCCGGAGATTGCATGGCAAACGCATCGGTTCGCGGCGTCAGGCTGCATTATGAAGTCATCGGCGATGCCGGCCCGTGGGTCGCTATCGCGCCTGGCGGGCGCCGCGGCATCGAAGGCGTGCAGTCGATCGCGCAGCGTATCGCCGCGGCCGGCTATCGCGTGCTGGTGCACGACCGCCGCAACTGCGGCGCTTCCGACGTCTCGATCGACGGCGAAGGTTCCGAATACGAAATCTGGGCCGACGATCTGCATGCCTTGCTCGCGCAACTGGGTGTTACGCGCGCTTTTGTCGGCGGCAGTTCATCGGGTTGCCGCATGGCGATTCTGTATGCATTGCGTTTTCCGCAGGCGGTGCAGGGTCTGCTGATCTGGCGCGTCACCGGCGGCGGCACCGCGGCGCGGCGTCTCGCGCGCAATTACTACACGCAGTACATCGAAGCGGCACAAAGCGGCGGCATGGCGGCGGTGTGCGAAAGCGAACACTTCAAGGCGCGCATTATGGAGCGCGCCAAAAACCGTGCCTTGTTGATGGCGATGGACACGCAGCGCTTCATCGGCGTGATGGAACGCTGGAACCGCTATTTCATCGACGGCATCAATCTGCCCATCATCGGCGCGACTGAAGCGCAACTGCGTTCAATCGCGGCGCCGACCTGCGTGGTGCCCGGCAACGACAACAGCCACCCGCGCCGCGTCGGCGAAAATCTTGCGACCCTTTTGCCGAATGTCGAACTGCACAGTCTCGGCCTCAAGGACTACGATCTCGACCTGAGTCCGCGCGACGAGTGGAACGAGCGCGAACTCGCACTGGCGAAAATATTCACCGATTTCATGGCGCAGGTATGCGCCATGACTGCAGCCTAAACCCGCAATTCAGTCCGGAGATCTTCTGATGCCCAAGTTTGTACTGCCGATTTTTCTTGTGCTGGCTGGCCTGTCGTCGCCGTGTATCGCCGCCGATGAATTCCCGACTAAACCGATCCGCATGCTGGTTCCCTTCGCGCCCGGCGGCGGCGCCGACATCATCGCGCGCATGATAGCCCCGCGCCTCACCGAGCGCGTCGGCCAGTCGGTCATCGTCGACAACCGCCCCGCAGCCAGCGGCATCGTCGCCGCGGAAATGGCGGCACGCGCCACACCCGATGGCCACACGCTGTTCGTTGCCACCAGCAACCACGTCGCCAATCCGGCTTTCATGGACAAGCTGCCCTACGACACGCTCAACGATTTCGCACCGGTCACGCTGGCGGTGATTTCGCCCTTGGTGGTGACCATTCATCCATCGCTGCCGGCAAACAATCTGCAGGAATTCATCAATTACGCGCGCGCTAATCCGGGCAAACTCAACTACGGCTCGACCGGCGCCGGCGGCCCGCCGCACCTCGCGGTGGAACTGCTCAACTACATGGCGAAGATCAAGATCACGCACATCATCTACAAAGGCATCTCGCTGGTGGTCACCGCCAACCTCTCGAACGAAATCCAGGTTTCAACACCCAACCTTTTCACGGGACTGCCGCATGTGCGCGGCGGACGCCTGCACGCGCTCGGCATCACCAGCCTGAAACGTTCGGTCGTCGCGCCCGACTGGCCGACTATCTCGGAAGCGGGTCTGCCCGGCTACGAAGCGAGCATCTGGTACGGCTTTCTCGCGCCGGCGAAAACGCCGCAGCCGGTGATCGTAAAACTCAATCGCGAAATCACAGCGATCCTGCAATCGCCCGACGTCAGGCAAACCATCGTCTCGCAAGGCGGCGAAGCCGTCGGCAGCACGCCCGCGGAATTCGGCAAGCTGCTGCGCGACGATGTCGCGCGCATCGCCGCGCTGGTGAAGACCGCGGGGCTGCGCGCCGAATAATATGGTCTTGCGTTTGTTCTTATCTGCCTCGCTGGTGTACGGCATGGCATTCAATGTGCTTGCCGCTGAAGCGCCGTTTCCATCCAGGCCGGTGCGCATTATCGTGCCCTATCCGCCGGGCGGCCTCGGCGATATTTTCCCGCGCGCGCTGGCCACGCGGCTCGCCGAACGCATGGCGCAGCCGGTGATCGTCGACAACCGCCCCGGGGGCAGCCAGATCATCGGCGCACAGATGGCGGCCAAATCCGCACCTGACGGTTACACGCTGTTTTTCGGCAGCGTCACCAGCCTCGCCATCAACGTCAGCGCGCAGAAAAACCTGCCTTACGATCCGCTCAAGGATTTTGCGCCGGTCAGCTTCTGTTTTTCGACGCCGCTCTATCTAGTCGTGCATCCAAGTGTTGCGGCAACGTCGGTCAAAGAACTCATCGCGCTGGCGAAATCGCGCGCGCGCCCGCTCACCTATGCCTCGGGCGGCCCCGGCACTTCAACACATCTCGCCGCCGAGTTGTTCAAATCGATGGCCGGTGTCGAGATCGTGCACATCCCGTACCGCGGCTCGGCGCCGGCGATGACCGACGTCATGGGCGGTCATGTCGACCTGATGTTCGAAGGCGGCGGCATTAATTACATCCGCGACGGCAAGGTGCGCGGACTCGGCGTCACCAGTCTCAAGCGCACGATCAATGCGCCGAACCTGCCGACACTCAACGAATCGGGTGTGCCCGGCTACGAAGCCGCGATCTGGTTCGGCATCGTCGCGCCGGCCGGCACGCCACGCGGCGTGATCGCAACGCTGTCGCGCGAAATCGGCGCGGTGTTGAACGAAACAACCTTTCGCGAACGCCTGCCCAACCTCGATATGGCGCCCGGCACGCCAGAGGCCTTCGCCGACTACATCCGCCGTGAAATTCCGAAGTGGCGCCGCGTCATCGAGACAGCCAGGATTACCGTCGAATAGAATGGCAAACATGACCTCCACATCACTCAATGTCGCTATCGTCGGCGGCGGTATCGGCGGACTCGCCGCCGCGGTGCTGCTGACACAGGACGGCCATCGCGTGCGTGTCTTCGAACAGGCCTCGCGCTTCGCGCGTGTCGGCGCCGGCATCCAGATGACACCCAATGCGATGAAGGTGTTGCGCCGCATCGGTGCCGAACCGGCGTTGCGAAAAATTGCCTTCCAGTCGCCGGCCGGCATCAGCCGCGAATGGGACACTGGCAAAATCAGCAACGAGCTGAAAATCGGCGCTGAAATCGAAGCACGCTACGGCGCGCCCTATCTGTTCATGCACCGCGCCGATCTGCACGCCGCCATCCTCGATGCACTGCCCGCAGGCATTGCCGAACTCAACCGCAAACTCGTCGGCATCGAAACTTCGTCGCGCGGCACCCTGCTGGCGTTCGACGACGGCGAGAGCGTCAGCGCCGACGTCGTGATCGGTGCCGACGGCGTGCATTCGCTCGTCCGCGAATACATGCTCGGGCCCGAGCAACCGCGTTTCACCGGCCGTGTCGCTTACCGCACGACGTTTGCCGCGGCGCTGATGGGCAGCGAACGCATCACACCGGTGCGCACCAAGTGGTGGGGGCCGGACCGTCACATGGTGGTCTATTACGTTACTGCCAGTCAGGATGAAGTTTATTTCGTCACCAGTCAGCCGGAAGATGCCGCCTGGATGACGCCGGAATCGTGGTCGGCGAAGGGCGACCTTAAAATGCTGCGCGAGGCCTACGCAGGCTTTCATCCGGAAGTACAGGCGGTGTTACGCGCCTGCCCCGAAGTGCACAAATGGGCGCTGCTCGAACGCGACCCGCTGGCGCGCTGGGTCGAAGGCAATGTCGCGCTGCTCGGCGATGCCTGCCATCCGATGACGCCGTACATGGCGCAGGGTGCTGCGTCTGCGCTTGAAGACGCCGCCGTGCTCAGCCGCTGTCTGAATGACCTTGGCAGTGGCGGCGTCGCCGCCGCGCTGCGCCGTTACGAGGCCACACGCAAACCGCGCGCCTCCGCCATTCAGGGCAATTCGCGCACCAATACCTGGATGCGCAACACCACCGACCCGACCTGGGTTTACGGCTACGACGCGTGGGCCACGCCGCTGCTTGAAGCAGAAGGCTGATGCGCGCGCTGGTGACCGGCTTTGAAGCCTTCGGCGGCGATACCGTCAACGCTTCACTGGCCGCGTTGCAAAAGCTGCCGACGCACGTCAGCGGCGTTGCCATCACTACCCTGGAACTGCCGACCTCATTCGCGCGCGCACCGGCTTTGCTTGCAGCGGCCATCACACAATACCAGCCGGACATCGTCCTCTGCACGGGTGAGGCCGGCGAGCGCAACGCCTTGTGCATCGAGCGCGTCGCCACCAACCTGTGCGACGCGCGCATCGCCGACAACGACGGCGCGCGCCCGCAGGCAGTGAAGATCAACGAGGAAGGCCCCGCCGCCTGCTTCTCGACGCTGCCGGTGAATGCAATACTGGCGGCGCTGCGCGAAGCCGGCCTGCCGGCGGAAATCTCCAATGACGCTGGCAAGTACGTCTGCAACCACGTTTTCTACACACTGATGAATCTGGCCGCGGCGCAGGCGCACCGCTGGCGCGCCGGCTTTCTGCATGTGCCACACGCCTATGATGCGGCGGCGCGCCCGCAGGCGAAAATGAAACTCGACGACATCGTGCGCGGCATCTGCGTCGCAGTGGCCGCCGCAGGGGCGCAGCGGGCCTGACGCAAGTCGCGGCTTAGTGCCCGCCGTCGTCTTTGCCGAACCAGCCGGCGAGCTGTTCGTCGAACTGGCCGTCGATCAGCACATAGAGCATGCGGCAGACCTTGCCCGAACGGTTGCTCCACGCATGGCTGTTGCCGCGCTGGATCACCACGTCGCCGGCTTTCAACTGCACGTCTTCGTCATCGAGCACCAGCGTGATTTCGCCTTCGAGCACCACCGCGTAATCGAGCGACTCGGTGCGATGCATCATCGGGTGACGCCCGCCCTTGCCGAACTGCGCGGCATTCGCATTGCCCGCCGCCGCAAACACTTCGCGTGCTTTTTCCGGCGACAGATTGCGGATCTCTTCCGATTCCGGCTGCAGCTCGGCAATGCGCAGCACCGTACCGCCCTTCGGCGGGTGGATGGTGCGCGGGCCCTGCAGGGTCGGATCGTCTTCGCTCGCCTTGATGATCACCGGCAGCGCGCCGGTCTTCCAGATATCGCTCGAGCGATGGCCGGGGCGCAGCGGGTTGGTTTTCAAATGCGGCGCAATGCCGTCGGATAACACCACGGCACGGCCGTTCTGGTCGTGGCCGGCGACCACGCGGCGGATAAATCCACTCATGCTTTCCTCACTGTACGAAAATTCAAAAAATCATTCGAGCTCGACGCCGGCGATGCGCGCGGCTTCACTCATGCGTTTGATCGCGGTGGCGACGAAGGGCTTGAAATCGGCCGCCGTGCCGCCGTCCGGATTAAGGCCGAGTTTGCTGAAGCGCTCGCGCACCTCGGGCAAAGCAAATGCCTTACGGATTTCCGCCTCCAGTTTCGCCAGCACCGCGCGCGGCGTTTTCGCCGGCGCGAACATGCCGTGCCAGCTGGCATCGATTTGCGTCAGCGGGCCGCCCGCTTCGGCGAGCGTCGGCACATCCGGCAAAAACGGCGCGCGCGTCGGCGCGTCGTAGCCCAGCGCGCGCAACTTGCCGCTTTTGATCAGCGGCAAGCCGAGTGTCGGCGTCACAAACATCACCTGCACTTCGCCGCCCGCCACCGCCGTCATCGCCGCACCCGAACCCTTGTAGGGGATGTGCACCATATTCGTGCCGGCTTTCGCGTTGAACAGTGCCGCCGTCAGATGAATCGTGTTGCCGATGCCCGGCGAGCCGTAGGCAATTTTGCTGTCGGGTTTTTTCGCCAGCGCGATCAGTTCTTTCACGTTATGCACCGGCACCGACGGGTTTACCACGAGGATGTGGCCGTCCGACGAACACAGATGCGACACCGGTTCCAGATCGCGCAGCGAATCGTACGGCATTTTTTTGTAAATCGCCGGATTCACCACATATGACGCCGAGGTGACAAGCAGTGTGTAGCCGTCGGGCGCCGCCTTCGCCACCAGATCGGCACCGATGATGCCGTTCGCACCCGGGCGGTTGTCGACGATGAACGACTGCCCGGTCTGCACCGTCAGTTGCTGCGCCACGATGCGCGCCGTGGTGTCGGGCCCGCCGGCGCCGAAACCGACGATGATGCGCACCGGTTTCGACGGCCACTCCTGCGCGATGCCATTCGTAACAACGACCGCGCTTAACACCAGTATCATGGCAATCCGCATGGAAATTCTCTTCTATGAAATGCAGACGATGCTGCGTAAATTCTTTTCGGGGGAGGCCGCAGTATAGTCACCCCGAGTGCGCTTGATCAAGGCGGCATGCCCCGCACACGCCTGCTCCGCGCGCAAAAAACCGCTATGATGACGCCCTTCGCATCATCACCGCGGCGCGCCTGCCGCGGTTCATCGGGGAGTCCACATGAAAGTCTGTATTTTCGGCGCGGGTGCCGTCGGCGGCCATATCGCCACGCGATTGATCAATGCCGGTGCCGACGAAATATCCATCGTCGCGCGCGGCGCCATGTTGAAAGCCATCCGCGAGCGCGGCCTCACGCTGCGCTCGAACGGCAAGGAAGAGATCCACGTCAAACCGAAAATCGCCACCGACGATCCGTCCACGCTACCACCGCAGGACGTGGTGCTGGTCACGGTCAAGGCCTACGCGCTGGGCGCCGCCGCACCGGCCATCGCCAAACTGCTCGCGCCAAATGGCATCGCGGTGTTTCTGCTGAACGGCATTCCCTGGTGGTTCCAGCACGGCTTCAAGGGCGCCGCGGGCACACTGCCGCTGCTCGACCCGGACGGCGCGCTGTGGCGCGACGTCAAACCCGAACGCACGCTGGGCTGCGTCGTGCTTTCACCCAACGACATGGTCGAGCCGGGTGTCATCGTGCACACCGGTGCGCACAAGCTGGTGATCGGCGAACCCGACAATACGACCACGCCGCGCCTGCAGACCGTCATCGACATGATCAAGCGCGGCGGCATGGACGCGCAGAGTTCGAACGATTTGCGCAAAGACATCTGGCAGAAACTCTGCCTCAACGCTTCGGGCAACACCGTCACCGCGATGACGCGCAACGATCTGGCGCAAGTCGGCGCCGACGACGGCCTCGTCACCATTTCGGTTAACGTCATGAGAGAAACGCTCGCCGTCGCCGCCGCACAAGGCTGGGACCTGCGCGCCGACACCGATTGCGAAAC
>JANXSE010000198.1 GCA_025356695.1 Betaproteobacteria bacterium
GGTGTTCGCCATGTCCATCAGAAAGGGGGGATGTTTGCCGGCCGGTGTCGCCACCGACCACGGATTGGTACCGATGATTTTTTTGCGCCCGCCCCACGGCGCCATCGCCGGCCCGCCGTTGCTGGTGAGAAACATCGCGCAGCCGTCCAGCGCGCCCATGCGCGTGTAGTACATGCAGGTGCCGAAATGATTCGACATGCGCACACCGACCGCGCCGATGCCGTGCGCTTTGGCACGCTTGACCGCTTCGCGCGTGGCAAGTTCGGTCACGACATGGCCGACGCCGTCGTGGCCGTCGATCACCGCCACCGCACCGGCGTCGATGACGAACTCGGGTGTCGTCACCGGTTTCATCACGCCGTTCCTGATGCGGTCGAGATACCAGCCGAGGCGCAGCACGCCGTGCGATTGATGGCCCCACAGATCGGCCTGCACCAGCGTGTCTGCAACGAAGTGCGCATCTTTTTCCGGCATGCCAGCGCCGGCGTAGACGGAGGCGGCGAAGTCGAGCAGTTTTTCGGCATCGACGCGTGGCGTGGTGTTCATGATTTGCAATTTCTTTGTGCGCGTTTCAATTTTGTTTACCCCACATCCCCGCCTTCCCCCTCAAGGGGAATTATATACATGACTCCCTGATACTATTGAGTGGGCAGGCTGGTTTTCTAACATGGGCGGCGCTAGGTTTCCTTGCGTTCCTCATCATCGTTATAGCCGGGCTGTGGCACAAAAATAAGATTGTTAGGTATGAGCCCGGGAACGTAATTGCGTGCATATTTGCCACGGAAATTTCGCCCAAATTGATCGGTGTAATCAACGAACCCATAAACAACCAATTGCTTCTCTCGCTCCCGTATCAGCGGGAGATCGGAAACATTCATCCAAAACTGGAATCCAACGTTGACGTCGGAATCTTTCATCAAGAACGCCTGTATCGGCTGTTCGGCCAAGTCGCCAATATCTATGGTGTAGTCAGGAATTGTGGGGAGAGCAATCAAAGCCCGTTTAGTAAGAAATATCCGCGTTATTTTTGCGGGCGTGGCCCCATAATTTTTGATATTAATAGTAACAGTGCAGTATCCGGTAATCGGATTAACCGACAGGCCATGGACATGCTCATTAGAAAAATGCGACATCTGAACATATGCGCGCTCGATGGTGCGCGTGAGATTGATGCTATTCGTCGCGGCGCTCTCGGCGTCGCTGGCAATTTTTTTCGTAGACGCGTACAACTTAGCGGTATAGATTGCCAGCCCCAAAGTAATGAATGCGAGGGCTACCGTAGCGTAAACAAGCCACCATTCACCATCCGTATAGTCGCGATGCTTTTCTGTTTTATCGGTGGTTTCTACCTGTATGACAGGGGTCTTAAGCACTTCTACGATGGCCGGCTGTTGCAAGGTCGCTCGCTTATCTTTGCCGGCCTCATCCTTGTTATTTGCAGTCTGTGTCTTTGGCTCTCCAGCGGATTTAAATGGAGTTGGGGCTGGTGGATTTGATGACGCCAAACACAGGCCAACAGCAAATATTGAGCATAACGTAGAGACGGAGCCCGAAAACTTGTTCATCTCTAGCCGTTACTGTTTCGCCAACTTCTTCGAGCGCCGCACCCGCTTCTTCGCTGGCGCACTCTTGGGCTTTGGCTTGTGGGCGAGAACCTTATCAACAACCCGGTGCAGCGCATCGGGTATCAGGTGATGCGGAAATGATTTGTTCATTCGGAAATAAGCCGCTTGTAAGTGATGCGAGGGGAGTCAAGTATATAATTTCCCCCTTCAAGGGGGGAAGGCGAAAACCGCCCTCTCCCCGCACACGGGGCGAGGGAAAAAACGAAGCTATTCAGCCTTGATGCCGGCTTCCTGCACGACCTTGACCCAGCGCTCGTACTCGCCGCGGATGCGCTCGCCGAATTTCTGCGGCGTGCCGCCGGTGGCAACCATGCCTTGCGCATCGAGGTTTTTCTTCATGTCGGCGGTCTGCAAGGCCTTGTTGATAGCGTCATTCACGCGATCGATGATCGGCTGCGGCGTGCCGCGCGGCGCCATCGCACCGAACCACAGTTCGACCTGATAGCCGGGCAGCGTTTCCGCAATCGTCGGCACGTTTGGCAGCGAATACCAGCGCTTGGCGGTGGTCACCCCCAGCGCACGCAGCCTGCCGGTTTCGAGATAGGGCACCACCGGCAGCAGGCTGCCGACGATGATCGGCGCCTGGCCCGACAAGAGGTCGGTCATGGCCGCGCCCGTGCTCTTGTAAGGCACGTGCACCATCTTGATCTTTGCCATGCTGACAATGAGTTCTGTAGCCAGATGGGTAAGGCCGCCCATGCCGCTGGAAGCGTAAACCAGTTGTCCGGGTTTGGCTTTTGCCAGCGCGATGAACTCTTTGGTCGTCTTCGGCGGCAGCGACGGATGCACCGTCAGCACGAAGGGCGTGACGCCGAACTCCGCCACCGGAATGATGCTGTTGACCGGATCGAAGACCGGCTTGTGGGTCGCGGCAGTGGCCGAGAAACTGCCGGACATCATCATCAGCGTATAACCGTCGGGCGGCGCCTTCGCCACCATCTCCATGCCGATCACACCACCCGCGCCACCGCGGTTATCCACCACGAACTGCTGACCAAGCGCCTCGGTTAGCTTGGCCGAGAACTGGCGCGCAGTGATATCGCTGCCGCCGCCGGGTGCAAACGGCACGACGACGCGTACCGTTTTAGCCGGATAGGTCTGGGCGATGACCGGACCAGAAATCGCCACCGCCACAAGCAACGTGCAAATCGTTTTCGTACCGTTTGTTTTCATTTTTTCCTCCGTTTTTGTGTTCCTTTCCCCCTTGCGGGAGAAGGTCGGGATGGGAATGTTCGCTGCCTGCCCCCTCCCCAACCCTCCCCCGTTACCCACGGGGGAGGGCGTTCTCGCTGTCGCTCAATCCTGATTCCTAAATCCTGCCTCCATCACTCCGGCTTGATGCCCGAACTCTGTACAACCCTGGCGTACAGCGCGGTCTCTTTGCGGATATGCGCGGCCAGCTGCTCACCCGGCGCGGCGACGACTTCGCCGCCCTGGCTGGCCATGCGTTCGCGCACGTCGGCACGCGCGAGCACCGTCATGAAATCAGCCTGCAGCTTGGCGGTAATTTCGCGCGGCGTACCGGCCGGCGCAAAGATGCCGACCCAGGTCGTGATATCGAATTCAGGATAGGTCTCGGCAATGCCCGGCACCTTCGGCAATATCGCCGCACGCTTCGCCGACGACACCGCGATCACGCGCACGCGACCCGAGTTGATATGCGTCATCGCGCCGGTGATGTTGGCAAACATCAGGCCGCACTGGCCGGCAATGACATCGATGAACGCGGGTGCGGCGCCCTTGTACGGCACGTGGTTCAACTTCATGCCGGCGAGCGCCTGCAGATGCTCCATCGCCAGATGCTGCAGATTGCCGACACCGGCTGACGCATAGTTGATCTGGCCGGGACGCGCTTTCGTAAACGTCACCAACTCCTTCACCGACTTCACCGGCAACGACGGATGCACCACCAGCACCATCGGCGAGGCCGAGACGGTAATCACGGGGATGAGATCGCGCTGCGCGTCGTACGGCATTTTTTTCTGCAGACTCGGATTGATCGTAATCGGCCCGGCGTTGCCGAGCAGCAGCGAATAACCGTCCGGCGCGGCACGCGCCACTGCCTCGGCGCCGATATTGCCGCCAGCGCCGCCGCGGTTGTCGACTACCACCACCTGATTCCAGATTTCCGTCAGGCGCGGGCCGAGCAGGCGCGCCAGCTCATCATAGGGGCCGCCGGCGACATAAGGCACGACCACACGCACGGGTTTTGATGGATAGGTTTGCGCATGCACCGTTGCAACAGCAGCAAATGCCAATGCCGCATGCGCGACAAATTTCATTCGGGTCATCATCGCTATCCTGAATCCTAGTTTTCCGGTTTAATGTTCGCTGTCTTGATCACCTGCGCCCACTTCGCGGTTTCCGCTTTGATCTTGGCCGTGAATTGCTCCGGCGTGCTGCCGATCACTTCGGAACCCTGGGCACCGAGCAGTTCGCGCACGTCGGGTTGGCGCGCAATTTTCATCAATTCGGTGTTCAGTCTTGTTATCACCGCCGCCGGCGTTTTCACCGGCACGACGATGCCGTGCCATGAAGTCGTCTCGTACGTCGGATAACCCGATTCGGCGACGGTTGGAATCTCCGGCGCCGAATGCGCGCGC
This sequence comes from Betaproteobacteria bacterium, assembly GCA_025356695.1. The sequence goes on from JANXSE010000198.1 coordinate 4,229, forward strand.
TTCGCGCTGGTCACCGCCAGCGCGCGAATGCGGCCCGCTTTCACATAGGGCGTTGCCGGCAGCAGGTTGATGAACCAGATCTGGATCTGTCCCGAAATGACATCCGTTACCGCCAGGCTGGCGCCTTTATATGGCACGTGCACAAGATCGATGCCGGCGGTAATTCTGAAAAGCTCCGCCGATAGATGGTTGCCGGTACCCACACCGCCCGAGGCAAAGGTGAGCTTGCCCGGACTGGCTTTCGCCAGCGCGACGAGCTCTTTGACGCTGCGCGCGGCCACAGTGTTGCTCAAAGCGAATACGTACGGCGATTCGGAAAGCAGCGACACCGGCGCAAAATCGCGCAGCGGTTGATACGGCAGCTTGGGCGTCAGGCTGGGTTGCACCGACATCGTGCCGATCACGCCGAGCAGCAGCGTATAGCCATCAGGCACTGCACGCGCGGCGATTTCGCAGGCGATCACGCCGGCGGCTCCACCGCGATTGTCCACCACCACCTGCTGACCCAAGGCGTCGCCGAGCTTCTGCCCGAAAATGCGCGCAACAATGTCGGTCGGCCCGCCGGTCGGAAACGGCAGAATCAAACGCAGCGGGTGATCGGGATAGTCGGCGGCAGCCGCCGTGTTTGCGCCACCGGCGGCAACGCAAAGACCTGCGAACAACAGACTTCTGATGTGCATTTCGTTCCTACTCTATTTTCAGATTGATGCGCTTGCCCAGGCGCGCATATTTTTCGATATCGGCAACGAGGTAACGCGCGAATTCATCGCTCGGCATACCAACCGGCTCGGCGCCGAGATTGGCAATTTTTTCGCGCACGTCCGGTTCCTTCAAAGCCTTCAATACTTCGGCAAGCACGCGGTCGGTGATTTCGCGCGACGTTTTCGCCGGCGCATACAAACCGTACCAGCCGCCGATTTCGGCGTCACGGATGCCGAGTTCATTGAGCGTGACGAGATCCGGCAGCAGATGCGAGCGCCGCATGCCCATCTGCGCAATGCCGCGCAAACGCCCGGCCTTGATCGGCGGAGTCATCGAGATCGGGCTCGCGAACATCATGTCGATATGGCCGCCCAGAAGATCATTCAATGCCGGCGTTGCGCTCTTGTACGGCACATGCGTGATGTTGGTGCCGGTCGCCGCCTTGAACAGTTCGCCGGCGAGATGCAGCGTGTTACCGTTGCCGGCCGAGCCGAAGGTCAGCTTGCCCGGGTTAGCCTTCGCCAGCGCCACGAGTTCTTTCACTGACTTCACCGGCAGCGACGGATGCACGCCGATCACCATGCCGGCCGATTCGCCAACCAGCGTCAGCGGAATAAAGTCTTTGAGCGTATCGTACGGCAGCCTCGGATGCAGTGCCGCGTTCGTGGTGTGCGAGCCTGTCGTCAGCAAATACGTATAACCATCGGGCGCAGCACGCGCGACCATCTCAGTGCCGATAATGCTGTTGGCACCCGGACGGTTGTCGATGACGAACTGCTGTTTGAACGCATCGCCGATACGCTGACCGATTACGCGACCGACCGCATCCGGCGGTCCGCCGGCCGCCCATGGCACAACCAGGCGGATCGAGCGGCTCGGATAATTCTGCGCCTCGGCAATGGCGCCGTACGCCAGAGCAGGCAATAACACTGCAATCAGTATGCGTTGCTTCATGGAATGACCTCGTGCTTTTTCGACGCCCCCAAAGAGGCGCTATGTTACTGCATCGTGCCCGCGTCACCGGTGATGCACATTTTTATTCCGGCTGAATTCTGGCGTCACGTACGATGTCGGCGTAGCGTTTCATCTCGCCGAGGAAGAATTTGCGGAATTCCTCCGGCGTGCTGCCGACCGGCTCGTAACCGCCGCTGATCAGCACCTCGCGTACTTTCGGCTCCTGCAATGCCGCGTGTATGGCACGCTGGATTTTTACGATGGTGTCGGCGGGCACGCGGGCCGGCGCGAAAATGCCGTCCCAGCCGGCGGCGATGGTAAACCCCGGTACGGTCTCGGCGAGGGTCGGCACCTCCGGCATCAGATTCCAGCGCACCGGCCCGGTGAAAGCGAGCGCGCGTGCGCGGCCCGACTTTACCTGCGGCACCGCGATAGTCGGCGGCATGAAAGCAAGCTGCACCTCGCCTGCCATCACCGCGGTCAATGCAATACCGATGCCCTTGTACGGCACGTGCAGCATCTGCGTGCCGGTGCGCAACTTAAAGACCTCACCTGCCAGATGCAGTGAATTGCCGTAACCGGGCGAACCGAAAGTCAGTTTTGACTCGGGATTCTTTGCCAGCGCGATGAGTTCCTTCACCGAGGCAGCGGGTAATGAAGGCCCGGCGACCAGCAGAAAACCCACTGCGGCGCCCACCGAGGTCACCGGCACAAGATCGCGCAGCGTGTCGTACGGCAGTTTCTTGTAGATGCTGGGATTCAGCGAAATCGACGATGACACATACAGCAGCGTGTGGCCGTCGGGCGCCGCGCGCGCGACGAGTTCGGTGGCGATGATACCGTTGGCGCCGACGCGGTTATCCACCACCGCCGGCTGACCGAGCTGGCGTTCGAGCTGCCCGGCTACCACGCGCGCGTTGACGTCGGTGGTACCGCCGGCCGGAAACGGAATCACCAGCCGTAGCGGTCGCAATGGAAAATTCTGCGCCGACGCTGCGACAGAAAGCGTCAGCGCCGCACACGCTGTGACAACGCGCGAAGTCACGCCTTACTCTGGGTTCCGGCTGACAAAATATTCGCTGTCCGGATCGTCCGTGACCTTGAGGCCGGATTTTTTCAAACCTTCACGCAGGATGCGCATATTACGATCGACGATCTTCATGGTCGGCTGGCGCAGCGGTCCGCCGTTGAAACCGGCCAGCCAGTTCTGGTATTTCCAGTCCATGCGGTTGATCACCGAGGTGCCCGGCATATAGCTGTTGCCGGCGGCTTTCTGCGCCATGCGCGCCGGGTGGATCTGCCAATAAATTTTCATTGCCGCGTCGAAGTTGCCATCGCGTGCGAGGTTGAACATTTTCGGCACCATGTCGCCGAAGTAACCGGTGTTGCTGGTTCCGGAGAACTGTATAGGCGCGAAACCCATGAACGGAATCGCATCGGCTTCGAGCGGGCTGGTGACGATCACTTCATGCGAGTGATTTTTCCACGCCTCGACAAAACCCGCCGGTGTCGGCATGCCGGCCTCGGCTTTGATGCAGACGATGTTCGGTATTTCCTTGACCATTTTCTTCACGAGTTCCGGGTCCATGCCGGCCGGATGGATGCGCTCGAAACCCCAGTGCGGCACCGGAAACAGAATCACGCCGAGCTGCGTCGCATCGCAAAATGCTTTGGTGTAATCGTAAATGTGCTGGTTGGTGGTGGCGAAAAAATTCTGCGGGTATCCGAGCAGCACGATTTCGGCGCCGGCTTTCTCCGCTGCCTGCACCGCGGCGATGTTCTCTTTAAGCGTACCGAAACCGGCATGGTGTATCAGCTTCAGCTTGCCGCCTGCCTCATCGTGCGACCATTTCACAAACTGCGTGTATTCATTAACCGTGATCGCCACCTCGGAAACCAGCAGCGTGCCCCAGAAACCATAGTTGATGCAGGTGCGGATGTCGTGGCGTATGCCCTTCTCGCTCAGGCGTTCCATGTCCTGCGTGTACGAGGGAATGACGACGTTGGCCACACCCTTCATGTTTTCGCGTGCCCACGCGCGTGCTTCGCTCTTCTTGTAACCGGCCATTTCAAACACCTTTCGTTTATTGAGGTTGTATGCCAACCAGTTTCGCAAAATTCGCCTGCACAACCAGATCTTCCTTGATGAACGTATTGAATTCTTCCGGCGTCGTGCCGGTCGCGAAATAATCCGCTTCGGCGAGATAGCGGCGCGCCTCAGGCGTCGCCAGCACTCTCACCATTTCGCTGTTCATGCGGCGTACGATATCCACCGGCACACCGGCCGGAAACAACATGCCGTGCCAGCAGATGACGTTATAGCCGGGCAACCCGGCTTCCATGATGGTCGGTACCTCGGGCAGCGTCGGCAGGCGCTGCGGACCGGCGATGCCGAGCGCGCGCAAACGGCCCGAGGGCAGGTACGGCCGCGCCACCGCGGCGGTGACGAACATCATCTCGATATGCCCGCCGACGACATCGGTAAATGCCGGCGGGTTGCCCTTGTACGGCACGTGCACGAGGTCAATGCCCGCCATCGACGCGAACACCGCGGCACTGACGTGCTGCGGGCTGCCAACGCCGGCCGAAGCGTAGTTGAGCTGCCGCGGCCGCGCTTTGGCAAAGGCAATGAATTCCTTCACCGTGCGTGCCGGCACAGACGGGTGAGCAACCATCAGATTGCCGGAGGTAACGTCGATTTGTGTAATCGGCGCGAAGTCGTTGAGCGTGTCATAGGGCAGTTTCTTGTAATACGCAGCGTTGCCGGTGTGTGCACAGTTGGCGGCGAGCATTGTGTAACCGTCACGCGGCGACTTGGCAACCAGATCACTGCCCAGCGTGCCGCTGGCGCCGGGACGGTTATCGATAATGAAAGACTGTCCCATCGTTTCAGTAAGGCGCTGCGTAAAAATACGCGTCAACGTTTCGACCGGGCCGCCGGCGGGAAACGGCACGATTACGCGCACCGGTTTGACCGGATAGGTTTGGGCGTGCGCAGTTGTGATTGCAATCGCGCTCAGCCCTGCAACGAACAGGAATCTGTTTTTCATTTTCCCGTCTCCTCGAACAATCAGCGCCGTATGCCCCACCGCCGCCCGCCCCCGCGCTACGCGCAAGGGAGGGAGTCCCTTTGATCACTCAATCTTCGATCCTGAATCCTCAATCCTGCTTTTCAGCACGGATTGCGGCCGACGAAATATTCGCTGTCCGGATCCGCAGTCACCGGCAGTCCGGATTTCACCAGACCGTCGCGCAGTATTTTCATGTTCTTGTCGACGATTTTCATCGTCGGCTGGCGCAAAGGCCCGCCGTTGAAGCCCGACAGCCAGCCTTCGTATTTCCAGATGTGGCGGTTGATGAAGTGCGTCGAGGTCATATAAGTGCCGCCCACATACTTGCGCGCCATGCGTGCCGGGTGGATCTGCCAATAGAGCTTCATACCCTCGTCGAACTTGCCCTCGTTCATCAATTTGAAAATACGCGGAATCATCGGCCCGTAATACTCGCTGTCGCTGGTGCCCATGAACTGCATCGGCAGGAGGCCGGCCAGCGGCAGCGCTTCGTCCTCGACCGGGAAGGTCACCACGACTTCGTGATTGTGGTTTTTCCAGGTCTGGATGAAACCGCCCAGCGTCGGCATGCCGCCCTCGGCTTTGACAGCGACGAGATTGGGTATGTCCTTGACCAGTTGCTTGATCAGTTCCGGGCTCATGCCGGCCGGATGCACGCGCTCGAAGCCCCACAGCGGCACCGGAAACAGGATGACGCCCAGCTGCGTCGAGTCACAAAACGCTTTGGTGTAATCGTAGATATCTTTTTCGGACTTGGCGTAGAAATTCGCCGGGTAACCGAGCAGCACCAGTTCGGCGCCGGCTTTTTCGGTCGCCTGTACTGCCTCGATATTTTCTTCCAGCGTGTTGAACGCGGCATGATGAATCAGCGTGAGTTTGCCGCCGGCTTCATCACGCGCCCATTGCGTGAACTGCACATACTCGGGCACCGTGATCGCGACTTCCGAAACCAGCAGCGTGCCCCAAAAACCGTATTCGATCTCCTTGCGGATATCGAAGCGTATGCCTTTTTCATTGAGTCGCTTCAAATCGCCCGAGAACGACGGGATGACCACATTGGCTACACCCTTCATGTTTTCACGCGCCCACTGTCTTGCTTCGTTTTTTTTGTAGCGAACCATGTTGAACCTCCTCCGTACAGATTTAAATTTTTCTTATCGCACTCCGTTTATTTCTTGCCCTTAACCGTCAAACCCACCGGCAGTGGCGTGCCGAGACCGCGGCTGCGCGCATTCTTCAGACACATTTCAGACACTGCAATGTCCTGCAATGCCGAACCAACCGATTTGAACAACACGATATTGTCGCTGCGCTGTTCGACCTTGTGTTTACCCTGCATCAAGTCGGCGATCGCTATCATCTTGTCGGCAAACTTCACACCCGCTTTCGCCGCCGCCAGCATATCGCCGGTTTCATGCGTCACCTCTTCCGGCACGTCGGCGACAATGACTTCGGCCCGGCGTATCACCTCGGGATCGACCTCAATCTGCTCGGGCAGCGTCGAACCGATTGAAATCACCATGGTGCCGGGTTTCAGCCACTCGCCCTTGAGGACGGGTGATTCGTCGCGCGAACGCGCCGCGCAGATAATCAGATCGGCACCCTCGACCGCTGCCTGCGCCGAATCGACTGCGCGGCAATCGGCTTTCAGTTCTGCGGAAAATTTCTGCACAAACCGTTCGCGGCTCGCCGGCGTCGGGCTGAATACCTTGAGCGCGGTAATAGTGCGCAGCGAACCGATGGCGCTCGCATGCGCCTGCGCTTCCTGGCCAGCGCCGAGTACCGCAACGCGGATCGGCCGCTTCGGCAATATGCGGTCGGTCGTCATCGCCGTCGTGCCGGCGGTGCGCATGCCGGTGATATGTTTGCCGTCGAGCAGGCAAACGAGTTCCGCCGTCTCCTGCTCCCACAACGGAATCAGATAACTCGATTGCGGCTTGCGCGCGCGGCCAATGATCTTCACACCCATATGGCCGCCCGACGACATCGCCGACAACACGCGCAACCAGGCGTTGCCGCTGCGCGCGACCACGCGCGGCGGCACGGCAGCATCTTCCTGCGGCGCCGAGTAAGCGGCGGTGAGGCAGGCGATCACATCGCGCCAGTTCAGCAACTCGATGGTATCGGCTTCGGAAATGAACAGCAGTACATTTTGATCGGACAAGGTGGGCACTTTCGAACAGGATTTACCGCGAAGAAATAACCTCGAAAAGATTATACCGGTATCGCCGCGCCGCTCAGGACTGCAACAGACGGCGCAACGCGCGCACGTCGCGCAGGCGGTCGATGTTGCAGACCGCGGTGATCAAAGCCTCGGCGCGGCGTTTGCCCATCACCGGCGTAAGCAGCGCGCGACTCTTCGCGGCGACGTCTTCGCGCGTCATCGGATTGGTCGCGGTGCCGCGCACTTCGCGCGTGTGGTGGCGCAGCTTGCGGCCGTCGCGCGTGACGATTTCGGCGATCGCCTGCGTGGTCTTCGCTTTCGACAGCGCGGCACTGCCGACAATGGCGATGCGTTCGCGCAGTTTCAGCACTTTCGGATCGCGCACACGCCTAGGGCTATGCGATGCCTCGAAGCTGATGTCGCCGTCGATCAGCATGATCGCGGCAAGGTGCTGGATGTTGATGTCGGCCATGGTGCGGCCGCTGACGGTGCGCGCGCCCTGCTCGTCGAGCGTGATTTTCACGCTTTCAACATCGGCGGCACCGACCCGGTGTTTCGCCATCAGATTCGACAACGCATCGAGCGGCGCCTGGATCGGGTAACCGACCGGCCAGCGCTTGATCGCCGTTTGCATGATGTCGAAGCTGCGACCGAGGCCGGCGACGAATTGCTGCGGTTCGGCAAATCGTTCGTGCGCGTGAAAAAACCCGCGGTCGCCGGCGAACACGTCTTCAACGCCGGTAAATTTACTCGCCACCATGGTCGCCGATGTCACGCCGTTGCGCGCCGGCATGCCGCCGAAGTCGAAAGCTTTCTCGACGTGCTCGGTGTCGCGCGCCCAGCAGGAAAGCCCCGACGCCTGCTGCGCTGTATATGAGAGCAGCCAGCGCGCCTGATCTGCATTGATGCCGGCCAGTGCGCCGGCTGCTGCAGCTGCGCCGAAAGTGCCGCCATAGCTGTGGGTTGAATGCCCCGACGAACGGAATTTTTCAATACCCAGCGCCTTCGATGTGCGTGCGCATATGTCATAGCCAACCACCACCGCGCGCAACAAAGCCATGCCGCTTGAATGCTGACGCTCCGCCATCGCCAGTGCGGCCGGCACCACCGCGCAACCCGGATGCACGAGAGCAAGGTAATAAGCGTCGTCGGTTTCATCGGCGTGCGCGAGCATGCCGTTGGCGAGTGCGGCGTTGACTGCGGTGGTGACGATACGCGTACCGACTACGCAGGCTTCGGGCGTGCCGCCCATTGCGCCTACATATTCAATCGCGCGGCGGCCGGGCAGCAGCGGCGCGCCAGACAGCATTGCCGAGAGCGTATCGAGCAGATGGTGTTTGGCGCGTTCGGTGACGCGTGCGGGCAGCGGACGGCGCACGGCGCCGGCGATGTAGGTGCTTAGCTTGCGCATGACTGGGGAAATCGTGGGTTTCATTTCGCGTTGCCCTGTTCCAAAAATAAAGCAGTGCGTCAGAAGCAAATTCGCCGGTGGCAGTTCGTAGCCCGGAAGGAGCGCAGCGTATTCCGGGACATTCGATTGCAGAACCCCGGAATACGGGTTGCTCCTTCCGGGCTACAAGATTCTGGGATGAGAAACCGCGCGGGATGAACGGCACGCAGTGTCCGTTCGATCCGGCGCAGTCGTTCCGGTGCCGCACAGCGGCGCCAGGAACGACACTACTTTACTGCGTAAGGATTGACCGGCGAACCGACACCGCCTGTGATCGGCAGCGCCGGCGCGCAGAACATGAACTCGTAAACACCGTCTTCGGCGCAGGCTTTGGAGAGGGCACCGAGGTCGAAAATTTCGCCGACGGTGAGGCCCATGATCGGAATCGCAATCCAGTGCCACGGCTGGTTGGTGTCTTCGGTTTCGTTTGGCCGCACTTCGGCACCCCAGGTATCGGTGACGATAGCGGCGACTTCTTTCTTGTGCAGCCAGTCGAGCGTTTCGAAGGCAAGGCCCGGCGCGTCGCCGCCCGAGTAGCCGTCCCAGTTCTTGTCAGCGAACTTGCGCTCGACGTGGCCGGTGCGCACCAGCAGGAAGTCGCCGCGGCGCACTTCAACGCCGAGTTTGTCGGCGGTGTAATCGAGAATTTCATTGGTGACGGCAAAACCGTCCGGCAGCCATTTCATGCCGAGCGCTTTCGGCACATCGAGCAGCACGCCGCGGCCGATCATTTTTTCCTTGGTCTTCTCGATGCCGCCCTTGGACGCGCCGGCACTTGTGACGGTGCGGCAGTCGTAGCCGTTCCACATATGGTCGTAGTACATGATATGGCCGAGGCCGTCCCACTGCGTGCCGCATTGCAGCGGCATGATGATGATGTCGTCGGTGCCGCGGATCTTGCGGTGATCGAGCACACCCGAATAAGCGTCGGTGCCGGTGCGCGTCATCAGATGGATCGGGTTGAAGCGGCCGAGCGCCGGGTATTTGGTCTTGCCGCCCTGCGGGCCGGTCTGGTCGTAGTTCAACGCCAGCGAAATCACCTGGCCTTTGGTCACGAGCTGGCAGGCATCAACGATGCAATCCGGTGTGACGAAATTCAGCGTGCCGATTTCGTCGTTCTTGCCCCAGCGGCCCCAGTTCTTCAGGCGCTTGGCGGCGGCATGAATATCTTTCCGCGTCAGTTTGCGATTTTTTTTGTCGATGGTGTTTTTAAATTTTGGTTTGCGCGCAGCCATGACTACTCCTCTAGATACGGATATTGAACAGGGGGATGCAAAACGGAAAGGGAAGTCTAGCAAATTGTGAAGCGGTGCGTGAACCACCGCGCAATCGGCACGGAGCAAAGCCATTGAGGGCGGGGAACTGCAAAAAACGATGCCGCCGTCCCGGCCCGTTGCAGGCAGGGACGGCGGCAGGATTACTTCAGCTTCGACAAAACTTCCAGCATCTCGTCATTGGGCACGAGTCCGCGCGGGTCGGTCACCCGCGCATAAACCACGACGCCATTCTTGTCGACAATGAACCACGAACGCTTTGAGCGCAGATACTGCGGGATGCGCGCTGGATCATTTGCAGCCGTTGCATCGTCATTGAGCACGCCATAAGCACGTGAAATCTGGCGGCGAAAATCGGTGAGCAACGGATAAGTCAGGCCGAGCTTCTGGCCCCACGCCTTGTTGGCGTCATTGAAGTCAACACTGATGCCCAGGACCTGGGCATTTGCGGCTTCGAACTTGGGAAGATCAAGTTGGAAAGCCAGCGCTTCCTGCGTTCAAGTGTTGGTGAATGCGCCGATGTAAAAGAAAAGTATCGTATTTTTCTTGCCGGCGAAATCTGCGAGCGCAATGTCCTTGCCCGTAGTAGACGGCGCCGAAAACGCCGGGGCTTTATCGCCGACCTCTATCGCCGCTGCCGCCGCTGCCCATGCCACCAGCAGAAAACCTGCCAACAACTGTCGCCATCGTGTTGCCTGCATAAGACCCCCCATGGTTAATTGCACTTACAACAAATCAATTCTATGAACGTTCTGACAGCGCTTTGACGTAATTGCGGAATGCCGGACTCAGCATGTCGACGGGGCCGTAACCGCCGCCGACGAGATTGCCGTTGCGATCGATGATGACGGTCCACGGCGCTACGCGCACGCCGAGCGAACGCGCAAACTTCATGTCCGGATCAAGCGATACCGGCAGCGTGTACTTGTGTTCGGCGAGGAAAGGTTTGACTGCCTTGCCACCGTCGCCGTCGAGAGAAATCGCGAGCATGGGTATGCCGCTTTTCTGGTATTCCTGCTGAGCCCTCTGCACGGAGGGCATCTCACCTACGCAGATGTCTCACCAGGTTGCCCAGAAGCGGGCGACGATGACTTTGCCTTTGTAGTCGTCGGTCTTCATCGTGCCGCCCGCCGCGGTCGGCAGATTGAATGCGGACAGTTTGGTTGCCGCTGACGGCGCCGAGAGGCCTTGCGGTAATGGCGGCAAATCGGCGGCGATTGCATTTGCGGACAGCAACGCGACTGCCAACAATGTGACGGTCCGGATGCACGTTTGGAAAATTTTCATCGTTCCTCCAGCATTAACTTTGACCTGCCAAGCAGGCAACATAACAGAGTGCTTAATGCGCCACAAGTTGCACTATAGCCCGCCTTTATTCGGCGCGCGCGCCCGACTCTTTGACCACCTTCGCCCACTTGACGATTTCGGACTTGATATAAGTGGCGAACTCCTCCGGCGTAGTGCCTGAGGCTTCCGTTCCGGTGGCAAGCAAACGCTCTTTCACCTCCGCCACATGCAGGAGTTTGACGACCTCGCTGTTCAATCTCGCGACGATGGCCTTCGGCGTGCCGGCCGGCGCCGCCATGCCGTACCAGGTAATCGCTTCGAAGCCGGGGAGCGCCGCTTCGGCGATGGTCGGCAGCTCGGGCGTGGTCAGCGAGCGTTTCGCGCTGGTCACCGCAATCGCTTTCAGCTTGCCGGCTTTCACTTGCGGCAGTGCCGGCGGCATGGTCGAGAACATCAGCTGCACCTGCCCCGCGAGTAGATCGGTCAATGCCGGCGCCGCGCCCTTATATGGAACGTGGACGAGTTTTACGCCGGCCATGGTGTTGAACAATTCACCGGCAAGCTGCGCCGGCGTACCCAGCCCCGACGAGGCAAAATTGATTCTGCCCGGGCTCGCCTTTGCCAGCACGATCAGTTCTTTAACCGTATGCGCCTGCACCGACGGATGCGCCACCAGCAGATTGGGCGTCGCGCCGGCAAGCGTAATCAATGCAAAATCCTTCAACGGATCGAACGGCAGCTTGCCCATCAAACTGCCGTTGATCGAGAACGGGCCCGACAAGGCCATCACCAGCGTGTAACCATCGGGCACCGCTTTGGCGACGATGTCGGTGCCGATATTGCCACCGGCACCGCCGCGATTATCAACAATGATTTGTGTGCCCAGCGCTTCGCCGAGTTTCTGCGCGATGGTACGACCGGTGATATCGGAACCGCCGCCCGGCGGAAACGGCACAACGAGGCGGATCGGCCGGTCGGGATAATTCTGACCGGTCGCAGGAAACGCCGACAACGCTGCGCTTGTGATTAACACCGCTGCCACTGCGCGCCATTTTATTTGATACTGCATTGTTTTACCTTTCAAAACTATATTAGTGTGACGCAAGGCCGCTAGTTTACGCGCCTCAATGCGCTGCGTCGGCTTTGACTCCCGCTGCCTGCAGAACCTTCGCCCATTTGAGAATTTCCTGCCTGATATAAGCGGCGAACTCTTCCGCGCTATTGCCGACGGGATCGACACCCTGCGCTTTCAGACGTTCCCTGACGTCGGTCACCTTCAGCGCCGCGGCAATTTCACTGCTCAGCTGTACGATCACATTGCGCGGCGTGCGCGCCGGCGCCAGCACACCGTACCAGGAGCCGGACTCATAACCGGGCAAGCCCGATTCAGCGACCGTCGGCAATTCCGGCATCACCGCCGAACGTGCGCGCCCGGTCACCGCAATCGCACGCAGGCGCCCCGAACGCACATGCGGCAGAGTCGTCGGACTGGTCCCGAACATCAGTGCGAGCCGTCCGGCAACTAGATCGTTGATGCCGATGCTCGCACCTTTGTACGGCACATGCGTGAGTTTGACGCCGGCGACAATGTTGAACAGCTCCGCCGCGAGATGCGGTGCGTCACCGGTGCCGGCCGATGGAAACAGCAGTTCGCCCGGCTTGGCTTTGGCCAGCGCGATCAGTTCAGTAACCGAGTTGATGGGTTGTGACGGATGCACCGCCAGTATCAGCGGCGTGGTCGCCACCAGCGACACCGGCGCGAAATCGCGGATCGAATCGTACGGCAGCTTGCTTACCAGCGTGACATTGATTGCCAGTGTGCTGCTCGACATTACCAGCGTGTAGCCATCGGGCGCCGCCTTCGCCACCAGCTCCATGCCGATGATGGTGGTGGCGCCGGGACGGTTATCGACAACGACTGATTGCCCGATGTTTTTCGACATCGCGGCGGCAAGCGTGCGCGACACCAGATCGTTGCCGCCGCCGGGCGCGAATGGCGAAATCAACCGCAGCGGACGCGATGGAAACTCTTCCGCGGCGGGCGCAACCGTCGCCAGCAGCAACAGCGCAACGGGCAGCGGCGCCCGCAAAAAACTAACTCTCATGACAAGCGGTGCCATCGTGTTGCGCAGCGAAATGCAGCACCTGTGTCGCGCACGATGCCGGTTGCGTGCAATGCAGATTGTGAAAATGCGAAGGTAGATGCACCAGCCGCAGGTTGCGCACGTTTTTCTTTAACGCCTCTTCCTGTTCCGGCGTGGAATGCGTGTCATGCGACGGATAAATTACCAGCGTCGGCGCTTCAATACGCGCGAGATAAGGTGTGGTATCGAGGCCGTAGGTAAATTTCTGCATGTTGATCATGACTTCGAGATCGGACTTGCCCTGCTCCGCCGCGAACCATTCCATCAGCCCCGGATCGGTGCCGGGCGGAAAGCGATCGGCGCCGTTCTTGGCGCGCGCGTAAGCCATCGGCCCGAGCTTGCGCAGCGCGGCCTCGCCCACACCGACCCGCTGCGCCGCGGTCGCGTTGAGCCGCACTGGTGCCGAAACGAGGCTCAGTGTACGCACGCACTGCGGCCGCTCGGCCGCAAACAGCATGCCGATGATGCCGCCGGTCGATTCGCCGCAATAGTGGACGGTTTCGGCGCCGACAGCATCGAGTATCGCCTCAAGATCGGCGATCCAGTTCTGCACCGAGAACCCGCTCTTTACATCGAAATCGCGCGACGACTGCCCGAGTCCGCGCAGATCGGTGCGCACCACTTTGAAAAAACGCGCCAGATACGGCACCCACTGGTACCAGAATTTCGATGAACGCGCGAAGCCGTGCTGCAAAACCATTACCGGCGCATTGCGCCAGGGATCGGTGTAATCGTCGAGTTCGTAATGCAGCGCGGGCTGGCCGCGGCGTTCAACGGTGGGCATTTTTTTTATGCGCGCGGAAACACGCCATCCTTATTCCGCTTTGATTTTGGCGGTCTTGATGACTTTCGCCCACTTGGCGATTTCTGATTTTATATAAGCACCGAATTCGTCGGGCGTGCTGCCGACCGGCTCGAAACCCTGCGCCAGCAATTTTTCTTTAGTGTCCGCCACTGCCAGCAATTTGATGATTTCGCCATGCAATCTGGTGACGATTGTTTTCGGGGTACGCGCCGGCGCCAGCACGCCGTACCAGGTTGAAACTTCATAACCTTTGACGCCCGCTTCGGCGATGCTCGGCAGATCGGGCAGCGATTGCGAGCGCTTCGCGCTGGTAACGCCGAGCGCCCGCAGCTTGCCCGATTTCACATGCGGCATGGCTGCCGGCGTCGTCGTCATCATGAATTGCATCTGCCCCGACATCAGATCAACCATTCCCGGTCCGCCGCCTTTATACGGCACGTGCACGACCTCAATACCGGTCATCATCGCCAGCAATTCCGGCGCCAGATGCGAAGAGCTGCCGATGCCGGCCGACGAATAATTCAGCGCGCCCGGCTTCGATTTAGCGAGCGCGATGAACTCCTTGACCGTTTTCGCCGGCAGCGACGGATGCACGATCAGGATGTTCGGCGTCAATGCAACCAGACTGATCGGCTCGAAATCGTTGACCGGATCGTACGGAATTTTCGCGAACAGGCTGACGTTGATCGCGTTCGGCGCGACGTTGCCCATCATCACGGTGTAACCATCGGGCGCCGCACGCGCGACGATTTCGGTGCCGATATTGCCGGTGGCGCCACCGCGATTGTCGACGACTACGGTTTGACCGAAAGTCTCACTCAGTTTCTGCGCCACCATGCGGCCGACGATGTCGGTGCCGCCGCCGGGCGGATAGGGAACGATCATGCGGATCGAACGTGTTGGATAAGCGTCTTGCGCCATCGCCGGCGCTATAGCTGCAGCAAAAGCTATTACGAGCGGCAGGCAACTATTGAGCATGCGCATGATTTTCCCGTCTACGCCGACATCGGCAGCTTGACCTGCCGTCCGGTATCCGCGGCGAGTTCAATTGCGAGTGTGGTTTCAAGATTGATACGCGCCTCTTGCGGTGTCGCCAGCACGCACTTCTTACCTGTGGCGAGATGATCAAGCCAGGCGCGCGTTTCATTCGCAATCGGCCCCCAGAAATCGCCGAGCGCCCAGTCGCCGGGCGTGCCGCTGTTCAGAAACACCATATTGGTGGTGTGATCGGGCAGATATACGTGCGGCAGCCCCTTCTCGCTGTACATGATCTGGTCGGTGTGATCGTCATCCAGAATCATCACGCCTTCGCTGCCGAGGATTTCGACGCGCGCAGCATGGCCCAGCGACGGATATTTTTCCGGCAGCGCGTAACACACGCCGAGATTGACCACGGCGCCGCTCGCATAAGTGAGAATCGCCCAACTCACGTCATCAACATCATGCCCGGCGGCTTTCAACACGCCCTTCTGGCCGCGCGCATACACTTCGACCGGCGCGCCGCCGTCGAGAAACCAGTTCATCAGATCAACGTAATAGGTCAGCGCATCAACTACCGGCGTGGCGTGCGGATTCCTGCCGAGCATCGCCAGCGCCTGCGAACGCGAATTGTAAACGCGCGCCGCCGCGCCGATTACCTTGCCGATGCGCCCCTGCACGATCTGCTCCTTGGCGACAAGATAACGGTCTTTGTAGCGCCGGCTGTAACCGACGCGCACTTCGACGCCGGCTTTCGTGGCCGCAGCGATGATGCGGTCCGCATCAGCGGTGCTTAACGCGATCGGCTTCTCCACCAGCACAGGTTTACCGAGCTCAATCGCCAGCAGCACCGCATCAAGATGTTCGCCCTCGCTGGTCGAGACAATGACGGCGTTGACTTCGGGATGCGCGATGATCGCGCGATTGTCGGTCGACACGAAGCCGGCGCCGACGGTCTTCGCAAGTTTTTGCGCATTGGCCTCGACCGTGTCCGAGACCGCAATAAATTTCACTGCCGGATGTTCCGAAGCAAGCCGCGAGCGCAGCGTGCCAATGCGGCCTGAACCGACGACCGCGATGCCGAGTTGTTTGCGTTGAATGATTGCGTCCTCCAGCCGGCATTTTCGCACAAGGCGGGAGTTGCATGGCGGCGCAGGCGCGCCGCAAATTACAGACTGATTATTGACCGGCCGTCAGCATGATGCGGCCGGACTCGTCGCGGACCGCCATAGTCGCCGCGCGCATTCCGCCTCCAATCCCCAGAGTGGAAATAATATCGCGTTTGCCAAGCGCATCGACGAACTGCTGCACGTTGATCGAATTGTTCGCCGGCGCCTTGATTTCAACCGTGATTCCCGGCGACTTCGGGTCCGCCACCTCCATCGACTTGCCGGGTGCAATAACGCCCGTAACAGACGGCGTCGTATTCCCGCCAAAAAGAACGCCGTTCGGACTGATCAGGATGACTCGTCCATTCGATTGCAAATTCCCGACGATCGCAGGGTTCGCGCCAATAACTCGACCTAACGTCGCCGAGGACCCGGATTGCTGCACAAACCGCGTTATATCGTTGGCGCCGATCGAAAACGTGGCAATCGAACCGCTACGGGTAATATTCAACGGCGTCAGCGTATTCAGATTGATCAAAACCTGCGAGCCGCCGGTGATGGCAAGCGGACTCGGCTGCGCGTTTGCAGCGCCGGCCGCACAAAACCCGATCGCAACGACAGCAAGCAGATCAAACGGTCTGGATAGTCGTTTCATGCATTCCTCCGACGGTCTTGCACTAACGTGAGCGGTCAGTCTATGCCCCTGTCCTGCCGGGGTCAAACCGCTCTTTTTCGGACCGGGCAACGGTTTTTGATGCGCCACAACACCGCCGACTGCGCGGAACAGCGACCGACGCACGCTTTACGCGCGGAAGGTGCCGGCGTAGCATCCTTCGCACAACAAAAAACCACCGAGGGAGATTCAGCATGGATGATTCCAACACGACGTCGCCGCAAAACCGCCGCGAATTTCTAAAAATCAGCGCTGCTGCGGCAGCCATTTCCACGCTCACAACGAATGCTGCTGCGCAAACGCGCAGCGGCGGCTCGATCGACGCGCATGCGCACTGGGCGCCGGAAGTCTATATCAAAGCCGTTACTGCGCTCGGCCAGGCGCCGCGCACGCGCGGCAAGGCGATTGAACCCAAGCTGCACGATCTTAAATTGCGCATGCAATGGATGGACGAACGCAATGTGCAGATGCACGTGCTGACGCTGTCGGGCAGCGCCCCCTGGGGCTGGGCCAAACCCGATGAAGCGGTGCGTCTCGCGCAAATCGTCAACGACGCCGGCATGGAAGCGCACGCAACCTGGCCCGAGCGTTTTCTGATCGGCGCCGCGGTGCCCGTGCGCAATCCGGCCGCGGCGATTGCCGAGCTCAACCGTGTCGCCGGCAAACCCGGCATACGCGGCGTCGGTTTGCCGAATTCGCTAGACGGCAAGGACTATCTGTTCGCGCCCGAATACGCGCCCTTCCTCGCGCGTTGCGAAGAGCTCGGCCTGCCGCTGATTTTTCATCCGATCGATTACGCGCCGCATCACTACAGCGAACCGCGGCTTGAAGGCCCCGATCTGCTCTACAACACGCTGGGCTTTCCGTTCGAGACGGCAACCACCGCGGCCAAGTTCATTTTCAGCGGCGTGCTCGACCGCCATCCGAAGCTCGACATCGTGCTGCCGCACTCGGGCGGCTGCATTCCATACCTTGCGGGTCGCATCCAGCACAGCATCAACAAGGGCGCGACCGAAACCAAGCTGAAAAATCCGGTCCGCGATTACGTCAAACGCTTCCACTACGATTCGCTCGCTTACTATCCGGAAACGCTGCGCTTCATGATCAACCTGCTCGGCATCGATCGCATTGTCATCGGCACCGACAGTTTTGCGACCATGGATGTCGATCAGCCCAACGCGCTGGTCGAGCAGTTGAATCTGCCGGCGGCCGATCGCGAAAAGATTTTTTCCGGCAACGCGCGGCGCTTGTTCAAAATCTGATTTCCGTACAATACGATCGCAACGACGATCGTCCGGGAGGAAAAACATGAAAACCATCAACAGAACCGCAACGCCCGATCTGTCACGACGTCGCTTTATCGTCAGCTCCGCCGCAGCCGCGGGCGGCCTCGCCATCGGCTTCAATCTGCCGGGCGGCGCGCATGCCCAATCAGCCGCCGGTGTTGAAGTCGATGCCTGGGTGGTGATCAAGCCCGACGACAGCTGCGTAATCCGTTTCGCGCGCACCGAAATGGGCCAAGGCACACGCACCGGCATTGCGCAGCTCATCGCCGAAGAACTTGAGTGCGACTGGGACAAAATCGTCATTGAATCGGTGACGCCGCAGGACAATCTCGCGCGCAAACGCGCGTGGGGCGAAATGCTCACCGTCGGCAGCCGCGGCATACGCATCTCGCAGGATGCCGTGCGGCGCGGCGGCGCGGCCGCCCGCATGCTGCTTTTGCAGGCCGCGGCCAGCGAGTGGAATGTGCCGGTAACTGAGTTGAGCGTGGACAAAGGCGTCATCCGCCACGCCGCCTCGAACCGCATGACGACCTACGGTAAGGTCGCCGCCGCTGCAGCAAAATTGCCGGCGCCCGATACAAAATCGCTCAAACTGAAAGACATGCGCGACTGGAAAATCGCCGGCAAGCCGCTGAATCGCGTCGACACCGCAGGCAAACTCGACGGCAGCCTCATCTACGCAATCGACGTCAAACTGCCCGGCCTGCTCAATGCCGCGATCAGGGATTGCCCGGTGTTCAGCGGCAAGCTCACCAGCTTTGACGGCAGCAAGGCCCTGACCATGCCGGGTGTGCGCAGCGTGATCCGCGTCGATGCCAGCGCAGTTGCCGTGATTGCCGACACCTGGTGGCATGCAAAAAAAGCGCTCGACGCCGTCACTATCGTCTGGGATGAAGGCCCGAACGCAGCGGAATCGAGCGCGACCATTGCCGAACGTTTGCGCGACGGCCTCAGCACGCAAACCAAAGTGCATGCCTTCCGCAACGAAGGTGACGCATTGAAGGCCATCGCCGGCGCGGCGAAGAAAATCGAAGGCACCTACAGCACACCGTTTCTGAATCACGCGACCATGGAGCCGATGAACTGCACGGCGCGTTACACCGCCGACAAATGCGAAGTATGGGTGGCGACACAGGACCTCGACGGCTGCCATCTGCAGGTGTCGAAGTCCTCCGGACTGCCGCTGGAGAAATGTTTCGTCAATCGCTACGATCCGGGCGGCGGTTTCGGCCGGCGCGGCCGCGTCTCGGATTTCGCGCGCCAGGCGGTCGATATCGCCAAACAGTTTCCGGGCATCCCGGTCAAAATGATCTGGACGCGCGAAGAAGATATGCAACACGGCCAGTACCGGCCGATCTCAATGTGCAAGTTCAGCGCCGGGCTTGACGCGCAAAACAATCTCGTCGGCATGCATGTGCGCATGTCGGGCCAGTCGATCAACGCCTGGGTCAATCCGGCGGCGATCATCGACGGCTACAAGGACGACCGCCAGTTGCAGGGCTGGTACGCGCAACCCGACGACCAGCAGCTCGGTTACACGATACCGAACCTGCTGATCGAATACGCGATCCGCAATACGCATGTGCCGGTCGGCACCTGGCGCGGCGTCAACATTCCGCAGAACGGTTATTACATGGAGTGTTTCATCGAGGAAATCGCGCGCGCCGCCGGTATCGATTCACTCGAATTCCGGCGTTCACTCGCACGAAATCACCCGAAACATCTGGCGATACTCAACACCATCGCGGAAAAAGGCAACTGGGGCAAACCGACGCCGCCGGGTGTATTCCGCGGCATCGCGCAGGTCATGAGCTACGGCACCTATTCCGCCGCAACCGCCGAGGTATCGGTAGCCAAAAACGGCGACGTCAAAGTCCACCGTATGGTGCTCGCCGTCAACGTCGGTCATGCCGTCAACCCGGGGCAAATCGCGGCGCAGATCGAAGGTTCCATCGTCTATGGGCTGTCAGCAACACTGTGGGGTGAAAACACAGTTGAAAAAGGCCGCATCGTCGAAACCAATTTTCACAACTACCGCGTGCTGCGGCTTGCCGAAATGCCGAAGGTCGAAACGGTAATCGTTGCCAACGGTGATTTCTGGGGCGGCATCGGCGAGCCAACGATTTCGGTTGTCGCGCCGGCAGTCGTCAATGCTGTAAGTCTCGCGATCGGCAAGCCGTTGCGTAATCTGCCGTTGAAAAACCAGAAGCTCGTCTAGCTGCCGGCGGCGTCGCGGCCGGGCTCAGCGCTGGCGCGACAGGAAGTGCGCGAGGTCGCGGAAGTTGTCGTCGTTGAGCGGATAGAGCACGTCGTCCATCGTCGCATCGTAACCGCGCCGCGCATTAGATTTGTAGTCGCGCAAAGCCTTCAACAGATAATCCTCGCGCTGGCCGGCCAGCCGTGGCACGTTTTGCTGGCCGGAATAATCGCGGTTGTGGCAGAAATTGCAGCGGTGCTGCACCACCAGCGCCTGCGCGCGCTCAACCCGTGCCGCCTCAGCCGTCTCTGTCGACGGCTCGGGCGCCGGCAGTTTTGCAATCGTCGCGGCGAGACGTTTCAATTCATCGTCTTTGATGCCGGCGAGCATCGAGGTCATCGGCTCGACGACGCGCATTTTTTCGCGAAACATGTAGAGCTGGATAGTCAGATAGTCGAACGGCTGTGCCCCCAGTACCGGCGTGTTCGGCAGCGCAGCGCGTTCACCGTCGCCGTGACAGGCAAGACAGGCGGTGAGACGCGCATCGACGGTTTCCGCGGCATCGACGCAGAAAGCCAGTGCACAAAAAACGGCGGCCGCAGAGGCCGCCGTTAATCTACGCAAAATACGCAGGACGATCAACGCGCCGCGACCCTAGTGCCGGCGCCGTAACTGACGCGATACACCGCGCCGGCATGGTCATCGGAAATCAGCAAGGCGCCGTCTTTCATCACCAGCACATCAACCGGACGGCCGACGTAACCGTTGTTCTGCAGAAAGCCGGTGAGGAAGGGTTTCCACGACTTCACCGAACCGTCCTTGTTCAACGTCACGTAAATAATGTCGCCGCCGAGTTTTTTCGATTTGTTCCACGAACCGTGGCGCGCAATGAAAATGCCGTTGCGGTATTCGTTCGGAAACATTTTCCCGGTGTAGAAACGCATGCCGAGCGCGGCCGTATGTGGCCCGAGCAGCGCGGCGGGTTTTTCAAACTCGTCACAAGTGCGGCCCCAGCCCATCTCGCGATCGGTGAAGTCCCCCTGATGGCAGTACGGGAAACCGAAATGCTGGCCCTGTTTGGTGACGCGATTCAATTCGTCGTTGGGCAGATCTTCCGACAACCAGTCGCGGCCGTTGTCGGTGAAATAGAGTTCCTTGGTCACCGGGTTCCAGTCGAAACCAACCGAGTTGCGCACGCCGCGCACCACCACCTCAGGGTCGCTGCCGTCGAGATTGAAGCGGCGTATCTGCCCGTTGGTCGCCGGCGGTTCGCAGAT
>JANXSE010000380.1 GCA_025356695.1 Betaproteobacteria bacterium
GGTTTTACCGCGCTGCGTCGCACTTTGCAGACGCTGGGCTACAATCGTCCCCAACGCCGGCCACTGACAGGCCGGCGCAAAACATAATAAATTCACCAAGGGGGCTCCGCATGATCACCCGCCGCAAATTCCTGATACAAACCGCCGGCGCCAGCGCCGGCCTCGCAGTCGCCTCGCAGTTTCCGCGCCATGCGCTCGCCCAAACAGCGGAGACCGAGCGCAACAAACAGGTCGTGCTCGCCTACAAGGCGACGGCAAAGTCGAAACCGCTCGCCGCCATTCAATCCGAATTCTTCAGCCCCAACTACAAGCGCACGCGCGGTGGCCTGCAGAACCTCGCCAACAACGCCGAGGGCCAGGGCTTTGCCGACAACGGCGAATATCTGCGCGGCGCGATCCCCGACCGCAACGACACCGTCGAGGAAATCGTCGCCGAGGGCGACATGGTCGGCATGTTGTGGCGCGTCACCGGCACGCACCGCGGCCCGCTGTTCGGTATTCCGCCGACCGGCAAACAGATCAATTTCTACGAAGCCGGCATTTTCAAACTCGCCGCGGGCAAGATTGTCGAAGCGTGGTTTCTCGGCGACGAGGCCGGCCTCCTGAAACAGCTCGGCGCGAAAATTCCGCCGCGCAAGGACGGCCGCAGGATCGTGCCGCCGGTCACCAACGCCGGCGAGGATCCGGATGCGGTTCTGAAGCGCCTCGAAGCCGGCGATCTGTCGCGCCCCGAAAACCGCAACCGCCTGACCGTCGCGCGCTCGAAAGGCTCGACGCCGCCGAAGGACGACCGCGCGGCCGATTTCAAGCAACTGCGCTTCGGCTTCCAGCACATGCGTGATTACGGCATCGCCAACGGCACCGTCAAGCAATCGATCACCGAGGCCCTGCCCGACCGTCGCGACCGCATCGACGGTTTTCTCGCCGAGGGCAACAAGGTATGGATGCTGTTCAAGGTGTCGGGTACGCAGTCGGCGCCGCTCTACGGCGTGGCGCCGACCAACCGGCGCGTCGAGCTGCCGGAGATCGGCATCATGACCTTTGCCGACGGCCAATGGAAACAAGCCTGGTACTTCGGCGACGAACTCGGCATGATGCTGCAACTCGATGCGCTGCACATGCTGCAGGCCTAGGGAACCCGCCGGCGGCGCGGCACTCCAATCAAGCGTATGCAAACGCGCGCTTCAATCCGGAATACGCCTCGCGCCGCCGCGGTCGTTGTGGCCGCGCTGCTGCTGGGCGCCTGCACGCCGATGCGCTGGGAACGCGACGGCCTGACGCTCGATTACGCTGACAAAGACTGGGGCGACTGCCGCCGCCAGTCGATCGCCGGCGCCAACCGCTGGCTGATGTTCGATACTTTCCCGCGCACCTACTTCGGCCGCGACGCGCTGGGCCGTCCCTACAGCTACTATCGGGCTAACCCCTATCCGAACCGCTTCATGCTGGAACAGGAATATCTAGACGGTTGTCTGCGCTCGCGCGGTTTCCGTCGCGTGCCGGTGCAGCCGGAGGCTGCGGTCAAGCCGGCGCCCGCCGCCGAACCCGCACCCGCGAACAACCCGTAAACGTTTGCGTCTAGGGCCGCCGGTAAGCATGGCGTAAGCGTGGCGCGTGATGATATCGGGGTTGCAGTCCGCCAGACTTGGGAATGCCGATGAAAGTTCTACTACCGGGTATGTTGATGCTCTCGCTGCTGACCAGCGCACCGGTATATGCGCGCGGCGGCAGCCACGGCCATCATCACGGCGGCCATCTGCGTTCGCATTATTCGACGCTGCCGGCGACCAGCGCGGCGCCGCGTTATTGCGCATCGACGCAGCGACGGGTGCTTGACCTGAGGGATTGTCCGGAAGCGACCATCGCGCCACCGGCCGAAACACCGGTCAGCAGCACGAACCGCGACAACCGGTAGAACGCGCTACGCTTTGGCGGCAACGCGCAAAGCCAGCCGCTTGTTCTTGGCCAGATTGCGCAGCTCGGTGCGGCGACGTTCGTAACAGGCCGCGCAGATCCAGCGGGTGGCGCCGATTTTGCGACCTTCGGTGGCAACCCAATGGCTGCCGGTGCTGCAAAAGCGCTTTTTAACTTCGGTGGTCATGGTGTTCCTGCTGTGGGGAGCCAGACGATACCGCGTGTGGTGTTCCATTTTACTCGAAATACGGAACACAGTGAGCGCTAACCTGCGGCGCCCGCGAACAACGCCTTAAACCATCCCGACCGCCCTCCGCAAAACACCCACGCAGTTTGCGCTGCGTGGGTCCGAACCGCAGCGTTATTCGGCCGACAGATTCATCGCGCGGACGATCCTGCCCAGGCGTTCGATCTCGCGCCGCAGATGCGCATCCAGTTCTTCGGGTTCGCCGCCAACCGGCACGTAGGCCAGTTCATTCAGGCGCTTCTGCGCCGCCGCGCTGCGCAACACCGCGACCGCCGCCGTGTGCAGCGTGGCAATCACCTCTTTGGGCGTTTTCGCCGGCACCATCAGGCCGTACCAATTGCCCGACTCGTAATCCTTGAGGCCGGATTCCGCGATGGTCGGCAGCTTGGGCGCCAGCGCGACACGCTTGAGACTGGTCACGCCCAACGGGCGCAGGCGCCCGCTTTGCAGATGCGGCATCGTCACCGCGATCGGCGCGAAGTACACGCCCACTTCACCGGCAATCACTGCGGTCAACGCGGGGCCGCCGCCCTTGTACGGGACGTGCAGCATCCTGATGCCGGCCTGCCCGTTAAACAGTTCGGCGGCGAGAAAGGTGAACGTGCCGGTGCCGCCCGAGGAATACAGCAGACCGTCGGGCTGCGCCTTTGCCAGACGGATCAGCTCGCGCACCGATTTCACCGGCAGCGAGGGATGCACGACCAGCACCGCCGGATCAGTGGCAATGCGCGTGACCGGCGCGAAGTCGCGCAGGATGTCGTAGGCCAGCGATTTGTAGAGCGTGACGTTGACGGCGAGACTGATCGTCATCTGCAGCAGCGTGTAGCCGTCGGCCGGTGACCTGGCGACGACTTCTGCACCAAGGTTGGAGCCGGTGCGGTTTTCAACCACCACCTGGCGGCCGAGTTGCTGCGTCAGCCCTTCGGCCATCAAACGGCCCAGCGTGTCGGTCGAACTACCGGCCGAGCCGGTGACGATATAGCGTATCGGCTTCACCGGATAAGTCTGTGCCGCGCAGTCGCCGACCATACACACGGCGACGGCGACGAACGACAAAAGCTTACGCGAACTCTTCCTCATTGATGCGGGCCCTCTTGCGCGGGGGATAGCTCAGCGCGCCGCCAGCGACGCGCGCGTGAACAGGATTATGGCATGCGGGTTTGCCGGCGAGCATGCCGCCGGCCAATCGCGGTATGCTTGCGAAAAGCAGCGCAAGTCTACACAGGAGGAGCAGATGTTTTACAACGGCAACTGGATCCACAGCTTTCCACAGAATTACCAATGGTCGAACGCGATACTCGTCACCAAGGGCATGGCGCCCTATGGCGCGGTGGCGATGGGCGAGATCGACATCGTCACGCAGAAACTACACGCGCGCATCGACGAACCGCATGCGTGGTGGGAAGAATGGGAAGCGATGGCCGCATTCATCGAGCGTGGCGGCGACAGCGCCGCCGCTGCGGGCAACCATGCCACCGCCGGCAACTATTACCTGCGCGCCGCCAATTACTATTACACGGGCGAGCGCATGATCGAGCCGGGCGACAAAAAAATCGGCATGTACAAAAAGAGCCTGCATTGCGCGCACGAGGGTTTGAAGCGCCGCTACCCAACCGTTGAGTTTGTCGAGGTGCCGTACGAAGGCGGTTCGCTGCCGGCCTATTTCATGAAGTCGCCCTACGCCAAAGGGCCGGCACCGACCATGGTGCTGTTCGACGGACTCGACAACTGCAAGGAAATGAGCGTGCTGTTCGCCGGCGCCGAGCTCGCGTTCCGCGGTTACCACACGCTGGCGATCGACGGCCCCGGCCAGGGCGAGGCACTGCGGTTGCGCAACATTCCGGCGCGTTTCGACTATGAAGTCGCCGGCACCGCCGCCTATGAATACGTCGCCAGCCGCAACGACGTCGATGCGAAACGCGTCGCCATCATGGCCTACAGCGCCGGCGGCTATTACGCGCCGCGTGCCGCCGCCTTCGAACCGCGTTACGCCGCGCTGATCGCATGGGGCCCGCATTACGATTACCACGCGGTCTGGCAAAAACGCTGGGACGCGATGAAGAAAGATCACAACAGCGTGGCCACTTCACACTTTCAATTGCCGTGGGTATTGGGCGTGAAGAGTGGCAACATGGAAGAAGCGATGGAGAAGCTGAAGAAATTCACGCTCGCCGGTGTCGCCGACAAAATCAAATGCCCGATGCTGATCTGCTGGGGCGAGGAAGACAAACTCACACCGCGCGAAATCGCCCACCAACTCTACGACAACGTCGGCTCCAAGGACAAAACGCTGAAAGTATTTACCGCGGCCGAGGGCGGCGCCGAACACTGCCAGGTGGATAACCGGCAGGTCGGCACTGATTACATCTGCGACTGGCTGTCGGCAAGACTGCATCCGTAAACGGCATGCGCGCCCTACTCGCAGCGCCCATCGCCGCATTGTTGCTCATCGCGGGGACCACCGCGGCGCAGGATTATCCGCAGCGGCCGATCCGCATGGTGATTCCGTTTCCGGCGGGCGGCTCGATCGACGTCATCGGCCGCGCCATCGCGCAACCGTGGAGTGCGGTGCTCGGGCAACAAATCGTCATCGACAACCGCGGCGGTGCCGGCGGCACGCTCGGCAGCGAACTTGTCGCCAAAGCACAGCCCGATGGCTACACGATCCTCTACGGCAACTCGGGGCCGCTGTCGATCGGGCCCAATCTCTACAAAAAACTCGGCTACGACCTCTTCCGCGATTTCGCGCCGGTGTCGCAGGCGGTGACCTCGCCCTTCGTAATCTTCGCAACGCAGTCGCTGCCGGCCAACAACGCCGCCGAACTCGTCGCCTATGCGAAGGAACGGCCCAATCAAATCAACTACGCCTCAAGCGGCGTCGGCAGCGGCCTGCATCTGGTCGGCGAACTCTTCCAGAGCGTCACCGGCACGAAACTCGTGCACGTGCCGTTCAAGGGCATCAGCCAGGCCTTGCCCGAACTGTTCGCCGGCCGCGTCCAACTGGCCATGAGCACCACGGCGGGACTCGCTCCGCATGTGCGTGCAGGCCGCATGAAAGGCATCGTCAGCACCGGCCGCGAACGTTCACCGCAACTGCCGGAGATACCGACCTGCATCGAAGCCAACCTGCCCGGCCTCTGCAGCGGCTCGTGGCACGCCATCGTCGCGCCGGCCGGCACGCCGCGCGCCATCGTCAACAAACTTCAGCAGACGCTGAAGGCGACGCTATCGAACGTGGAACTCAAAGAGCAACTGCTGGCACGCGAAGATGCCTCGGCGGTCGCGAGTACGTCTGATGATCTGGCGAAATTTCTGCGCAGCGAATCGACGCGCTGGGCGGGCATCATCAAAGCGGTGGGCGTGAAAGGCGAATAGCCTGCCGCGGTCGTCTCAACCCGCGGCGTGATCCTGCCGCCAAGCCCAGGTGATCGACCACTCGCTGCCCTCGCCTTCGATGCAGACAGCAGTGCCATTGCCCGGTTTGAAATCGAAGACCTTGCGCTGCTCGTCACCGCACACCATCTTCGCGACGGCGCGCAGCAGGTAGTCGATGTGGCCACACATCATCAGATCGCCCTTGGTGGCGGCAATTTCGGCAAGAAAAGGCGCGACCGCATCACCGGTGTTGATCGGATAAGCGGCCTGCGCGGCCCTGTTTGCCAGCCCCATCTTTTCGGCGATGACGACGGCAGTGTCGGTGACCCATTGCGCGTCGCTGTGCAGAATGCGCACGGGTGACAGGCCCAGCGCCTTGAAGCGCGCGGCCAGCCGTTCGGCCTGTGCATGGCCTTTCGTGCTGATGTGACGCTGCGGGTCCTGCTCGGCTTTCAGTGCGTCAACGTGGTGTACGAGTATGACTTTCATGATTTCCTCCGTCTGATTTCTGCAATGTATTTTTTGGGTAGGGTGCGCAATGCGCACGCTACACACTGATGTTGAGCTGCTTTAAAGACTGATTTCGATGTTGTCGATCAGGCGTGTATTGCCGAGTCTTGCCGCCGCGAGCACCACGAGTTTTTTGTCGGCAGCCTGCGGCTCCCTGAGATCGCTCTGGCGGCGCACGGCGATGTAATCGGGCTTCCAGCCGTGGTGCGCAAGCTCGGCCATGACGTCGAGTTCAATCGCCTGATATTCGCGCGAGCCGTTGGCGATGGCATCGTGCGCCTTGGCCAGCAATTGATGCAGGCGCGGCGCCTCCTTGCGCTCGTCCGGCGTCAGATAGGCGTTGCGCGAGGACAGCGCCAGCCCGTCGGCAGCGCGCACGGTTTCGGCGAGGATGATCTCGATCGACAGCGACAACTGGCGCGCCATGTTAGTCAGCACCAGGCACTGCTGGTAATCCTTCTTGCCGAAGATCGCCGAGTGCGGCGACACCATGTTGAAGAGCTTCAACACGACGGTGGCAACCCCGCGGAAATGCCCAGGGCGCACCGCGCCGTCCAGCACGTGCTGCAGATCGGAGGGCTCGACGACGAAGGTCTGCGGCTCGGGATAGATTTCGCGCTCATCGGGCGCAAACACCACATCAACGCCGGCGTCGCGCAGCTTGGCGCAATCCGCTTCAAAGGTGCGCGGATAACGGTCGAAGTCTTCCTTCGGGCCGAACTGCAGGCGGTTGACGAAAATACTGACCACCGTGCAGGCCGCGCGCGGCTTGGCGATGTTGATCAACTCGATATGGCCGCGATGCAGATTGCCCATGGTCGGCACGAACACGTTGTTCGGTTCGCGCTGAAGGCGTTCGCGCAATGCCGCGACGGAATGAATGATGTCCATGGTCAATATTGGCCGGAATCGGCTGCCGGTAACCCAATTGCAATACGAAAGGCCAGCTTTTTACCACAAGACGAGACCTCACGCCCTGCGCGCAGTCAAGCCCGACCCCCGCGCCTAGAACGAGTGTTCCGGTCCGGGATACGTCCCGGCCTTCACTTCTTTAACGTAAGCCGCGACGGCACCGTCGATGCTGCCGGTGCCGCGCATGAAATTTTTGACGAACTTCGCCTTCTTGCCCGGGAACACATCAAGCATGTCGTAGAGCACCAGCACCTGGCCCGAGCAATGCACGCCGGCGCCGATGCCGATGGTCGGCATCTGCAGTTGGGCGGTCATTTCCTTCGCCAGTGGCGCGGGAATCAGTTCGAGCACCACCATGCCGGCGCCGGCTTCTTCGATGATTTTCGCTTCGCTGAGCAGACGCTCGGCTGCGGATTCGGTTTTGCCCTGCACGCGGTAGCCGCCCAGCGCGTGCACCGACTGCGGCGTAAGGCCGAGGTGACCGCAGACCGGAATGCCACGCGAGGTCAGAAAGTGGATCGTCTCGGCCATGCATTCGCCGCCTTCGAGCTTGACCATCTGCGCGCCCGCGGCCATCAGTTCGGCGGCATTGGCGAAGGCCTGCGCAGGACTCGTCTGATAAGTGCCCCACGGCATGTCGGCGATGATGAAGGCGCGCTTCGAGCCGCGCGCGACGCAGGTGGTGTGATAAACCGCGTCGCGCTGCGTCACCGGCAGCGTGGTGTCGTGCCCCTGCACCACCATGCCAAGCGAATCACCGATCAAAATCGTATCGACGCCGGCGGCATCGACCACCGCAGCGAAGCTCGCATCGTAGGCGGTCAACATCGCGATGCGCTCGCCGTCCTGCTTCATTTTCTGCAATGCCGTCAGTGAAATTCTCATCGTCATTCACCCATGCTGAAGAATTCGCGTGTGCCGCGCATCGCAATAATACGCTCAATCAGCAAATCGAAATCGGCGGGAGTGTCGACGAAATTCAGGTGCTCTGAATTGACGATTAAAACCGGCGCCTCTTCATACTGGTAGAAGAAGCGCGCATAGGTCTCGCCCAGACGCAGCAGATAGTCCTCGCTGATCGCCGCCTCATAGGCCAGCCCGCGCCGGCGCACACGCTCGACCAGCACCTCGGTGGGTGCCTGCAGGTAAATCACCAGATCGGGCGTGGCCGACTGCGGCTTGATCGAGTGGTAGATCTGCTGGTAAAGATTGAGTTCGTCATCGTTGAGCGTGAGGCGCGCGAACAGCGGGTCCTTGTCGAGGATGAAATCGGCGACCGTCGCCTGCTTGAACAGGTCGGCCTGGCCAAGGTCGCGCACCTGGTTGACGCGCTGAAACAGAAAAAACAGCTGCACCGGCAGCGCGTAACGCGCGCGGTCCTGATAAAAGCCTGGCAGAAAGGGATTGGCCCCCGGGTCTTCAAGCAGGGTCGCCGCACCGGTCACCTCGGCGAGCTTGCGCGCGAGGGTGGTCTTGCCCGCGCCGATCGGCCCCTCGACCACGATGTAACGGTATTTTTCCGGCAGTGCGATCATGAGGCCGGCACCGCCGCGCGCACACCCTCCTCGCGCCGCACGCCGCTAATGTCGATATTGCGCAGCAACGCGGCGACAGCGCCGCGCCCGGGAACAACGCAGTCGGGCGCAATTTCGGCCAGCGGCACCAGCACGAAAGCGCGTTCATGCATGCGCGGATGCGGCACGGCAAGGCCAGGCTCCGCAATCAGACGGTCGCCGTAGAGCAACACATCAAGATCAAGCGTGCGCGGCGCATTGACGAATTTGCGCGCGCGACCGCGTGCCAGTTCGAGTGCGAGCAGCGCATCGAGCAGAGCGCGCGGCGCCAGCGACGTTTCGATCGCGGCGACGGCGTTGATGAAATCCGGCTGGTCGGCGTAACCAACGGGAGCGGTGCGGTAGAGCGAGGAACGCGCGCGCAGTTGCGATTGCGGCAATGTGTCCAGTGCGGTAAAGGCGGCGGCGACCTGCGCTGCAGGGTCTTCAAGATTGCTGCCCAGTGCGATGTAGGCGGTCACCCGCGTCGTCATGACTCGCCGCTCTCCGCGGTTTCTGCCGCACCCGGTTTGCGGCGGCGGCGCCGGCGCCGGCGTTTGGTCGGCCCCGAAGCCGTGTCCTTGAGCAGCATGGTGGTGCGCGCGGCTTCGTCGGTGTGCGAAAACTTTTTCCACCATTCGGCGATTTCGGCGTCGAGCTCGCCGCTCTCGCAACGCAGCAGCAGAAAATCGAAGGCGGCGCGAAATTTCAGGTGCTCAAGCAGTTGGAACGGCCGCCGCCCGGTGCGGTTGGCAAACCGTGCCTGCAGCGCCCAGATTTCCTTCATGTCGCCGCCGAAGCGGCGCGGAATGGCAAGTTTTTCGGATTGCACCTGCAGCACCTGGTCCATCGCGTCGAACAGCGCGGGCATCAGGTGCATGCCGCGCGCCTGCGCCTGCTTCCAGGCGGCGAGCACTTCATGCCACAGCAGCGCGGCGAAGAGGAAGCCGGGCGACACCGTCTTGCCCTCGTTGATGCGCTTGTCGGTGTTGGCGAGTGCGAGCATGACGAAACGCTCGCCCAGGGGCTGTTCGAGGATGACGTCGAGTAGCGGCAGCATGCCGTGGTGCAGGCCTTCCTTGCGCAGGCGCCGCACGCCCTCGGCGGCGTTGCCCGACAGCAGGAGCTTCATGATTTCGTCGAAGACGCGTGCCTTCGGCACGTTTTGCAGCAGATTGGCCAGCGTGCGGATGGGTTTCCTCGCGCGCGGCTCGATTTCGAAATTGCAGGCGGCGGCGAAACGCACCACCCGCACCATGCGAATCGGGTCCTCGCGGTAACGCTGTGCGGGATCGCCGATCATGCGCAGGCGCCTGGCCTTGATGTCGGCGACACCATCGTGATAATCGAGCACCTCCTGGCGCACCGGATCGTAGAACATCGCGTTGATGGTGAGGTCGCGGCGGCGCGCATCTTCCTCCACCGTGCCGAAGACGTTGTCGCGCAGAATGCGGCCGTGTTCGTCGGTTGACGACTGCGCGCTGTCGACGCCCTCGTCGGCCGCGCCGCTGGGCCCCCTGAAGGTCGATACTTCAATGGTCTCGGCGCCGATCATGACGTGCACCAGGCGGAAACGCCGGCCGATGATGCGCGAGCGGCGGAAAATCCCGCGCACCTGCTCGGGCCGCGCGCCGGTGGCAACGTCAAAATCCTTGGGTTCGCGGCCAAGCAGCAGGTCGCGCACTGCGCCGCCGACGACATAGGCGGCAAAACCGTGCTGCTGCAGCGTTTCACAGACCTTCTGCGCCGCCGGGCTGATGCGGGCCGGCGAAATGCGGTGCGTCTTGAACGCAATAATCTTCGGCTGGGTGTTGTTGCCGAACAGCTTGCCGAAAAATTTTCTGATCATTGATTGAAAAATCCAGATTTAAAACAAATTGAGCGGCGCCCAAACGGGCGTCCGCTCGAATTTGTGTCGTTGGCCAATTATATAACGGGCATCACGTGCACCGTGGATCCGCTGCCGCAAACCGCCAGCCGGCAGCCGTAGAGCCCCTCCAGCCTTGCCGGCTCAAGCATTTCGGCAGCGGCACCCTGCGCATGACCGCCGTCACCGTGCAGCATCAGCACGCGGTCGCAATGCGCAGCGTAAGTGAGGTCGTGCAGCACAACCACTGCGGCGCGACCGGCACGGGTTGCCGCACGGATCAGTTGCATCGTCTGCAACTGGTGACGCAGATCAAGATGCTGCAGGGGTTCGTCGAGCAGCAGCACACGCACATCCTGCGCCCACAACTGCGCCAGCCGCGCGCGCTGGCGCTCGCCGCCGGAGAGCGTGGCGAACAACTGCTCTGCGCATGATTGCAGATCGAAGGCCGCAAGCGCGCGCGCCACCGCCTCTTCACCGCCTGCGTCATCGCCGAACGGCGGCTGCGCATGCGGAAAACGGCCGAGCCTTACGTAATCTTCAAGCGTGCCCCAGTATTCCTGTTCCTCGCGCTGCAACAGCATGCCGACGCCGCGTGCGAATTCGCGGCGCGGATAAGCGTCGAGCGCGCAGCCGTCGAATTCAATGTGCCCGGCGGCGGGCCGGCTGAGGCCGGCGAGCGCATGCAGCAGCGTGGTCTTGCCGCTGCCGTTGCAGCCGAGCACCGCCCACAGTTCGCCCGCCGCGGCTGCGAAATTGAGCGCGCGGCAGAGAGTCCTGGTGCCGGCGGAAAAACCAAGGGCGGTGGCACGCAGCATCAGGCCCGCCGCGACAACAAGACGAGCAGCACCGGCACACCGATCAGCGCGGTAAAGACGCCGACCGGCAGTTGCTGCGGCGCCCACAGCGTGCGCGCCAGCACGTCGGCCAGCACGACGAAGATGCCACCGCTCAAGGCTGCGGCCGGCAACAGCACCCGGTGCGCGTGCACACCGAGCAACCGCAGCGCGTGCGGCGCCATCATGCCGACAAAGCCAATGCTGCCGCCCAGCAGCACCGCGGCGACGGTCGCCGCCGCTGCGCCGACATACAGCGCCGCCTGCAGCGGCGTCACCGCCACGCCGAGCGCGCGCGCCTTCAGCGTACCAAGCGTCAGCGCGTCGAGATTGGCGGCGAGCCAAGTAAACACAGCGAGCAACAGCACGAGCAGCAGCCACGCCGTGCCGCTGGCACCGGCGTCCGAAAGGTCGCCCATCAGCCAGAACAGCATGCCTTTCAACTGCGCCTGCGGCGCCACGGCGAGGATCAAACTGATCAGCGCGGCAAAACCGGACGACAGCACGACACCGGTAAGCAGCAGGCGGTGCGGATTCCAGTCGCCGGAACGAAACGACAGTGCGAACACGATCGCCATCGCTGCCATCGCGCCGCCAAAGGCCGCCATATTCATCACAGCGAGTGTCGCGCCGCCCAGCATCGCGCCCAGCGCACCTAACGCCGCGCCGCCGGAAATGCCCAGCACATAGGGGTCGGCCAGCGGATTGCGCAACAACACCTGCAACAGCACACCCGACGACGCCAGCAGCGCGCCGCAGACGAAGGCCGCCAGTGCGCGCGGCAACCGGAGCTGCCAGACGATGTCGTGAACAATGCCCTGCGATTGCACAAAGAGTGAATCGAGCACCTGTGCAACCGACAGCGGCACGCTGCCGACGAGCAGCGCGGCCAGCAGGCTGCCCGCGGCGCACAGCGCGAGTATCGTCAGCAGGCTACGGTTACGCATCATGCAAGGTAGCGATCAGTTCAATGACATCACGGGCCAGCCGTGTTTGACGGCATGCGCGCGCAGCGTGGCGTCGGGGTCGACCGCAACCGGGTCGCTGACACGCGCTAGCAGCGGCAGATCATTGAGCGAATCGCTGTAGAAATAACTGTGTGCAAACGAGTCGAGGCGATGACCCTGCTCTGCCAGCCAGGCCTCGACGCGTGCCACTTTGCCGTCGCGGAAACACGGCAGTCCCGCAACCCCGCCAGTGAATTCTCCGTTGACGTGCGCGGGCTCGGTCGCCACCAGATGCGGAATGCCGAATTCGCGCGCGATCGGCGCCGTGACGAAGCTGTTGGTGGCGGTGACCACCGCGCAGAGATCGGTTGTATGCCGAGCGACCAGCGCGCGCGCCGATTCACGCATCATCGGCACGATCTTGACCTGCATGTAACGGGCGTGCCACTCGTCAAGAACCCGGCGCGGATGGCGCGACAGCGGCTTTAACTGAAAATCGAGAAAGGCGTGGATGTCGAGCGTGCCCTGTTTGTACTGATCGTAGAATTCCTGGTTGCGCGCCTCGTAAACTTCGCGATCCAGCACACCCTGCTCGATCAGAAACTGCGCCCATTCGAAATCGCTGTCACCGGCGAGCAGCGTGTTGTCGAGGTCGAACAATGCGAGATTCAATGCGGTCTCCGTCTCAGGCATTTAACAGTTCGCGCAACAGCGGCACCGTGATGGCGCGGCGGTTGGCGAGCGAATAACGGTCCAGCGCGTCGAGCAGCGCCAGCAGCGAGGGCATGTCGCGCTCAGCATGGCGCAGCAGATAGTCGGCGACTTCCTGCGACAGACGGAAGCCGCGCGCGTCGGCGTGTCCCCTCAGCGCCGCGGCCTTCTCCGCGTCGTCGAGACCGTGCACCTGGTAAATAAGCCCCGCGGCAAGACGCGTTTTCAGATCGGCGCGCAAGCTCAACTGCGCCGGCGCCGCATCGCCGCTGGCGAGCAGCGAACCGGTGCCGCCACGCAAACGGTTGTGCAGATTGAAGAGCGCGATCTGCGCTTCAGCATCGAGCAGATGCACGTCATCGACCGCCACCAGCGCGTCATCGGCGGCTTCGACGGCAGGATCGAAGCGCACCGCGGCACGGCCTTCGCGCTGCGCGGCGGCCAGCACCGAGGTCAACAGATGGCTGCGCCCGCAGCCGGGTTCGCCCCACACATAAACAAAATGATCGCGGTTCGAGCCGTTGGCCAGTGCATACAGCGAGACCAGCAATTCGCCATTGCGGCCCGACACGAAACTGTCGAGCGTCGGCGCCGGCGCCGGCGCGATATCGAGGATCATTTGCTTCATGCGGAGGCCGGCGCGGAATGGATTATTTCGGGTAAAATTCGAGGCGCCACAATGATTTGACGCTGCGTTTGGCGCTTGGGAACGTATATTAACTTACTCCCGCGAGTCCGGCCGCGACCTTCCTCCGAAAGCACGCCTTGAGCACACCCTCGAAATCTCTCACTTATCGCGATGCCGGCGTCGATATCGATGCCGGCGATGCGCTCGTCGAAAACATCAAGCCGTTTGCCAAACGCACCATGCGGCCGGAAGTGCTGGCCGGCATTGGCGGCTTCGGCGCATTGTGCGGCCTGCCCGCCAAATACAAGGAACCGGTGCTGGTCTCCGGCACCGACGGCGTCGGCACCAAGTTGAAGCTCGCGTTTGAATTGAACCGCCACGACAGCATCGGCATTGACCTCGTTGCCATGAGTGTGAACGACATCCTGACGCAGGGCGCCGAGCCGCTGTTCTTCCTCGACTATTTCGCCTGCGGCAAACTCGATGTCGCCACCGCCACCGATGTGGTCAAGGGCATCGCCGCGGGCTGCGAGCAATCGGGCTGCGCGCTGATCGGTGGTGAAACCGCGGAAATGCCGGGCATGTATCCGTCGGGGGAATACGATCTGGCGGGCTTTGCCGTCGGCGTCGTCGAAAAAAGCAAAATCATCACCGGTTCCACGATCAAGGCCGGCGACGCAGTGCTGGGGCTGGCCTCCAGCGGCGCGCATTCAAACGGCTAC
This sequence comes from Betaproteobacteria bacterium, assembly GCA_025356695.1. Next base: position 14,223 of record JANXSE010000380.1, read on the forward strand.
TCGCTGGTCCGCCGCATCATCGCCGAAAAGAAGGTCGATCTGTCGGCCAAACTCGACGGCAAAACGTTAAGCGATCTGATCCTCGCGCCGACGCGCATCTACGTGAAACCGCTGCTGCAACTGATGGAAAAAATTCCAGTCAAAGGCATGGCCCACATCACCGGCGGCGGCATTGTCGACAATCTGCCGCGCGTATTGTCCGAGGGACTCACCGCGCATATCGACGGCAAAAGCTGGCCGCGCCCGCCGCTGTTTCAATGGCTGCAGGAACAGGGCAACGTCGCCGAGGCCGAGATGCTGCGTGTCTTCAACTGCGGCATCGGCATGATCGTGATCGTCGCCGAAGCCGATGCGAAAGCCGCCGCGGACAACCTGCGCGCGGCGGGCGAAACCGTATGGCGCATCGGCAGCATTGCCGCGCGTGCAGCGGGCGAGGAGCAGACCGTCGTCGCATGAAAAAAATCGTCATCCTGATCTCCGGGCGTGGCAGCAACATGCAGGCCATCCTCGAAGCGCGGCTGCCGTTGACCGTCGCCGCGGTGATCAGCAATGACGCTGTGGCCGGCGGACTCACTACCGCGCAACAACACGGCGTAGCCACCAAAGTCGTCGACCACCGCGCCTACGCCGACCGTGCCGCCTTCGACACCGCGCTAGCCGCAGCCATCGATTCATATTCACCAGATCTCGTCGTGCTGGCCGGTTTCATGCGCATCCTCACCGCGGAATTCGTCGATCATTACCGCGGCCGCATCATCAATATTCATCCGTCGCTGCTGCCGTCGTTTACCGGTCTGCACACCCACCGCCGCGCCCTCGAAGCCGGCGTCAAAGTGCACGGTTGCAGCGTGCATTTTGTGACGCCCGAACTCGACCACGGCCCGATCGTCGCGCAGGCCGTGGTACCGGTGCATGCCGGTGACACTGAAGACACGCTGGCCGCGCGCGTGCTCGAACAGGAACACCGCCTGTATCCGCAGGCAGTAGCGTGGTTTTGCGCCCGCCGCCTGACCATTACGCCTGAGGGCACCGTGCTGGTCGCGGCGGCACAGAACAGCGGCGGCGCGCTGGTTTCCCCGGCGCTGAAATGATGCGCCTCAAAAACACCTTGCTGTTGCTGCTTGCAGTAGCAGTACCGGCGGTCGCCGCGGTGCCGGTCAGCGTCAAAGCCAGCTACGATGTTTTCAAAGACGGTTTGCACGTCGCCACCGCGGTTGAATCGTTCGAGCGCGGCGACGGTAAATACAAGGTTGTCAGCGAGCAGACGCCGGCCGGACTGCTGGCGATGTTCATCCGCACCCGCATCAAAGTACAAAGCAGCGGCGCAGTCACCGCCGGTGGCCTGCGCCCC
>JANXSE010000228.1 GCA_025356695.1 Betaproteobacteria bacterium
TATGTGGCGGGATCGGTGCGGCCCGCAAACAACAGCCGGCTGGGGTCGATGCCGGCGACCAATGCCCGCAAACGCAGGTTTTGGCGCGACCAGATGTTGTCATCGACCAGCCACAGGACGCTGTCGGGCGCGCCGTGCAAGTGCCTGCATTATCGGCGGCGGCGCGAACGCGTTGGCCTGCGCGGTACTGGGCACCACCGATAACGTGATGCGTTCCAATCGCATGAACGAGAAGCAACGCGAGCATTATCTGGCGTGGGCTACGCGTTTCCATGACGCCGCAGCGGGCAGCATCTGCGGCATGGACGGCGACGTCTATCACCTGTGGCACGGCGATCTGGCCGATCGCGGCGGCGGCGCGCGCCACCAGGGAATCGCGCAGTTCGAATTCGATCCGGCTGCGGATATCGCCGTCGCCGACAGCGGTTGCTGGCGCTGGGCCAGCGACAAGCCCGACATGCATCGCTACGTGCGCGATTATTTCGCGGCACGCAAGGAAGACGGCTGAGGTTTATTTGGCCGGGTTCTTCGCCAGTCCGAGGTCGGTCAGCGTGACGGCCAGCGCCGCGTATTCCGTGTCCATAAGTCTGCGCGTGTCGCGGCTGTTTAAATAGGTGGGTTCGATGACGTTGGCCTCCATTTCATGCCGCGACTCGGGGAGCGCGACTAACCTGCCGAACACGTCGTCCCAGTAGCGCACCTGCTCTTCGCTCAAGCCGCGCGGTCCGACGATGCTGTGCCAGCTCGAAGCGACGGCATTGATGCCCGCTTCCTTCCAGGTCGGTACCGACGCCAGTTCTCCGCCCACTCGCCGCTCCGACGCCATTGCCAGAAATCTCGCCCTGCCGCCCTTGACGTGCTCCAGCATCACCGATGCGGGGGATGCGACTACGTCGATATGCCCGCCGAGCAGCGCCATCACGCCTTCGGCCGAACCGCCGAAGGTAACGACCTTGAGCCGCCTGAGATCCGCGCCGACGGCGCGCGCCACCTGCGCGGTGGCGATGTGGCCGTGGCTGCCGACCGCGCTGCCGATGGAGAACGTCAGACTGCCGGGGTCGGCCTTCAGCCGCTCCGCCAGATCGCGTGCCGTTCTGAGCGGCGAGTCGGCGCGCACGCTGAAGGCGACCGATTCGCGGCCTAATTGCGCCAGCGGCGTCAGGTCGGTGTAGTTGAGATTGGAGCGTCCGTTGATGTGATTGGTTAGCAAGGTGGGCGAGGTCACCATCATGATGTGACCGTTGCCCGTCTGCTGGCCGAGGTGGAGGAGTGCGACGGTGCCGCCGCCCCCCGGCTTGTTGATGACTGCTGCGTTCGCTTCGATCAGTTTTTTCTCGATGAGCAGCCGCTGTATCCAGCGGGCGAGTATGTCGCTGCTGGTGCCCGCCGAACCGCCGACGATGAATTCGATGCGCTGATCGGGTTTCCATGCGTCCGCGGCCGAAACGAGGGACGGCGCCGCGACCGCGTGCAGTACGAGCGTGCCGTTCACCAATGCCGCGAGTAATGATTTAAGAGTCATTCTGAATTTTCATCGAAACGGGCGAAAAGACGGCGCCAGACTTTTGTTGCAGGTCACCGAATTATCGCGGATACAGTAGAGTTGAGGGGGATTGCATGGCACAACTGAAAATTATCAGGTCTGACGATGTTCAGCCACAAAACATTCGCGGTTTCGGCAAGGAGGCGGAGCAGGTCAAAAGAGTCGTTTCGACGGAAAAGCTCTTTTTCAAAAAACCGCCGGTCCTGCCACGATGCATTGTGGTGGAACCGGCGGTTTATTTTTGCAACGTGTTGTTTAGAGCGTTGCTTCAGACCCGAAGATCACCGTGCATTGGCTCGACAGCACGCCACCGTTTCCATGCGCGAGTGAAATATCGCAGTCCTTGACCTGCCGCTTGCCGCACTCGCCGCGCACCTGGCGTATCGCTTCGATCAGCACCAGCAGGCCGTACATGCCCGGATGGTTGTACGACAAACCGCCGCCGCTGGTGTTGACCGCGTATTTGCCACCCGGCGCGATGTTGCCGCCGGAGACAAAACGTCCGCCTTCGCCTTTCGGGCAGAAGCCGAGGTCTTCGAGGAACAGAATGGGCGTAATGGTGAACGCGTCGTAGAGCGACAGCATCTTGACGTCGGCTTGTTTGACGCCGGCCATCTCGAACGCCTTCGGGCCTGATTCCGCTGCTGCGGTAACCACGAAGTTTTCCATATTGGAAATCGTCGCGTGGCCGATGGCTTCGCCGGTGCCGAGCACGTAGACGGGTTTTTTCTTCAGCGTCTTGGCACGTGCGGCCGAGGTCAGGATGATGGCGCCGCCGCCGTCGGTAACGAGACAGCAGTCGCGCACGGTGAACGGATAGCTGACCATGCGCGCGTTCAAGACCTGCTCGATCGAGAGCGGTTCTTTTTCCCACGCCACCGGATTGAGCAAGGCCCATTTGCGCGCCGAGACCGCCACTTCGGCGAGCTGTTCGCGTGTGGTGCCGAACTCGTGCATATGGCGTGCTGCGGCCATTGCATAGGCAGACGCCGGCAGGAAGGGTTTGTACGGTGTTTCGTAGTAGTTGTACTCGGGACGTCCCGCCGCCGCGCGGCTGACGGTTTTCTGTGTGCTGCCGTAGGCGATCAACGCGACTTCGCACAGGCCGGCTTCGATTGCCGCCTGCGCATGCGCGATATGCGCCATGAACGAGGAGCCGCCGATGATGGTGCCATCGAAAACATTCGGTTTCAGGCGCAGGTATTCGGCGAGCGCCAGCGGTGACAGCCTGACCTGGCCGACCGCGCAGAAAATGCCGTCGATGTCCGACATCTTCAAACCGCAATCGTCGAGCGCGCGGCGCGTGGCCTGCGCCATCAGATCGAGCGGGCTGGTGTGTTCGGCGACTTTGCCGAGATCGGATTCCGCGGCACCGACAACGGCGACGCTGCCGCGTTTGAGGTGGCTCATTTGGCACCTCCGGCCGGCACGAACACCGGATAGGGCGGTTGTTTTTCATCACCGGGGTGGGCGCGGAACTTCACGCGCATGCCGATTTTGACTTCCATCGGGTCGATGTCCTCGACGCGGCTCATCAAACGGAAGCCTTCATCAACGTCTATCATCGCCACGTTGTATTTGAGGTTTTCCTTGCCGTGCACCACGGTCGTTGTATAGACGGTGCCCAAACCTTTGGAAACGCGCCATTCGAGATTGGTGCTGCCGGTTTTCGGCGCCACCACACGCGGAAAAAAAACCGGCGTGTTGTCGTCAGTACAGACCTGATAGGCGAGTTCGCCTTTCTTGATATGCTCGATAAAAATACCGAGCGGCGATTTTTCCATGAGACTTTGCATCGCTTCAACTCCCTCTTGGTGAATACAACAAATGTCCGGTCGCGGGTGCGCAGGGCTGCCGCACCCGGCACGTTTTTTCTCAGCTCTTGTTATCAGTCAGGCTGAAATCGATCAACGCCTGCGCGCGCAGTTTATTCTTTTGTACCTTTGCGCTGCCGGTCATGCCGATGTTATCAAACGTTTCAACAATACGGACATAACGCGGCACGCGGAAATTCGCCATGCGTTCGCGACTCCACGCAATAATATCATCCGGCGCGACGCTTTCGCCCGGCCGCAGAATTATGTAAGCGGCGGGGACTTCACCCAGACGCGCATCCGGCACGCCGATCACCTGCGCCTGCTTGATTTCGGGATGCCGGTGCAGTACATCCTCGACCTCGGCGGGCGCAACGTTTTCGCCGCTGACGCGGAACACGTCCTTGCTGCGGGTCAGAAAACGCAGGCGGCCGTCTTCATCCATCACGCCGAGATCGCCGCTGTGCAGCCAGCCGCCGGCATCGATCGCCTGCGCGGTTTGTTCGGGCATTTTGTAGTAGCCCTTCATGACGCTGACGCCGCGTACCAGGATTTCGCCGGGCTGGCCCGGCGGCTGCTCAAGTCCGGAGGCGGCGTCAACAATGCGCACCTCAACATCATCGAGCACATGCGCCCAGCCGCCGATGCGCTTCTCGACATCGTCATCGAACCACGACATGCAAACATTCGGCGAGGCTTCCGATAAACCATAGGCGTGGCAGAGGCCGCGCATACCCATATTCTCGACAATCTGCCGCGACGCTGCCGGCCCGGCCGAGGCCCAGCCGCTTTTCAGCTTGAGCGGGAAGCGGCCGAAATCCGCGTGATTGCACATCATCAGGAACATGGTGTCGTTACCCGAAGTGATGGTGCAATGCTCTTCCGACATCAAACGCAGCGCTTCACCCGGCTCGAACACCGGCGTCGACAACAGCGTTGCGCCGCTGGTCAGCGCAGCCAGCATCGACAGCGTGGTGCCGGCGACGTGATAAAACGGCCGTGCGCTGTAATAGCGGTCGCCGGCGCGGCAATCGAAGCGCAGCGCCACGCAAGCAGCATTGCGCAGCATGTTGTCGTGCGTCAGTATCACGCCTTTCGGATAAGACGTCGTGCCGGAGGTGTATTGAATCAACAGCACGTCGTCCGGTTGCACCGGAGTGGCATTGACTGCCGGCGCATAGGCGCCGCGCGCCAGCCATTTGCCGAAATCGATGGCGCCGGCCGGTACGCTGTCGCCGAGCACGACGACTTCGTGCAGTCCAGGCAGGCCCGGATCGGGCAGTGCGTATTCGAGCGCCGGGCAGATCTGGCGCAGCATCGAAATAAAATCGATTTTCAAAAAGTGATCGACCGTAAACAGTAGTTTCACATCTGCCTGTTTGAGGCAGTAGGCGAGCTCGTCGGCTTTGAAGCGCGTATTCACCGGCACGGTAACCGCGCCGACGATGGCCGCGCCGTAAAAGAACTGCACCCATTCGACGGCGTTGCCCATGCAGACGGCGACATGATCGCCGTGCGCGATGCCCGAGGCGCGCAATGCGCGTGCAACGGCTTGCGCCGAGTGCTGCAGTTCGCGATAGTTCAGACGGCGGCCGGCTACGACCAGCGCTTCGGTATCGGGCCAGCGCGAGGCCGCCTGTTCAAGCGTTTGTTCGAGTGTTTGTCGCGGCCATGCCGGTGAGCGGCGTTGCTGTTTCTGCATTGATTGTTTACTCTGACTTGATGTTCGAGGTCTTCACCACGTTGGCCCAGCGCAGCACTTCCTTCTGATAGTAGGCGGTGAGTTCCTCAGGTGTGCTGATCCAGACCTCGATCGCGCGCGACTTCATCTGCTCGCTAACATCCGGCGACTTCATGATGCGATGCACTTCAGCATTCAATTTGGCAACGAGGGGCTTCGGTGTGCCCGATGGTACCGCGAGGCCCCACCACGGTGTTGCTTCGTAGCCGGGATAACCGGATTCGGCAATGGTCGGCAGATCGGGCGTGTAGGGCGAGCGCTTGGCGCTGGTGACGGCAATCGCGCGCAGGCGGCCCGATTTCCACAATTCGCCGACGGTTGAATAGCCGCCGAAGGCGACGTTGATCTGGCCTGCCATCATGTCGGTCAGCGCCGGTGCCAGGCCCTTGTAAGGAATATGCACGATGTCGATTTTCGCCATCGTCTTCAGCATTTCGCCCATCAGGTTGGAAGTGCCGCCGTTGCCGGTCGAGCCGTAGTTGAGCGTGCCGGGTTTGGCTTTGGCGAGTGCGACGAGATCCTGCAGCGTTTTTACCGGCAGCGACGGTTGCACGACCACCAGGTAAGGTGTGGCAGCAACCATCGAAACAAACGTCAGATCCTTGTTGGTGTTGTAGGGCAGCTTCGGAAACAGCGTCTGATTGACGGCCAGCGCCACTGAGCACAACAGCAGTGTGTAACCGTCGGGCGGCGATTTCGCCGCCATTTCCGTGCCGATGATGGTGCTGCCGCCGGCGCGGTTGTCGACCACCATCTGCTTGCCCCAGTTCTCGGTGAACTTGGCAGCCAGCATGCGGCCGAGGTAATCATTCAGCGCGCCAGGCGGGAATGGCACGATGAAGCGGATCGGTTTTTCTGGGTACTTGTCGACTGTGGTCGGTGCTGTCGCTGCGTGTGCGGTCGCGGTCGCAAGCAGGGTAAAAATCGTCAATGCGGTTCTGGCTGGTTTCATGATGGCCCGGTAAAGTGAGTTGTTAAATTTCTACTGCTCGCGGCAGGCGATGCCGTCGTGTGCCGCAGCGAAATGCAACAGGTGATCGGTGCAGGTCGCCGGCAGCAGCGTCAGTACTGAATGAAATGATGTCGGCACGTGTATGAACTTCATCTGCGGAATGCCCGCGGCAAGCTGTTCTTCCTGCTCGCGGCTGGTAATCGGGCCGCCGGTCGGGTAAAGGCCGAGCACCGGTGCCTTGATGCGCGGCAGAAAAGATTGCGCGCTGGCGCCGCGCAACAGACCGTATAAACCGCACAGCACTTCGACATTCGATTTACCCATTTCGGCCGCGTACCAATCGAGCAGTCCCGCATCGGTGCCCGGCGGAAAGCGTGTCGTGCCGTTGGTCAGTGCAGCCCATTTGGCAGCGCCGATCGAGCGCAGTGCTTCTTCGCGCGACTTGAAGCCGACCGCAAAAGTTTCCTGATGTTTTTGATTCAGACTCACCGGCGCCGAAACCAGCGACAGCGTGCGCACGCGCGCAGGGTGTTCGGCGGCGAGCACCATGCCGAGTATGCCGCCGAAGGATTCGCCGCAGTAATGCACGGATTCGAGTTCGAGCGAGTCGAGGATGGCGACGAGGTCTTCAATATAATTTTCGACCGTGATCCCGGTGGCAGGGTCGAAATCAAGCGGCGAGAGGCCGAGTCCACGCAGATCGGGGCGCACGATTTTATAGAAGCGCGAAAGGTAGGGCACCCAGCTGTACCAGAACTGCGACGAGCGGCCGAAACCGTGCTGCAGCACGATGGCCGGCGCGTTTTTCCACGGATCGGTGAAGTCGTCGACGCGGTAATGCAGCGCCGGTTTTCCTTTGCGTTCGAGATAAGGCACGGGATTCCTTGCGCGCCGCGCAGCTGCGCGGCATCGATGCGTTGCTGTTTAATTGCCTTCGAATTTCGGCGGGCGCTTTTCCTTGAACGCGGCGATGCCTTCCGCATGATCGTGCGTCAGGCGCGCGGTCGCCACGGCGAGGTTTTCGGTTTCGAGCAATTGTTCGAGCGTCGGTATGTAGACCGACTGGAACATTTTTTTCGCCAAGCGCAGCGCATAGGTTGCCGAGTTGGCGATTTCCTGTGCAAGCTTCATGGTTTCGGCTTCGAGTTCAGCGTCCGCAACGACCTTCATGACGATGCCGAGGTCTTTGGCTTCGGCAGCGGGCAGGCGGCGCGCGGTATAGACGAGTTCCTTGGCTTTGGCGATGCCGACGTGCTGGGCAAGAAAAAAGACGCCGCCACCGTCCGGCGGGATGCCGACGTTTTTGAATGCCATCAACAGGTATGCGGTGTCGGAGGCGACGATCAGGTCGCAGGCCAGCGCCAGACTGGCGCCGATGCCGGCGGCCGGGCCGCGGATGGCCGCAATCACCGGTTTCTCGCAATTATGCAGGCTCTTGATCATGCGCTGGTGCGTCAATGTGCGCTTGCGGCCGCTCACCACATCATGGCTGCTCATGGTGCCGATGTCGCCGCCGGCGCAGAACGCACGGCCGGCGCCGGTGAGAATCACCGCGCGCACTTCGTCGTCGAGGGTGAAACCGGCAAACGCATCGGCGAGGCTCTCATACATGTCGCTGCTCAGCGCGTTGAGCTTGTCGGCGCGGTCGAGTTTGACGGTGGCGATACCGTTTTGTTTCGTAATGGTGATAGTCATGCGTTAGCTCTCGTTTTGCGCGGGTTATCCTGATGCTGCGTTGTCCGAATTATAGCTGCATGCGACACTGCCGCCACGTAAGGTCGGACGCGCTGCGCCGACCAACGGTCATTCCATCACCGGGGTCCAAGCAATGCAAAAAAACTACAACCGCACGGTCAATTTTCCGCGCCGTCGTTTTCTCCGGCAGTCGGCGGCCATCGGCGCTGCCTTGTTGTTGCCGCAGCCGGTCTTCGCGGCGACGGTTGTGCAAAGCATGGGCGAGGTGATGGTCAATGGCGTACAAGCCATGCGCGACACGCTGATCAAGGCCGGTGATACCGTCAAGACCGGCGCCGGGGCAACCGTGATCTTTGTCCTCGGCGCCGACGTTTTCATGCTGCGCCAGATGACCAGCTTGCAGCTCGAAAGCAAAGGCAGTTCGCTGCTGATCAGCGGCCTGCGCCTGGTCACCGGCGCCATGCTGGCCGTATTCGGGCCGGGCATGCGTTCGGTGATGACGGGATTTGTAACTGCGGCGATACGCGGCACCGGCATTTACGTGGAGGCGTCGGCGGAGAAAACCTATTTCTGCACCTGCTATGGCGATGTCGGGCTGGCGGCAGCAGAGGGGGCGAAAAAAGATGTGCTGACGAACAATCATTCGGCGCATTACATACGCGCCAAAGCGGTGGCGGGTAGTGCGATTGTTGCGGCGCCGATGATGAACCACAACAATCAGGAACTGGCGCAGCTGGAGAAACTGGTCGGCAGAGTGCCGCGACTCAAGCGTTCCTAGTGCTCAGCGCGGTTCCTGCGAAAACACGTCATTGGTGCGCGCGGTCGCCGGATAAAACGCTTCGCGAAAAGCGGGTAGCATGTGCTCGGCGCATGTCTCTGGCGTCCAACCGCTGTCGCGATGCACGCTCTTCAGCGGTCGCGACTGGCCCATCAAAAAGATTTCGTTTTTGCGCACCGAAAAAATCTGGCCGTTGACTGAAACTGCTGCATCGCTGGCGAGAAACACCACCAGCGGCGCATTGTGTTCTGCGGTGATCTGCTTATAGCGCTCGGTGCGTTTTGCCGCCGCCGGGTCTTTCGGCGGAATCGATTCGGTCATGCGCGTCCACGCAACGGGCGCCACACAGTTCGAGCGCACATTAAAGCGCGCCATGTCGATCGCGATCGATTTTGACAGTGCAACGATGCCGAGTTTGGCTGCGCTGTAATTGGCCTGACCCATGGCGCCGATCAAGCCGGACGTCGATGTCATGTGCACGAAGGCGCCGCCGTTTTGTTTGCGGAAATGTTCGGCGGCATTGCGCGACATGTTGAATGCGCCTTTCAGCATGACGTTGATGACCGAATCCCAGTCATCTTCCGTCATCTTGTGGAAAATCACGTCGCGCAGGATGCCGGCGTTGTTGACGACGCAATCAACGCGGCCGAAATGATCAAGCGCGCATTGAATGATTTTTCCGGCGCTGGCAAAGCCGGCGACGCTGTCGTTGTTGGCAACCGCCGCGCCGCCCGCGGCGTTGATTTCATGCGCCACTTGTTTGGCCGGTGTGGCATCGCTGCCGTCGCCGGTGAGTGAAGCGCCAATGTCGTTGATGACGACCCGGGCGCCGTGTTTCGCCATCAGCATGGCGATGGCGCGGCCTATGCCGCGGCCGGCGCCGGTAACGACGACGGTTTTTCCGGCGAGAGAAATGCCGTCAGACATGGCGTTTGCGCCCGGGTTAGCCGACGATTTCCGCGCGGCCGTTGTTCAGCACGGTGACGCCGCGCGCCGGCACGCTCGAACGGAATGAAACGACGTTACCGTCGCGCCATAGTTCGGTACGCACGGTTTCGCCCGGATACACCGGCGAAGAAAAACGCCCCTGCATGTTTTTGAGTTTCGCCGGATCGTAGCCGCAGACGGTTTTTACCAGCGCGTGGCCGGCAACGCCGAAGGTACAGCGGCCGTGCAGGATGGGAGCCTTGAAACCGGCTTTCGCCGCGTATGCCGGGTCGGCGTGCAAGGGGTTGTAGTCGCCGGACAAGCGATAAATCAGCGCGGCCTGCGGCAGCGTCACCAGATCGCATATCGCATCGGGCGTTTTTTCCGGGATCGGGTGTTGCGGCATGCCCGGTCCCGATGGTCCACCGAAGCCGCCGTCGGCGCGGCAGAACAGGCTGGAGGTCCAGGTGCAGAGTAATTCGTCGTTGGCCTTGTTGCGCACAGTGCATTCGGTATAGAGCACCGCGCCGCGGCCTTCGCCTTTGTCGATCAGGCTGATGACTTTATTCGTGCCGACGATGCTGCCTTCGACCGGTAACGGTTTATGGATAACCAAATTCTGTTCGCCATGCACGGTGTGCGTGCGCGTGATGCCGGTATCGGGATGCGCGAACCACGGGCCCGGATAACCAAGCGTAATCGACATCGTCGGCAGCGCCTGCAAACCCTGTTCGTAAACGAATTTCAGTTGATCCGTATCGAGAGGATCGGCGCCGAGCCCGACGCCGAGCGCATAGAGTATGGTGTCGCGCTTGCTGTAGGTCTGTTCGACCGGCGGAATCTGCCAGTTGAGGAGTTTGTCGTAATTGATGGCCATGCAAAGCTTTCGGACAAAATGCGCCACGCGTATTCCGGCGCAGCGTTGCGACGGCTATACTATCACAGCGTTTTTAACCGGATTTCACGAGGAGAATGTCATGACGATCAAAGTTGGCGACCGCCTGCCGGCCGGAAAATTGTGGGAGTTGCCTGTTGAGTGGTCAGTTGGTTGTCCGACTGCTGCTGATGAAGTCGATGTGGCAACGGCGACCAAAGGCAAGCGTATCGTCATCTTCGCCTTGCCTGGCGCTTACACGCGCACCTGCAGTGCCGCGCATCTGCCCGGTTACGTCAAAGACGCCGACCAGTTGAAAGCGAAAAAAGCCGATGAAGTGTGGTGTCTGTCGGTCAACGACGCGATGGTGATGGCGGCCTGGGGCAGGGATAACCACGCCGCCGGCAAGGTGCGCATGATGGGCGACGGCAGCGCGCTGTTTACCAAAGCGCTGGGTCTTGAAACCGATCTCACCGCGCGCGGCATGGGTGTGCGTTCGCAGCGTTATTCGATGCTGGTCGAAGACGGCGTAGTCAAGGCGCTCAATCTGGAACAACCGGGCAAGTTCGAGGTGAGCGGCGCCGACAAGATGCTGACTCTGCTGTGAGCACGGTTGAAGCTGCGGCCGAACCGCTGCGTGCGCTCGCCGAGCGCGCGCGCTTCAAGGTCTGGAGCAAAGATATTCTGCGTTTGTCGGATCTCGATCACCAGAATCACGTCAACAATGCCGTGCATCCCGGTTTGTTCACCAACGGGCGTTATGCCCTGATCTACGGCAGGCTGCGGCCGCACGTCGAACCGACCAATGGATTTTCGCTGGTCAAGATCACCATCGAATATCTGAACGAAATGCATTACCCGGGCGAGGTCGAAGTCGGCACGCTGGTGCGCCGCATCGGCACCAGTTCGGTCACCTACGGACAGGCGATATTCAACGACGGCAAATGCGCGGCCGTTGCCGAATCGGTGATGGTGATGCTCGACGGTAAAACGCGGCGGCCGGCGCCGCTGCCGGCGGCGGCAATCGCGGCGCTCGAATCCTTGCGCGGTTAGTTGCGCGTTCGCTTATTCGGCGGTGGCGCCTGAATCCTTCACCGCCTTCGTCCATTTCACCGTTTCCGCTTTGACAAAGGCGGCGAGCTCGGCCGGTGTTGATGGCGACGGATCCATGCCCTGCTGCGCCATGCGTTCCTTCATTTCCGCAGCATTGAGAATTTTCACCATTTCTGCATTCAACCGCTCGACGACCGCTTTCGGCGTGGCGACCGGCACAAACACCGCGTACCAGATGGTCACTTCGTAGCCGGGCACGCCGCTCTCGATCATGGTCGGCACGTCGGGCAATTGCGGGTTGCGTTTCGCGGTGGTGACGCCGAGCGCGCGCACCCTGCCGGCCTTGATGAACGTAAGTTGTCCGGCGAGGCTGGTACACATCGCCTGCACCTGGCCGCCGAGCAAATCGGCGAGCGCCGGGCCGGCGCCCTTGTACGGCACATGTACTAAATTGATGCCGGTAATCGAGCGCAGCAACTCGATCGACAAATGCGGCGGGCTGCCGACACCAGAAGAGCCGTAATTGATTTTGCCCGGATTGGCTTTTGCGTAGCTGATGAACTCCTGCATGGATTTCGCCGGTACCGCCGGGTGCACAACCAGCACATTGGGCACCGTGCCGATCAGCGAAACCGGCGCGAAGTCCTTGATGTGGTCGTAGGGCATTTTTTTATAAAGCGCAGGATTGACCGCGTGCGTCGCAATCGAACCGAGCAGCAGCGTGTAGCCGTCCGGTGTGGATTTCGCCGCATTGTCGGCGCCGACGCTGCCGCCGCCACCGCCGCGGTTTTCAACCACCACCTGCTGGCCCAGCCCCTCGGAGAGTTTGGCCGCGACCAGCCGTCCGGTGAAATCGGTGCCGCCGCCGGGGGCGGTCGGCACGATCATGCGCAACGGCCGCGACGGATAACTCTGTGCGTGTGCGAATGCGGTCAGCGCACACAGGCATAGCGACAATGCGATTTTTTTCATGGCTTCTCCGGAAGCTATTTTTTGAATACTACAATGCGATTCGAATTAGTGCCCAGCGCATTGTTGCCCACCCCCCAGATATTCGCAGTCTTGGTGAACTGCTGCTGGTTGATCAACACTGCTTCGCAGTCGAAACCCGCGGCGATGCCGAGCGGCACGACGTGTTCCTCGAGTTTTATTTTTCCCTTGCGGATTTCACCGACTTCGAAGGCGACCCAGCCGCCGTATCGTGTGATGCGATAGAGCTCGGCAAACACCACGCCCATTTGTGCGCGCCAATCCGCTACCGTTGTGCTCATCGTGATATTGCCCGCAATGGCATCGGCGTCGAGTGCGTTGAACCAGCAGCGCAGCCAGTTATCACGCGCGTATTGCACGACGTCGAGGAAAGGCGGCGAAGTGACTGTCAATTGAATGCTGGCGTCGGCGATTGCGGGGGTGCGATGCGCTGGCGTGGTCAGGCAGCGTGCAGTTGCGGATACGCCGAGGAGGTTGCCGCGCTGGGCAGCGGTGAGTTTGCTTTGCAACTGCCGTGACTTGGTAAGAACGATGGCGTGCGTGTCACGATACTCGGGCGTTTGCTTGAGTTTTCGATTGATCTTGATCTGGTTTTCAGCGGATGTCGCCTGATTTGGCGGTAGTGTATAAACCGAGAAGAAACCTTTTGAATGTCCGGTCAGGCGATTGGTCGACACCATGCGGATCCAGCGATCGACATGATCTTCGTCGCCCGTGTTAACGCGCCGGCGCAGATAATTTCGCAATGCAATGATTTCCGCCAGCGTGTCGGTCTGATAAAACATCGACAGCTCCGGTGTTTTGGGTATGGCTGCTTTTTTCGGAATGCTGTCGAGGCGCGTTTTGATTTCATCGAGATCGGGTAGTTCGAGTCGCGGCCGGGTCAATATGGCGCTGAGCGGATTGATATCGTTTTCGACTACTTGTCGCCCGAGCAGGGCAGCCTCAATCGAAGTGGTGCCGCGCCCGCTGAACGGGTCGTATACCGTGTCGCCGCGTTTGCTCAAGCGTTCGATGAAAAATGCCGGCAGTTGCGGTTTGAAACAAGCACGATAGGAAATTTCGTGCAGACGTGAAGCCTGGCGCTGTTTGGCGGTCCAGAATTCGCCGCAATAAACAGGCACCGGCGCGGTCGTCAGCGGCAGTTCACCTTCACGCGCTGTTGCGAGGTTGAATTGCTGCGTCGTCTGCGCGACACCGGCAGTATCAAGCCAGCCGGGCATCGAGCGCTTCTATCCAGTGTGTGACAGATAAACCGGTGGCGGATTGCAGGTGCGTTTGGCAACCGACATTGGCAGTAATGATCGCGGCAGGTCTGCCCGCGCTCAGAGCGGCGATCTTGTTTTTCAACAGACGTTGCGAGAGTCCGGGTTGCAATATCGAATAGGTGCCGGCCGAGCCGCAGCATAGATGCGTATCGGCGACCGGCGTTAATTCAAAACCCAGTTCGATCAATAGTGTTTCGACCTGGCCTTTCATCTTCAGGCCATGCTGTAGTGAGCACGGCGGATGAAACGCGAATTTGATGTGCGGTGTCAGATTTGAGGGGGCGGGTATCAATGCTTTCACTGTGGATAATTCGCCGGTAATAATTTCACTGACGTCTTTCATTAATGCTGACACGCGCGCAGCTTTCGCGGCATAAACGGAATCATCGGCAAGCAGATGACCGTATTCAGCGACTATGGTGGCGCAGCCGCTGGCGGTGACGACAACGGCCTCAGCACCTTGCTCGATATGCGGCCACCAGGCGTCGATATTGCGCCGCATGTAATCGCGCGCTTCGTCGTGTGCATCGAGATGTTGCGATACCGCACCGCAGCAACCGGCGGAGGGAGCGCGCAGCAGCGTGATGCCGAGGCGGTCGAGCACGCGTGCAGTGGCTGCATTCGTATTCGGCGACAGCGCGGGTTGCGCGCAGCCTTCGAGCACCAGCATTTTTCTGGCATGTGCATTGGCCGGCCAGCCGGTTGTGGCTGCGGGCGGCGGCACTTTGAATTTCAGCGTAGGCGGCAGCAGCCAGCGCAGCGACTGTCCAACACGCAGCAGCGCGGCAAAGCGTCGCCGGCGCGCAATCACCGTGCGCAAAATCGCGCGCAGCAGCTTGGCTACCGTGCCGCGTGCAACCTGTGTATGCACTACGTGCCGGCCGATATCGAGCAGGCGCCCGTACTGCACGCCGGAGGGGCAGGTGGTTTCGCAGGCGCGGCAGGTTAGGCAGCGGTCCAGATGCAGTTGCGTTTTTGCCGTCGCCGTGTTGCCTTCGAGCACCTGCTTGATCAGGTAGATGCGTCCGCGCGGACCGTCGAGTTCGTCGCCGAGCAATTGATAGGTCGGGCAGGTCGCCGAGCAAAAGCCGCAATGCACGCAATTGCGCAGGATCGCGTCGGCTTCGCGGCCTGCTGGTGTGTCCTTGATGAAGTCGGCGAGGCTGGTCTGCATCAGAATTCCGGATACAAACGGCCGCGATTGAAAATGCCGGCGGGATCGAGCGCGTGTTTTAAATTGCGGTGGATGCTCATCAATGCCGGCGACAGCGGCTGGAAGACGCCGACTTTCTTGTCGCCGCCGCGAAACAGTGTGGCATGGCCGCCGCCGAAGCGCGCAGCTTCGCGCACGGTCGCAGCGTTCGTATCGGTCGCCAGCCAGCGCAGGCTGCCGCCCCATTCGATCAACTGAGCGCCGGGGAGATTGAGCGGCGGTGTGGTCGATTTCAGCGACAGCCGCCACAGCGGCAGCGTCGTCTGGAAAAATGGATCGCGCTGTTCGCGTATATCGTTCCAGAAGGCGCCGGCTTGCCCATCGTCGACGCGCTCGCCGCCGAGTTCGCGTAGCGCGGCATTGACTGCGGCACGCGCACCCGACAGCCGTACATAGAGCTCGCCGGCGCGCCATACGCTCGCGCTGAGCGGCAGTGGTTTACCGCCCCATTCGTTGAGCCGCGCAATCGCATCGGCGGCGCTGCACTCGACGCGCAGCGTGGTTTCCGCCACCGGTAGCGGCAATACTTTCACCGAAATTTCCAGCAGAAGGCCGAGCGTGCCGAGCGAACCTGCCATCAGGCGCGAGACGTCGAAGCCGGCGACATTCTTCATGACCTGTCCGCCGAAGCGGAGATCGTCGCCCTTGCCGTCGAGCATGCGCACGCCGAGCACGAAGTCGCGCACCGCGCCGGCAGCGGCGCGGCGCGGGCCCGACAGGCCTGCGGCGACGCAGCCGCCGAAGGTTGCCTGCGCGCTGAAATGCGGCGGCTCGAACGCCAGCATCTGTCCGCGTTCGTGCAACGCCGCTTCGATTTTCGTCAGCGGCGTGCCGGCGCGCGCGGTCAGCACGAGTTCGCTCGGCTCGTAGTCGATGATGCCGGCGTAGCCGTCGGTATCGAGTATGTCGCCCTGCAACGCGCCGCCGTAAAAATCCTTGCTGCCGCCGCCGCGGATGCGCAGCAGGCTGCCGCAAGACTGTGCGGATTTGATGCGTTCGACCAGGGATTGGATTTCGGCGTGCAAGATAGTTGCGATTGTTTGGCGGCTGCGCGTTAGAACGGAACATCAAAAATGGCTTTGACCGTCCACTGATCGGTGGCGCCGGTCAGGCCGCGGCCGACGCCGAGGTTGAACACGAACGGTTTGCGGTCGAAATCCATGACTGCGTAGATCGTGTGTTCCTGCAGACTGTGCGGCAGCGGATGATTGAGTTTGCCGATTCCCGAGTAATACTCGACACCGAGCGCAATGCCGTCGACGACATCGCGCCCGGCTTTGAAGCCGAGCACGGCATCCGGACCGCCGTTGCGATAACCGGGCGAAACGTCCCAGCTCAGAATCGGATTGACGCCGATCAGCCATTTCTCGGCGCGATAACCACCGATCATGCGCATTTCGGTGGTCATCGGCGAATCCGAATAACGTTTGTCGATGCGCGCCACTTCCCAGTTGATGCCCGCGTACCAGCCCGGATTGTCAGCGGCCGGTTTGACCGGCAGCCATTTCAGGCGCAGCTTGAGGCCGGAGGCGGAGAAACTGCCGTCGGCGTCGCGCACCGTCGGCAAATACATGCCGGCCTCGAAATCCTTGCTCAAACCGTACGAAAATTCCGGCGTCAGACGAAAACCGTGGCGCGGAATCGAATCGCCGGGATAGTCGGGCGTGCTGCGGCCTGCCGGCGTGGTGTTCATGTGCAGTTCGAGGCCGTATTCGCCGGGCTTGTTGATGTCGTCGGTATAGACCTGGATTTCGTCGTTGATTGCAAACGCCTGCATGCTGGCAACCGCCAGAGCGGCTGCGTGCATGCGTGCACTGTTTTTGCGGAACATCTTCCTCTCCTTGCCTTGCTACTAGAATCTCGGTAGATCGGCGAATTTTTTCTGTCCGGCGTGCACGTGCATGCGCCCGAATTCGGCACAGCGCTGCAGCGTCGGCACCGCCTTGCCCGGATTGAGCAGCGCATGTTCATCAAATGCTTTTTTGACGGCGTGAAACAATGCGAGCTCCGTACTGCGGAACTGCATGCACATCGAATCGATTTTTTCGACGCCGACGCCGTGTTCGCCGGTGATGGTGCCGCCGACATCGATCGAGAGTTGCAGGATTTCGGCGCCGAATGCCTCGGTGCGTTCGAGTTCGCCGTCCTTGTTGGCGTCGTAGAGAATGAGCGGGTGCAGATTGCCGTCGCCGGCGTGAAACACGTTCATGCAGCGCAAACCGTATTTGGCCGACAGCAGGGTGATCTCGTTGAGCATGCGCGCCAGCGCTTTTTTCGGAATCGTGCCGTCCATGCAGTAGTAGTCGGGCGAGACGCGGCCGGCGGCGGGAAATGCCGCCTTGCGACCGGCCCAGAAACGCAGACGTTCGGCTTCGTAGCGTGACACGCGGATTTCGCTGGCGCCGCTTTGTTGCATGACTGCGGTCATGTGCGCGATTTCTTCATCGACTTCGGCGTCCATGCCGTCGGATTCGCAGAGCAGTATCGCGGCTGCGTCGAGCGGATAACCGGCGTTGACGAAGGGCTCGACTGCGCCAGTAGTGATGCGGTCCATCATTTCGAGTCCGGCCGGAATGATGCCGGCAGCGATGATGTTGGCG
>JANXSE010000240.1 GCA_025356695.1 Betaproteobacteria bacterium
GCCGACCAGCGGTAGTTGCCGGGAAAATACATGAAGTAGCTGGGTTTGGCGGTTGCGGTCACTTGATCTCCAGAAGATGCGTTCGTTTCGAATTGGTATCGGCGCTCGCTATAATGAAAGACACATCCGCCGGCGTCAACGCGTACGTCCGGGTCGCGTGCCGGAAAAAAGGAGAAGCAATGTTGCGTCCATTGTTTGCAAGCACCGGCATGCTGGTAGCGCTGCTGTCCGCGCTGCCTGTCGCGGCGCAGAATTACCCGCAACGCGCCGTGCGCATCGTGGCGCCGTTTCCGCCCGGTGGCGGTCTCGATCTGATCGCGCGCGCGCTCGGGCAGAAGCTCGCCGTCGCACTCGGGCAGCCGGTGGTCATCGACAATCGTGCGGGCGCCGACGGCATGATCGGCAGCGAACAGGTGGCGAGGGCAACCCCCGATGGTTATACGCTGCTGATTTCAAGCACCGGGCCGATGGTGATCAATCCGGCGCTCAATCTGAAAATGCCGTACGACACGCAGAAAGATTTTGCGCCGATCACGCTGGTGGTGGTGCAGCCGTTGTGCCTCGTAGTGCATCCCTCGCTACCGGTCAAATCGGTGAAAGAACTGGTGGCGCTGGCAAAAATACGGCCGGGCCAGCTTAACTACGCCTCAGGCGGTATCGGTAATGGCGCGCATCTGGCCGGCGAACTGTTCAAAACGGCCACCGCGACGGACATCGTGCACGTGCCGTACAAGGGCGCCGCGCCGGCGGTCGTCGATCTGCTGGCGGGTCAGGTGCATATCATGTTGAACAGCATACCGGTGCTGTTGCCGCATATACGCGCCGGCAAACTGCGCGCGTTGGCTGTGGGTGCCGACCATCGCATGAGCATATTGGCCGAGGTGCCGACCATGCGCGAGGCCGGCGTTGCGCGCTTTGACGCGAATTCCTGGTATGGTTTTTTTGCGCCTGCAGGAACGCCGCCGGAGATCGTCGGCCGCTTGAACGCCGAAGCGGCAAAAATTCTGCGCAGTCAGGAAATGCGCGACTTTTTGTCGCCGCAGGGCGCCGAGCCGATTGGCAATACCACCGAGGAGTTTGCCGCGCATATCCGCGCCGAACTCGCGAAGTGGGTACAGGCGGTGAAACTTGCCGGCGTCAAACCGCATTAGACCGCGGCGCCGGCCGGTCTATTTTTTCGGCATGTAAAGATCGGTAATGCTGCCTTCGGCAATTTCCGCGGCGAAGAACACGGTTTCCGACAATGTCGGATGCGGATGTATGGTCAGCCCAAGGTCGGTGGCGTCGGCGCCCATCTCGAGCGCCAGCACGGTCTCGGCGATCAGTTCGCCGGCGTTGACGCCGACCATGCCGGCGCCGAGGATGCGTTTCGTGTCCTTGTCGAACAGCAGCTTGGTCATACCTTCTTCGCGGCCGGTTGCCAGCGCGCGGCCGCTCGCCGCCCACGGGAACACCGCCTTGTCGTAGGTGATGCCGGATTTTTCGGCTTGCGTTTCAGTGAGACCCATCCACGCCACTTCGGGGTCGGTGTAGGCGACCGATGGAATCGTGCGCGCATCGAAGGCAACCTTGTGTCCGGCGATGACTTCAGCGGCGAGTTTGCCTTCGTGCGTCGCCTTGTGCGCGAGCATCGGTTCGCCAACCACATCACCGATACCGAAAATATGCGGCACGTTGGTACGCATCTGTTTATCGACCGGAATGAAGCCGCGTTCATTGACCGTAACACCCGCTGCTTCGGCCTTGATTTCGCGGCCGTTCGGACGGCGGCCGACTGCCATCAATACATAGTCGAAGGTGTCGGTGCCATTTGTCGCGCCTTCAAAACTGACTTTGAGGCCGTCTTTGACTGTTTCGATTTTGGCGACTTTGGTTTTGAGGAGAATTTTTTCGTAACGCTTCTCGATGCGTTTGGCGAGCGGGCGCACCACGTCGCGGTCGGCGCCGGGCATGATGCCGTCCATCAATTCGACCACGGTGATTTTCGTGCCCAGTGCGTCGAACACCGTCGCCATTTCGAGACCGATGATGCCACCACCGATCACCAGCAGGCGCTTTGGAATTTCCGGCAGCGCGAGCGCACCGGTGGAATCGATCAGGCGCGGATTGTCGTACGGAAAACCCGGAATCCGCGTAACGCTGGAACCGGCGGCGATGATGCAGTGGTCGAACGATACGGTTTTGATGCCGTCTTTGGTTTCCACGCGTATCGTGTTCGCTGAAGCGAACTCGCCGCGGCCTTCGACCACCGTGACTTTGCGCTGCTTGGCGAGCCCGGCAAGACCTTTGGTCAGTTTGCCGATGACGTTGTCTTTCCAGCTGCGCAGCTTGTCGATGTCGATTTTCGGCGCGCCGAAAGTCACACCATGCGCGCCCATTTCGCCCGCTTCGGTGATGACCTTGGCCACATGCAGCAGCGCTTTCGACGGAATGCAACCGACATTCAGGCAGACGCCGCCGATGGTCGGGTAGCGTTCGATCAACGCAGTTTTTTTGCCGAGATCGGCGGCGCGGAACGCCGCCGTGTAACCGCCGGGGCCGGCACCGAGCACGACGACTTCAGCATGGATGTCTCCCTTGGGGCCGGCGTAAGCGGCTGTTGCCGGTGCGGCGGTTGCAACCGGGGCGGGCTCGGCCGCGGCGGCTGGCGCGGATGTGGATTTTGCCGGTGCTGCTGCGGGTGCGGTGACCGGCGCTGCTGCTGCACCAGTCGTATCGGCATCCAGCATCAGTATCAACGAACCTTTTGAAACCTTGTCGCCGACTTTGACCTTGAGTTCCTTCACCGTGCCGGCCGACGGCGACGGCACTTCCATCGTTGCCTTGTCTGATTCGAGCGAGACCAGCGGATCCTCCGCACTGACGTGGTCGCCCGGCTTGACCAGGATTTCGATGATCGGAATATTTTTGTAGTCGCCGATGTCCGGGACTTTTATTTCTATTTCTTTACTCATGATCTTCCAGTCAAGGGATGACGCGTAAACCCGTGTACTACGTCCTGATTTGTCCGTCGCCGAACACAACCCATTTGAGCGAGGTCAGTCCTTCAAGCCCGACCGGGCCGCGTGCGTGCAGCTTGTCGGTTGAGATGCCGATTTCAGCGCCAAGACCATATTCATAGCCGTCGGCAAAGCGTGTCGAGGCGTTGACCATTACCGAACTCGAATCGACTTCGCGCACGAAGCGCTGCGCGCGCGCTGCATCTTCGGTGACGATGGCATCGGTGTGCTGCGAGCCGTAAGTCGCGATATGGTCGATCGCCTGATCGAGGCCGTCGACCACGCGCACCGACAAAATCGCATCGAGATATTCGGTGCGCCAATCGGCTTCAGTCGCCGTCTTCATCTCCGGCACGAGTTTGCGCGCCGCGTCGTCACCGCGCAGTTCTATGCCTTTGTCGTGATAGATTTTTGCCAGCGCCGGCAGTGCTTGCGCGGCAATACCGCGCGCCACCAGTAGCGTTTCCATGGTGTTGCAGGTGCCGAGACGCTGCGTTTTCGCGTTGTCGGCAATGCGTATCGCTTTGTCCAGATCGGCTTTATCGTCGATATAAACATGGCAGATGCCGTCCAGGTGTTTGATCATCGGAATGCGCGATTCGGCAGTGACGCGTTCGATCAGGCTTTTGCCGCCGCGCGGCACCACGATATCGACGTACTCGTTCATGCGCAGCAGCGCGCCGACGGCGGCGCGATCGGTGGTGGCGACGACCTGCACCGCATCCTCCGGCAACCCGGCGCCGCGCAGACCTTCGTGTACGCACTTTGCAATTGCCTGATTCGAGTGTATCGATTCCGAGCCGCCGCGCAGTATGCAGGCGTTGCCGGATTTCAGGCACAGCCCGGCGGCGTCAGCGGTGACGTTGGGCCGCGATTCGTAAATAATGGCGATGACGCCGAGCGGCACGCGCATGCGCCCGACCTTGATGCCGGTCGGCCGTTGTTTGAGTTCGCTGATTTCGCCCACCGGGTCGGCCAGTTGCGCGATCTGGCGCAGGCCGTCGGCCATTGCAACGACAGTTTTTTGCGTCAGCGTGAGGCGGTCGATGGCTGCCGCATCCAGGTTGGCTGCGCGTGCGGCGTCGACGTCTTTCGCGTTGGCTTCGATCAAACGCGCGCTGTCACGCACAAGCGCATCCGCCGTCAGCGCGAGCGCCTTGTTTTTGGTTGCCGTACCGGCCCTGGCGACCAGCCGCGAAGCAGCGCGTGCGCGCTTGCCGAGATCGTGCATGTAATTTTCGATATCCACGCACGAATGATACCGTGATTCGCGTGGTGTCCGCCGCGAGGGCGCTCTTTACGCGGCTTTGGCGGAACGGCGTGCGAAGCGCAATCCGAGTTGCAGCAACTCGTCCCACACATCGCCTTTGAGCAGGCCCTTGCTCATGCGATCGATGCGCGCGGCGTGCAGCAGCGCGGCCTCGACCTGTTTCTGGCTGATGCGGTTGATGTGTTTTTGCAGCAGATTCTGCCGCGGCCCCCAGATGCGCAGATCGCGCAGCGCTGTTTGTATCGGCGCGCCGCCGGACAGCGCGGCGAGCACGCGGCCCGCAGTGCGGATTTCTTCGCTCATCGCCCACAGCACGAGTTGCGGCGCCACACCTTCGCCGTCGAGACCGTCGAGCGTGCGTGCCAGCCGCGCGCTGTCGCCTGACAGCACTACTGCACCCAGATCAAACACGTTGAAGCGCGCGACATCGAGTACGGCATCCTTGACCTGCTCGAAACCGAGTTCGCCGGCGGGAAACAGCAGCGCTAGTTTTTGCACTTCCTGAAACGCCGCCAGCAGATTGCCCTCGACCTTGCCGGCGATGAATTCGAGAGTCGCCTCGTCGGCGCTCTGTTGCTGCATGCGCAGGCGGCTGGCAATCCAGGCCGGCAATCGATCAATGCCGACGATTTTTGCCTCGACCATGGTGCCGGCCGCTTCGAGCGCGCTGAACCATGCCGACTTGCGCGATTTCCATTCGATCTCGGGCATTTGTATCAGCGTTACCGTATCGGGTGGCAGATTCGCACAGTATTCCTGCAGCGCTTTGCCGCCTTCGATGCCGGGTTTGCCGCTCGGCACGCGCAGTTCCAGCAGGCGTTGCGAGGCGAACAGCGATTGCGACACGCCGCTGACGCGCAGGCGCGACCAGTCGAAGTGCTGCTCGGCGGTCAGGACTTCGCGTTCGCTGTAGCCGTGCTCACGCGCAGAGGTGCGGATGCGGTCGGCAGCCTCGATGACGAGCAGCGGCTCGTCGCCGAAAACCGAGTAGAGCGGTGCGATGTTGCGCTTGAGGTGTTGCGCGAGATCTTCGCTGGAGATGGTCACGGAGTCACGCGTCGCGCTGCGGAATGCTGCTTACGGCGCGCTTTTCTGCGAGCGGTCGAGCTTGGCAACCTGCAGGCGCCGCATCACCTGCTGCACCGCGTCGTTGCGCATGTCGCGGTTGAGCAGCGCTTCTTCCTGTTCCTTGCCGAGCACGTCGGTATCGCTGTAGGTAAGGTCGCGCTTCAACTGCACTTCGCTGGTCGGCAGCAATTCGCGGCTTTCGCGATCGGTCAGGCGGTACGAGATGCGGTAACGCAGCTGGATTTCACGCACACGGCCGCTGCCGGAGAGTGACAGGATGACGCGTTCATTTTGTTCGCCGACGACCTGCAGCGTGACATCGGCATCTTTCGGATTGGTGCTGATGCGCGTATTGCTGCCGGTGCGGATGGCGCGCGCGAGCTGGGTAGCGAAAGTCGGTGAGCCGGATATGTACATACTCTCGAACGGCAGCGCCGCCTGACCGCGCAAATGAAAGCCGCAGGCAGCAAGCGTGAGGCACAGCGTGATTGCCGCGAAGCGGGAAGCGCAATGCTTCAGGCGTGAAAGCCCGCTGCGAATCTGCTTTGCCGGTTCCATGGTTTTCATCACGCCTGACCCCTTTAGCAAATCTACACTACCACGTTGACGAGGCGGCCGGGCACGACGACAACTTTTTTGACCGTTTGCCCGGCGATATGCTTCTGCACGTTGGGATTTTCCAACGCCAGTTTTTCGATGGCGGCGCGGTCGGCGGCTTTGGCTACGCGCATATTGCCGCGCAGCTTGCCATTGACCTGCAGCACCAGTTCGACTTCGTCGGCATCGAGCGCCGCGGCGTCGGCTTGCGGCCACGGCGCGTCGAGTATGTCTTTGCCGAAACCGAGCCCTTGCCACAGCGCGTGGGTAATGTGTGGCGTGATCGGTGCGAGCAGACGCAACAGCAGGCTGGTGGCTTCGGCGATCAGCAACTGCCGGTCTGCTGCGTCTTTTGCGTCGGCCGGTTTTGTTGCGGCAAATGTAGATGCAGCGTTAAGAATTTTCATCGCCGCCGAAACGACGGTATTGAACTGGAATTTGGCGAAGTCAAAATCCGCTTGTTTCAAAACGGTGTGGATTTCGCGGCGGAAATCGGCGTGTGCTGCAGCGGTTGGTTTCCATCCGTCGGCAATCAGTGTGCTGCCGCTTTTGCCTTGCAGCGCTGCCGTGATGTCGGTTTGGGAATCGTGCGCGAAGCTCCACAGCCGTTTCAGAAAACGCGATGCGCCTTCAACGCCGCTGTCCGACCATTCAAGCGTCTGCTCGGGCGGGCTGGCGAACATCATGAACAGGCGCGCGGTGTCGGCGCCGTATTCCTCGATCAGCGATTGCGGATCGACGCCGTTGTTCTTCGACTTCGACATGGTGCCGATGCCGCCCGATTCGACCGGTTTGCCGTCGGTCTTAAGTATGACGCCGGTGCGTTTGCCGCTGGCGTCGGTGTTAATCTCAACGTCAAGCGGATTGAAGTATTGAATTCGAGCAGTCGGTTGCTGGCCCGTAATATTTACTTCACCGGCTTCGGGCGTAATTCTCACGTTTCCGGCGGAATCAGTAGTGGATGTGTTTGGTTTTCGGAAGAATATCTCGTTGAGCACCATGCCCTGCGTCAGCAGGTTGGCGAAGGGTTCGTCGAGCGTGACGAGGCCCAAGTCGCGCATGACCTTGGTCCAGAAGCGCGAATACAGGAGATGCAGAATCGCGTGTTCGATGCCGCCGATGTACTGGTCGACCGGCAGCCAGTAATTGGTCCCCGCGTCGATCATCTTGTCGTTTGCGGAACGAGTGGAATCCTTTACACCAAAGCGCAGGTAGTACCAAGACGAATCGACGAAGGTGTCCATGGTGTCGGTTTCGCGCTTCGCCGGCTTGCCGCATTTGGGACAACTGCAATTCAGGAAATCGGCGCGCTTGTTGAGCGGATTGCCGGCGCCGTCGGGCACGCAGTCTTCGGGCAGCACCACCGGCAGCTGATCGTCGGGCACCGGCACGTCGCCGCAGCCGGCGCAATGGATCAGCGGGATCGGCGTACCCCAATAACGCTGGCGCGAAATGCCCCAGTCTCTGAGGCGCCACATCACTTTCTTTTCGCCGAGGCCTTTGGCTGCGAGATCGGCGGCGACCGCTGCGACCGCTGCATCGTAGCCGAGGCCGTTATATTTGCCGGAGTTGGTGCACATACCATCTTTTGCGTCATACCATTCTTGCCATTTTTCAGTCGAAAACTGAAGCTTTTTAAGTAAAGAGATTTGATTGTTTATTCCAGATATTTGCTCTCCTCGAAGTGCGGAATTTTCGAAAATACTAGCACTCGGATTAATTCCGCTTTCACGCACTTGTTCTAATTCGCCGGCGTCCTTTTTAATTACCTGCTTAATTGACAATCCGTTTTGGCGAGCAAAATGGAAATCGCGCTCATCATGCGCCGGCACGCCCATCACCGCGCCGTCGCCGTAGCTCATCAGCACGTAGTTGCCGACCCATACCGCAACCTGTTCTCCGGTCAACGGATGCGT
>JANXSE010000253.1 GCA_025356695.1 Betaproteobacteria bacterium
CGCTGCGCGGTGGTGCTGCCCGACAACGTACTGTTCGAGGGCGGCGCCGGCGAAGTGGTGCGGCGCAATCTGCTGAAGGGATTCGATTTGCACACGCTGCTGCGGCTGCCGACCGGCATCTTCTACGCGCAGGGCGTGAAAGCGAACGTGCTGTTCTTCGACGCCAAGCCCGCGCAGGAAAAGGCCTGGACCAGCCGCGTGTGGGTCTATGACCTGCGCACCAATATGCATTTCACGCTCAAGACCAACCCGCTCAAGCGCGCCGACCTCGACGAATTCGTGCAATGTTTCAACGCCGACAATCGCCACCAGCGCAAAGCGATGTGGAGCGAAAAAAATCCGGAAGGCCGCTGGCGCAGCTTTGACTACGACGAGATCGTCAAACGCGACAAACTCAACCTCGACATCTTCTGGCTCAAAGACAAAAGCCTCGAAGACTCCGACAATCTCCCCGAGCCGGATGTGCTGGCGCAGGAGATTACGGATGACTTACAGGCGGCGGTGGAGCAGTTTGCGGCGATTGCGGGGGAGTTGAAGGGGTAGATTGACTCGGAAAGTTGGATATTTTATTGGGCTAAGCGCCCGCCGCGTCAACCGCTGATGAAATGAGACTCTGGAAGATTGGTTCAAGAATGGCAGCTGCGAATGGCGCCAATGTTTTATTGGTCTGGACCGAATCTGTAGGGCATCGGGCAGTAGTTAATACATGAAGCTGTTGAGCGAATGCGATTTCTGTGCTTGTGGCGGTCATTAGGAAAAATGTTGCCAGAAGCATTGTTTTCGATTTTTTTATGTTTGTTCCCCTCTATATGGATGGCAAAAAATTTCGGTTTCAAAAGGCGTCTTTTTAAGATGCGAATAATTATGCGTTGTAAAAAAATATTTATTACCAATTATTTGTTGATTAGGCGTATGGTCCAAAAATCGCTCGCCAGATTGTCATCCGCCAGATACGCATACGGCAGCGTGAAGTAACCCTTCATCCCCCAGCCGCCACCCCATGAATTGCGCACAGTGAAGCGCTGCTGCGTGTCGTCGTAACCGACGGCGATGACGGCGTGGCCGCCCATCTGCTTTTCGCTTGACGCTGGCATGGGCACGATGCCGCTCTTGGCGACCTGCGGGCCTTCGAAGCTTTCATAGACCGAGAAGCCGAAGACGAAGGGGTAGCCCGAGGCGAGGCAGCCTTTCATCTGGTTGAGCGTTTGCACGACGCGCTGGTATTGCACGGCCTTGTATTGGATGGCGTCTTTGTAGCAGCGGGCGGGCGGCTTGTCGGCGAAACGCGCGATGTCGTAGGACCATTCGCTCTCTGGGCAGTCGCCTAGTTGTGCCACGCTTTTGATGCCGTCACGGATCTGTGCGCCGCTGTCGGAGGCAACGGTGCCTTCCATCGCGCGCTCGTTGTAGTAGATAAAGAGGCGCGAGGGGATGAAATCGGGTTTGAGTTTCTGCTTGAGGCGCTCGAACTGGATGGCGCAGGCGATGGCGTTGCCGGTGCAACTGCCGAGCTGGCCCTGGTCGTAGATGGCCGTGGGGCATTGCGCGCGCAGATCGACTTTGGGCGGCAGCTTCTTCAGCGCGGTAACGGGCGCGGCGTACAAATGGTCGCGCTGGTCCGGGATGTCCGGGACCCAGCCGTAACGCGCGATTTTTCGTTTTGTTGCTTGAGCCACAGAACTCCCCCCAGAGTCGGTGACGCCTTGACCTTTAAATTTCCCCTGATTGCGAATATCGCCGATATGCAGTGCTGCGGATATAACCCGAATGGACTATGTCGTGGGCATGCCGTAGACGAGGCTTATTAGAGAGCAGGTTTTGGGGGAAATCAAATCTATCAAATTGATAGATTTTGTTTTGCGATGCTGCAGCGCGTTATGTGTTTATGGTTCATAGGATTGGGGACGGTAGTTCATTGGGTTTGTGATTTGTGCGCGGTTTTGGTGCGGGGTGGGTGAGTATTTGTATTGAGGATGCGGTGCCCCCTCACCCCTCCCTCTCCCACCAGGGGGGAGGGGGCCTGCTAATTGGGGTGGGCGTGCTGAGTCGGGTGAGCGGATTTGGAGATGCGGCGCCGTTTGGCGTTGCTGCGCGCCCGCGTTTCTTTTAGAAAATGTTAAAGGCATATCTCCGGCGCTAGTCAAGTTGGACTATGATCAAAGAAGAGGCAGGGCTGTCCTTGGGGAGGGAAAGCGATGTCGCGGGGGAACTCAATTGCGGGGCGGCGTGTACGCGCGGTTTTTTGTGCCGCAGCGGTGGCGTGTGTGTTTTCTTCGCCGGCGTCGGCAACCGGTTTTTTTCTGAACCAGCAAAGCGTGCAGGGGCTCGGGCGCACCGATGCGGGCAATGCGGTGGCGGCGAACGATGCGAGCACGATCTATTTCAATCCGGCCGGCATGCCGCTGTTGTGGCGCGATGGTGCGGCGGGCGATGCGAACACGCTATTTGCTTTTGGCACGCATGTGATCGTGCCGCGTGCAAACCACCTTAATACCGGGTCGACGGCAAACACGTTTGCCTCTGGCGGCACGGTTGCTTACGCGGGGCCGAATGGCAGCGATCCGACCGATCCGACGCCGGTGCCGAATGTGTTTCTGGCGCACCGGCTGGATGGTGGCAAGGCCTTCGTCGGGTTCGGCATGACCTCACCGTTTGGCTTGTCGGCAAAATTCAACAACGACTGGTTTGCGCGTTACGACTCGATCGAGACCTCGTTGCGCACCATCAACCTCTCGGCGGTGGGGGCGTATCAGTTGACGTCGGCGCTTTCGATCGGCGGCGGCGTCGATTTGCAATACGCCAAGAGCAAACAGGTGGTCGCCTTGCCGAACCCGCTGACGGCGGGCGGGCCGACGGCGGCGACTGATGCGCGCGCCGAGAGCACCGGCAGCGCGTGGACGCCGGGCTTCAATATCGGTGTGCTGTTACAGGCTGACGAGAAGACGCGTCTTGGTTTGCATTACCGCTCGGAGATGCAGCACAAAATGACCGGCACCGTGGTCACCAGCGGGTTGCCGGCGGCGCTGGCGGCGGGCAACGGTGCTTTGGGGGCTTCGAGCAAACTCAAGTTGCCGCAGGTGGTGACGGCGGGCGTGTCGCGCCAGATCAACGACAAGTTCACGCTGTATGGCGAGGTGGATTGGTACGGCTGGGGCGTGCTCAATGAATTGCGCATTCAGTTCGACAACGGCACCGCCGATTCGGTGCGTCAGGCCAATTACCGCAATACCTTTGCCTATGCGGTGGGCGGCGAATACCGTCAGTCGGACGTGCTGACGCTGCGCAGTGGTGTGCAACTGGATTTCACGCCGACGGTGGACGGCTTTCGCGATACGACCTTTCCGGATTCGAACCGCCTGGTGTTTGCCGCGGGGGCGAGTTACCAGCTCAGCAAGCGCACCTATCTCGACTTCGCGGCGAACCACGTCAAGTTCCGCACATCGACGGTTGCCGTGCAGCGCGCGTTTTTTGCAGGCACGGCAGTGGCCAGCACGGTCAACGTGAATGATTCGGTGAACGCGCGGATCAATACGCTGTCGGCGCAGGTTCGTTACGCGTTTTAGGCGTTACCCAAACTCCGCCTCTCCCCCTTGCAGGGGGCGAGGGAGTGAAACCAGCGGTTTGCAGAAGGTCTTCGCATGACCAAAGAAAAAATCGTAGTCCTCGGTGGCGGCTGCTCAGCCATGTCGGCGGTGTTTGCTTTGACCGACCGCGCAGGCTGGCAGGAGCACTACGACATCACCGTCTATCAACCCGGCTGGCGGCTGGGTGGCAAGGGCGCGGCGGGGCGCAATGCCGCTGCCGGCCAGCGCATTGAAGAGCACGGCCTGCATGTCTGGAGCGGTTTCTACGAGAACGCGTTTTGGATCATGCGCAAGGTCTACGCCGAGCTGAAGCGCCCGGCGGTACATCCGCTTGCCGAGGCGTTTACGGCCTTCCGTCCGCACCACTACGCGGGGCTTGGCAATCAGACTGGCAACGAATGGGTGTTCTGGAAGGGGCATCTGCCGCACGACAGTGGTCTGCCCGGTGATTTTATCGAGCCTGGCGAATACAAGCTGCGCGGCGATATCCGCTCGCCGTGGGAGATGTTGTGCGAAACCGTGTTGTGGGCGATGCGCTATTTCGAAACCACCTCCAACGCTTCGTCGGGGTGCGAACCCGAGGCGGCTGGCGAGCCGAAGTGGCTGCTCGATGCGTTTCTGTCTGATCGCGACGAGCCGCGCAATTTTGCTGAGTGGGTCAGGGTTTGGTACGAGTTCGGCCTGCTTGGCATCATTCTGTTTCGCGTGCTGCGTGCGTTCAAGGCGGCGCGGCGTTATCACGACCGTTTGGAAAAAGGCGCGGCCGAACGCAAGCAGCAGCTTTACACCGACAAGCCGTACCTGCGGCTGGCGAAGCGCGTGGCATGCCTGCAATGGTGGTTTCATCGAAAACTCGACGAACTCGGTGACAAGCCGTCGGACAAGCGCAGCTTTTTCGTCTTGGGCGATCTGTTCATCTCGATGATCATCGGCATGCTGAAGGACGGCGTGATTGCGCAGGGCTTCGATGTCATCGATCACCTTGACCTGCGTGACTGGCTGCGCAGCCACGGCGCGCGCAATGACAGTCTGCGCAATCCGACCATCGATTCGGCCTACTGCTATGTATTTGCTTTCGTCGATGGCGACACCGACCGGCCACAGCTCGCCGCCGGCGTGGCGATCCGCATGCTGCTGCGTTTGCTGTTGTGTTCGCGCGGCGCGGTGTTCTGGGAAATGCAGGGCGGCATGGGCGACACCATCTTTGCGCCGATTTACCAGGCCTTGCGCCAGCGCGGGGTGAAATTCAGGTTCTTTCATCGTGCATGGGAGCTGAAAACGCAGGATGGCGAGAATGTCGATGAAATTCTCATCAAACGCCAGGCGACGCTGCAGCCGGGGCGTGCCGAATACGACCCGCTGATCACCGTGAAAAATCTGCCGGCGTGGCCGTCGGTGCCGGATTACACGCAACTCGTCGAGGGCGTGGCGCTGGCGGCGAAATACGCCAATGGTCATTGCGAACTCGAATCGATGTACAACGACTGGCCGGATGTCGAAGACATTGTGCTCCGGCGCGGCGAGCACTTCGATCGCATCGTGCTGGGTATTTCCGTCGAGGCGGTGAAATACATCTGCGCCGACCTCAGCGCCAGGAACGCGCATTTCAAGGCGGGGGTCGAAAGCCAGCACACGGTGCGCACGCAGTCCATGCAGTTATGGATGAACAAGTGCCTCAACCACCTTGGCTGGAAACTGCCGCCGCCGATCATCTGTGCGTATGCCGAACCCCACGATACCTGGGCCGATTTGTCGGGTTTGCTCGAACGTGAAGACTGGCCGCACAACGATTGTCCGGTCAGCCTCGCTTATTTCTGCGGCGCAATGGAAGACCGCGGTGCGATTCCGCCGCCGGGGCCGAATGCGCGTTATCTGCGCGACGCCTATCAAGATGTCAGGAAGACCGCCGCCGACTGGCTCGCGCAACACACCGGCGGCTTGTGGCCGCAGGGCGTGCACAAGGGCACGCGCAGCCTTGACCACGGCTTGTTGCACCGGCACGGCGGCGGTACTGTGCAGCAACGCTTCGACGCGCAATGGTTCTCGGCGAACGTCGATCTGAGCGCGCGTTATGTGTTGTCGCTGCCGGGCACGATTGCGCAGCGCCTCAAGGCCGGCGACTCGGGCTACGCCAATATGGTGCTGGCCGGCGACTGGCTGCATAACGGACTGAACTACGGTTGCGTCGAATCGGCGGTGCTCGGTGGCCTGCAGGCGGCGCGCGCGATCTGTGGTTATCCCGGCCGGCTGTTTGGCGAAACCGATATACCGCCGACGTCTCCGTTTGCTAACGGCGCCGCTACGAAAATACCTGCCGGCTTGATGTCGACGGTGCCACCAGCGCCGCCGGTAATGCCATTGCAGCCGGCGCGCCAATACGTGCGCCGCGGCGGTCTTGATGTGCTGCCGGCGCCGTGGCGCTGCGATAACGTCGAGATGCATGCGTTTTACGTGCCGGGCGATCTCGCCGCGCTGCAAAGCCTGTGCGAGCGCACGGTGAACGCGCCGTCGCAGGGCCACCTGCATTACCAGCCCGACTCGCATTACGTCATCGTCACCTTCCAGAACCTGCATGAACTGCGTTCGGTGGCGACGGGCTGTGAGAACATGGGAAGCCATAGCTACACCGAGGCGGCCTTCTGGGTGATGGTCAGCGCGCGTGATGCCAAAGGCAAAAAAGTCGGCGGGCCGACGCTGATGATCCCGTACATTTTTGCCAGTGACAGTCTGGCGGTGGCGACCGGGCGCGAGGCTTACGGTTATCCGAAAGAGCAGGCCGTGGTGCGCATGCCGGGGGCGGGCTCGGAGCATGGCGATTACTCGGTCGAAGCGCTGGCGGTGCCGCAATACAGGGCAGACGCGCGTGCCGTGGTCAATACCGAAATCATGCGCGTGCGCCGCAGCGATGCCTCAACGCTGGCGGGGCTGGGGCACGCGGCGCTGGAACTCGGCGAAGACCTGCTGTCGGTGGTGATGCATGCGCGCCTTGATGGTTCGGCGCTGGCGCTGGTTGGCGATTTTGTGTCGATGATGCTGCACAAGAAACTCGGCCTCGTCTTTTTGCGCCAACTGCGCGCGACGGCGGCAGCGTCGGGCTGTGATTTGCAGCAGGTGGTTGGTTCGGCGCTGGAGCCGCTGGTGATCCACAAAATGAATCTGCTCAAGGGGCGTTACGAGCTGATCGTGCCTGCGCTCGACAGTCATCCGATTGCCGCCGATCTCGGCTTGACGGTCGAAGCCGGCAAAATCGACGTGATGATGGGCGTGAAACTGGAACTCGCCTTCGATATGGGCCCCGGGCACATACTTTGGCCGCCGCAGGTAACATAGAACAACAGGCGCAGCGCGCCCGTTTCGTGCGGATCATGCAAAGCGATATCGGCAACTACACGCAGTTTCTTCCCGGCCACGTCGTGCTTCGTCACGCGCGCGACGCAGCCGTGCCGACCGCGCACGGTGTGCGCGTGCGCGGCGCCGTGCTGATGGCCGATATCATGGGCTATACGGCGTTGACCGAGCGTTATTCGCAGCGCGCCGGCGGTGTCGAAGAGCTCAAGGACCTGCTCAACGGTTTCTTCGGCCGCCTCACCGATATTATCGGCACGCACAGCGGCGACATCATCAGCTTTGCCGGTGACGCGGTGTTTGCGGTGTGGAATGAAGAGGCGGGCGGCGAAGCGGTGGCCGCCGCACTCGCCGCGCAATGCGCGCTGGCGGCCCAGGGCGCGCTTGATCGCAGCGATCTCGGCGAAGGCCTGATATTGCGTATGCGTGTGGTGGTAGCGACGGGCGAGCTGATGATCGCCACAGTCGGTGGCGTGGCTGAAAAATGGCACTGCCTCGCCGCCGGCGGGCCGCTGGCAGCGCTGCGCGCGGGCCTCGCGCAAACGCTGCCGGGGACGGTGGTGCTCGATCCGCAGACGGCCGTGCATTTGGGTGATGCGGTGCGCACAGAAGGGCTGGATTCAGGCTATGCAAAACTGAACGCCATGCAAAGGGAGGCTGCGTTGCCCGTGCGTGATGCGTTGCCGGTCGACGCCGCGGCGATTGCCGCCCTGCGTTGTTATATCTCGAAGCCGGTCCTTGAACAGATCGACGCCGGCCAGTTCGCCTGGCTCACTGAATTCCGCCGTGTGGCGACCGCCTTCGTGCAAGTGCGCGGCATCGATAGCGCGGGCGCCGATGCGCTGGCGCAGTTGCAGGCGGTGATCACAGTCGTGCAGACCATCGTCGAGCGCTATGAAGGCACCTTTCAGCGCGCCATTGTCGATGAGAAGGGCACGAACCTGCTGTGCGTATGGGGCATCCCGGGGCGCACCCATGAAGACGATCCGGTGCGTGCGATCAGCGCAGGTCTGGCGATTGCAACCGCGCTGCGCGAACGCGGGCGCGAATGCGGCATCGGCATCACCACCGGGCGCGTGATGTGCGGTTTGTCCGGCGGTGGCCGGCGCTACGAATATACGGTGGTGGGTGACGCAGTGAATCTTGCGGCGCGCTTGATGGTTGCGGCACAGGGTGTGTTGTGCGACAACGCCACTGCTGAGGCGGCGCGCACGAGTGTCGAATTCGAAGCGCTGGCGCCCATCAAGGTCAAGGGCCGCGACAGTTTGCTGCCGGTGATGCGTCCGCTGCGCTTGATAGACGGCATGGACAAACGCGCCGCTGCGCCGCGCACTGCGCGTTTTCTCGGGAGGCGCAGCGAGATGGAGCGTTTGCGCGCGCATTTGCAGGCGCTGCGCGCGGGTACCGGCGCGGTGGTCACCATCGAGGGCGAGCCGGGTGTCGGCAAATCGCAGCTGGTGGCCGAATTTCAGCGCGCAGCGGCGGCCAGTGGCACGGTATTTTTGCTCGGGCATGCCGATTCGATTGAGCGCAGCACAACCTATTTTTTGTGGCGCGAAATCCTGCGTCAGATCCTCGACCAGTCTGCCAGCGGCAGCGATGCGCGGCGTGCCCTGCTCGAAGCGATGTGCGAGGCCGAACCGGCGCTGCGCGTCGGCCTGCCGCTGCTGAACGACGTGTTGCCGCTGGGTTTTCCGCAGACGCGCGCGGTGCGCCAGATGAACGAACAGGCGCGCGCGGAAATGACGCGCGAACTGCTGCTCTTCGTGTTGCATCGCGCGCTGGCGGAGCGGCCTGCCGTCATCGTGCTGGAAGATGCGCACTGGATGGATTCGATGTCGTGGATCCTGGCGGCGCAGCTGCGCCAGCGCGAAGCGGCGCTGCTGCTGGTGCTGGTGACGCGTTCCGGCCACCGGCCCGACACCGAACAGGGGTGTGAACTGCTGGCCGCTGCGCAGCGCATCGATCTGGCAATGTTCTCGCGCGAAGATACCGGGGCGCTGGTCTGCGACCGCCTGCGCGTGACGCATCTGCCGGCCGCGGTGCTGGCGCTGATTTATGAACGCAGCGACGGGCATCCGCTGTTCAGCGAAGAACTGGCTTATTCGCTGCGCGACAGGGGTTACCTGCTGGTGCGTGACGGGTGCTGCACGCTGGCGGGTGGCGCCGGCATTGATGCGCGCAATCTGCCAGCCACCATCGAAGGCATCATCGCCGGTCGTGTCGACCGTCTCGATGCCAGTGAACAGCTCACGCTCAAGGTAGCCAGCGTGTTCGGCCGCGCGTTCGGTTCGCGTATGCTTGCCGAGGTGCATCCGCTGCATCCGGATGCCGGGTCACTGGTACGCCAGCTTGAAAAATTCGTCGCGCTCGATCTCGTGCACGCGCATGAGGCGGCCGGCGGCATCGATTACCAGTTCAAGCACATCATCACGCAGGAGGTCACCTACGGTCTGCTGGCGTTTGCGCAGCGCCGCCTGTTGCACCGCACCGCCGCGGGC
>JANXSE010000282.1 GCA_025356695.1 Betaproteobacteria bacterium
CGGCCGTGCGGCGCGTTGCGCAGTTCTGCGGCAGTGGAAAAATGCATGCGCCTGAGACGATCGCGCAACAGGGCCAGCGGATGGCGGCCGAGCGTGAGTCCGGTGCTGGCGTAATCGGCGACCAAATCCTCGCCTTCCGAAGGCGGCACAAATGCGGGGACCAATTCAAGCGGCGCCGCTTCCATCAACAAGGGCGAGACGCGTTCGACACCGGCGACCTGCCAGTGCGCCTGACGGCGGTTGCCGGTGAGCGTGCGTAAGGCACCGGCGGCGGCAAGCAGTTTCAATTCGTGACGGCTCAACGCCGCGCGGTTTGCCAGATCGGACGTCGATGCGAAAACACGCGCTGCGCGCGCCGTGACAAGACGCTCGGCTGCACCGGCGGAAAAACCATCGATCATGCGCAAGCCGAGCCGCACCGC
Source organism: Betaproteobacteria bacterium (assembly GCA_025356695.1). Next base: position 423 of record JANXSE010000282.1, read on the forward strand.
CGGCGCCACATCCTCGAGCGTGCAGTCCCGATCGCTGACCACGGCATCGACCGGGCGCACCTCGACGCCGTGACGGCGCGCGTCCTGCACGAGTTGCGACGGCCCGTAGAAACCCATCGGAAGGCTGTTCAACAGCGCGGCGAGAAACACCGCCGGCTCGTGGTGCTTGATCCACGCCGAGACGTAAGCAAGCAGCGCAAAACTCGCCGAATGCGATTCCGGAAAACCGTATTCGCCGAAGCCGAGGATCTGTTTGTAAATCTGCTCGGCAAATTCGCGCGGATAATCCTTCGCCAGCATGCCGGAAATCAAACGCTGTTCGAGATGTTCGAGCCCGCCCTTGCGGCGCCACGCTGCCATCGAGCGGCGCAGATGGTCGGCCTCGCCCGGCGTGAAGCCGGCCGCCACCACTGCGAGTTGCATGACCTGTTCCTGAAAAATCGGCACACCGAGCGTGCGCTTGAGAACCGCCGTCACCTCGGGGCTTGGATACTCGACCAACTGCGGATTCTGCCGCCGGCGCAGATAGGGATGCACCATGCCGCCCTGGATCGGCCCCGGCCGCACGATCGCAATCTGGATCACAAGATCGTAAAAATTTTCCGGCCGCAGGCGCGGCAGCATGCTCATCTGCGCGCGCGATTCGATCTGGAACACACCGATGGTATCGGCGCGCCGCATCATTTTGTAGACCTCCGGGTCTTCGGCCGGCACATCGGACATCGCAAACGGCCTGCCGCGACGACGACCGATCATGTCGAGGGCACGCCTGAGCGCCGAGAGCATGCCGAGCGCCAGCACGTCGACCTTGAGCAGACCAAGAGCATCAAGATCGTCCTTGTCCCATTGAATGACGGAGCGCTTTGGCATCGCCGCGTTTTCGATCGGCACCAAGCGCGAGAGCAGACCGCGCGCAAAAACGAAACCACCGGTGTGCTGCGATAGATGGCGCGGAAAACCGATCAGCAGGCGCGCCAGTTCGACAAGTTGCTGCACCGGCAGGCTGTCGGCATCCAGCCCGGCTTCGCTCAACCGTTGCGGCAGCAGCGTCCTGTCGTCCCACCATGCCAGCGATTTACTGACATTCTCGACTTGCGCAAAATCGAAACCCAACGCACGGCCGACATCGCGGATCGCGCTGCGCGTGCGGTAGGTGATGACGGTGGCGGTGAGCGCCGCACGGTCGCGCCCGTATTTGTTGTAGAGATACTGGATCACCTCCTCGCGCCGCTGGTGCTCGAAATCGACGTCGATGTCGGGCGGCTCATTGCGTTCGCGCGAAATGAAACGCTCGAACAGCACGCTCATGCGCGAAGGATCGACCTCGGTAATGCCCAGCGCGTAACACACCGCCGAGTTGGCCGCCGAACCGCGGCCCTGGCACAAGATGTTTTTGGCGCGCGCGAAGGCAACGATGTCGTGAACGGTAAGGAAGTACGGTTCGTAACCGAGATCCGAAATCAGCGCGAGTTCGCGTTCAACCTGTGCGCAGATATCCTGCCGCGCGCCTCCCGGATAACGCCGCTGCAAACCTTCTTCGGTCAGCGCTTTCAGATACGATTCCGGGGTATGACCGACCGGTACAAGTTCCTCCGGATATTCGTATTTCAGGCAATCGAGCGAAAAATCGCAACGTGCTGCAATGCACATGGTTTCCGCCAGCAGCTCGGGCGGATAAATCTGCGCCAGCCGCATGCGCATCCTGAGATGACGCTCGGCATTCGCAAACAGCGCGTGCTGCGCCTGCGCCACCGGTATGCCGAGTCGAATGGCCGTCAGCGTATCCTGCAGCGGACGCCGCGAGCGCACATGCATATGCACGTCACCCGCCGCCACCAGCGGCAACCGCGACGCGGATGAAAGTTGGCGCAATTGCATCAGCCGCCCGCGATCATCGGGCCCGCACAACAGCTCGGCAGCGAGCCACGAACGATCAGGGAAACATTCGCGCAGGTGCTGCGCGTCCTCCAGTTCTGCCGCCCCCACCCTCACTCCCTCCCCCGCTAACGCAGGAGAGGGAAGCATTGAGGTCGGCAGAGCCGACGGAATATGGATGGCCAGGCAACCGATGGCGGCGGCGAGATCGTCCCACTCAAGACGGTACTGCCCCTTGGCGCTGCGGCGTCGCGCGGTGGTAATCAGTTGCGACAGATTGCCGTAGGCGTTGCGATCAGTCGCCAGCAAAACAATCTTCGGTCCGGCTTCAAGAAGAAACTCCGCACCGATAAGAAGTTTTAGATTGTGTTTTTTCGCTGCCACATGCGCTCGCACCACGCCGGCGAGCGAGCATTCATCGGTGATCGCCAGCGCTTTATAGCCAAGCGCAGCGGCGCGCCCGACCAGTTCCTCCGCATGCGAAGCACCGCGCAGAAAACTGAAATTGCTCGCGCAATGCAGTTCGGCATAGTCGGGAAGAACGGCGGACACCACGAAGGCCTCTGAAAAATTTGTACGGGTGATTCAAATCGTCAGAGACGCGCGGTGTCGTAACCCATGTGTTTTCGTAGCCCGGAAGGAGCGCAGCGTATTCCGGGATAACACCCGCCAGCAGAACCCCGGAATGCGCTGCGCTCCTTCTGGGCTACATGTGCTAGCCGAAAATGCCGTGCAGATACCAGCCGCCGGGCCGCCGCCGTTCGCGATAGACCCACACGGTCGAGCGCTCGGCGGTCTGCGCGACAAAATAATCGCGTTTGACGTCGCCGCCGTCCCACCAGCCCGATTCGATGCGCTCGGGGCCGGCAACAATCGCCAGCGGACCGTGGTCGCTATACGGTTTTTCCGCCACCTGTTTGAGCGGACGCGGTTCGCGCAACAACCACAATGGACGCGGGCGCGGCGTCACCTGCAACGGCCGCGCACCGGGCGCGGCGCGCTGCCAGGCGTGTTCGGGCCGGTGCTCGGCGCGCGGCGACAGCGACTGCACCGCCTCGCCGCCTAATCTTGCGCTCAAGCGCTCGATCAGCTTCGCCCAATCGGCGGAGCGATCAGCCATCTCGGCGAACAGCGTCTTGTTTTCACCGGCGAGCACCAAAATATCGTCAGCATCGAGGGTAAGTTGCACAACGGGTGCGGCGAGCTTCAACGCAGCAAGTTGTTCGCGCACCACCGCGATGAAGCGGCCGGGATCGCGCGTCGGCGTCGCCAGTCCGATTTCCAATGTGGTCGGCGCGAGATCTTCATGCGTCAGCAGCAGTTTGAAATGCTGCACGCTGCCGCAACGAGCGCCGAGATAACCGGCGAGTTGCACCAGCAAACGCTGCGCCGCGAACAACAGTGCCTCGGCATGCCCGACCGCAACACCGAGTTCGAGCTTCGAGGAAAACTTTTCAGGTGGCGCAAAAAAGCGCCGCGCCTCCGGTTGCGTACCGAGCACGCGGTCGAGTTGTTCGAAAAACTGCGGGCCGAAGCGGCGCGAGGCGCCGTCACGCGGCAGGTCAAGCGCCGCACCGACGGTTTTGACACCGATCGCAGCCAGTGTTTCCAGCGTGGCTGTATCGCAGTCCAGCGCCTTCACCGGCAACGGCGCCACCGTCGAAGCGATCATGCGCTTGCAGTTGACGAGAGTGTCGCAACCGGCGCGCGCAAGCAGCCACGCCGCGGCCACCGTCGGTGCAACACCGATCGTCGCCGTATAACCCATGCCGGCTGCACCCTGCCGGATCGCCGCCAGTATCGCCTTGATGCCGCCGAGCAGCTTGAGGCTGCCCTCGATTTCCAGCAGCAGACCCGATGGCGCCTGCAACGACACGCCCGGCGTGAACTGCAACGCCCATGCGGCAAGCTGTTCGAGTGCCGCGGCCTCGATCGCATGGTCGCACGGCCGATGCACGAGATCGGGCACCAGCGCGCAGGCCGCCGCCAGACTCATGCCGTTGCGCATGCCGCGCGCAACGGCGCGCTCGTTGCAGACGATGATGCGCGTGCCGTCAACAACCGCGCGTGCTTCAGTTGACGCTGATGCCTGCGCGAATGCTTCGAGCGGCAGGCGCGGCAAATGCAAGGCGATCCATAACATGATTGTTCTTTCCATTCGGGTTGGGGTTTGAAATTTTTCGATCGACGACCGGCGACGACGTCAATGTGATAGTGCGGCCGAGCACGCCGCCGCGGCGCTTGAGGATGCGCGCGGCCAGTGTGCCGCCCTGCGTGTCGAGACGCAGCCGCAGCGCCGCCGGCGTCGCCTCGGTAATGCAACGCTGCGAACGGAACAACACAGCAAGCGTGTTGCTGCCCTCGGCGGCGAGTTGCAGGCGGCGCAGTTCGGCGTAGGCGATTCTGTCCGGCCAGGCGAGCACCGCGCCGCAAGTCTGCGAACGCAGCGTCTGCTCGACCGCCCACAGCGTTTCGCGCGGCGTGCGCGTGCGGATCACCAGCAAATGCGAGAGATCGATGCCGGCGGCCTGCAAAGCCGGCGCATACGGCAGATACGGTGGCGCGATCCACGCCAGCCAGCGGCCCTGCGCGGCCAGATTCGCCAGCGCGTGGCCGAGAATGCGCAATTCGCCGATGCCTTCGTGCTGCGGCAGGATTTCAGTCAGCGCCGCCGTCGGCCAGCCGCCACCCGGCAGTTCGGCGTCGAGTTCGGCGTAACCACTCGCCACGCTCGGTGTCGTAACGCGGCCGAGTTCCCCGCCGCGCCAGATCGCCGGATGCGACAACAATGCGGCAAGCGCATTCATCAGGCATGACCGGCGCGGATGACACCGACGCAGAGGCCCTCGATCGCCAGCGCATCGCGCCTGAGATCAAGCACGATCGGCTTGAATGCCGGGTTCTCGGCAATCAGCTCGACGCGGTGGCCGGTACGCTGAAAACGTTTGACCGTAACTTCGTCGTGCAGGCGCGCCACCACGATCTGGCCGGTGCGCGCCTCCTGCGTTTTATGCACGGCAATGTAATCGCCGTCGAGAATGGCGGCGTCGCGCATGCTCATGCCGCGCACCTTCAACAGATAATCGGCGCGTGGCTTGAATAGTGCCGGATCGACGCGCACATGCGCTTCGATGTTTTCTTCGCTCATGATCGGACTGCCGGCGGCGACGCGCCCGACCAGCGGCAGTTCGGCCTGATAACCGGCGGCGTGCCGATCGGGTTCCTTGACGCGGATGCCGCGCGACGCGCTGTCGGTGTGTTCGATCGCGCCCTTGCGCGCCAGTGCCAGCAAATGATTGCGCGCGGCAGTGGCCGAACGAAAACCGAAGTTCGAGGCGATCTCCGCCTGCGTCGGCGGAAAACCGTCGGCGCGGATGCGTTCCTGAATGTAACGCAGCAGTTGTTTCTGGCGGGAGGTCAGATCTTCCATGGCGGCACCGTTTGTTCAGCGTTCGTTGATGTTCAACACAATCGAAGCCATCGCAAAAATCTCCCTCATCCAACGCGGACACGTCACTGAGATGAGGGAAAAAAACTCGTAAGATTTGTGCGATGTCCTGAGATCAATAAATAGTGTTTTTAATAACACTGGTGTTATTATACACACCAACAGGCGCACGGCAACTGGAACGTTAAGTGCTTGATCCGGTTTGATCTGCAATACTGCGCCCCGCTGCCCCGCGAGTACCCGCTTGCCTGCCGGCACCTTAAGTAATACCATCAGAAAATCAGGTATTACTTTGGAGCAAGCATGAGCCACCAGATCACCAGCAAGGGACAAGTCACCATTCCGAAAAAGATCCGCGATTTTCTCGGTCTCAAAACCGGCGCCGCGGTTGATTTTCAGCCGACCGGTGACGGACGCATCGTGCTCGTCGCCGCCGGCAGGAAAGCGGGCAAGCCGCCACCCAGCCGGTTCGCCGCGTTGCGCGGCAGCGCGACCGTCAGTATGACGACGCGGCAAATCATGGCGCTGACCCGCGGCGAGGAATAATTTTGCTGCTGGTCGACACCAACGTCATCCTCGACATCATCAGCAACGACCCGCAATGGGCAGACTGGTCGCAGGCCCGGCTTGATGCCGCCTCGCTCAACTCGACACTCATCATCAACCCGGTGATATACGCCGAGCTGTCGATCGCCTACGCCCGCATCGAAGAACTCGAATCACTGATCCAACGCGCCGGCTTCCGGCTCGACCCGATTCCGCGCGAAGCACTGTTTCTCGCCGGGCGCGTATTCGTGCAATACCGCAAACAACGCGGCAGCAAAACCGGTGTGCTGCCGGATTTTTTCATCGGCGCGCATGCTGCCGTCGCCGGCATGCCCCTGCTGACGCGCGATGTCAGCCGTTACGCCACCTACTTTCCATCGCTCAAACTGATCTCGCCGGCATAGGCGGGGCAAACCAGTGTATTGCCGAAGACGTTGGGCTTCCTGCGTCAGCCCAACCTACCGCGCTAGTGCGGCCATTCTCGAAAGATCGAACCAATTGAGGGACTCGAATCCGCCTCTTTCTTAATTGTTAAATCAATCAACGCCCCAGTAGGAAAGTTTTTTGTGATAAATAGACTGTACGATGCCACCAACAAATTGGGATGGATTTCGCTTGGAACCGTCTCAATAGGTATTCGTACCCACCCGATAGGAACCGCAAGCTTGAAAGCAACGTGATTCGCACTTTCGGGAAGCGAATATTCACGCGCACCGCGATTAGTAGGGACTACAACAAGATATATCGATCCGTCTTTGGCTCGATCGATTGCCAAAGGTTGGCCACGGCCTTCCCACGCCAAATCGCGATCGCCCAGGGATTCCGCCTGTACTTGAAGACTACCTTTATCAAAACTCCAACCAGTGCCAAAACCAGGGGCGCCAGTCAGATGATATTGAGCCTGCCGTGTAGCAACAATAATTTTTCCATTAGCCAATCTAACCTCTTCTGACCATTGAACTGTTTTCATCTGAGAACAAGCCGATAGTGGCAATAAAGCTAAAAACGCTAGGATTGAGTTTGCCAAACCGCGTTTTAGATAGCGCCTAGCTTCCATATCAAACAACTCCTTTGAGTTATTCTCAGTCTTGCTGACAAGCCCCTTGGGGTAGGCAGATCACAGTTTCCGACCATACCTCACAGCAAATCCCCCTCCAGCGGCTCAATCAACCCCGCATCATCATTCTTCGGCGCATTCACGCGCGTGCTCACTGCATGCGCACTCATCGTCGTATCGGCGCATGGTCTGATCAACTGCTTCAGCGCCGCCACCGATTGGTTGCGCGGATTGAGCCAGGCATCGTGGTCTTCCGCCGCAAGGATCACCGGCATGCGGTCATGAATATTGCTCATCACAACGTTGGGGCCGGTGGTGATGATGGCGCAGGTCTCGACCACGCCCTCGGGGCCCTGCCAGCGCTCGGTGATGCCGGCAATGGCGAAGAGCGGCGCGCCCACCGGGTGCATGTAGTACGGCTGCTTGCGGCCGGCGACGCTTTTCCATTCGTAGAAGCCGCTCGCAGGAATCAAACAACGTGAACGTTTGAAGGCGTTGCGGAACGAGGGCTTTTCATCGACGGTTTCGCCGCGCGCATTGGCGAGCTTGTTGCCGATCGCCGGGTCTTTCGCCCAGCCGGGAATCAGGCCCCATTTGAACAGCGCGGCAACGCGCCCCTGCGCCGGGTCTTCACGCACGACGAGGATCCTGCCCGAGGGCGTGATGTTATAACGCGCGCTCCACTCGGGTTTCGTGCCGAGTTTGAACGTGATGGCTATGACTTCGGGGTTGGCGTGTAATGAAAAGCGTCCACACATGGGCGCATGATGGCATGACTTGCCGCTGGCTTGCACGCACGATGCAATGACCCATGCCCGCGCCACTGTGAAGCCTGTCATGCATGGCTTCGCCCGGAAAGAGACCGTAGTTTCAGGTAACATGTTCCGTCGAGTCGTCGGCACAACCAAGTGCAGCACAGAACCCGCTCCAGACCGGCAAAAAATATTTGAAAAGTCATTCCAGACAAGGGGCGCCGATGGAACTTTACGAACTGATTTACGTGAGCGTCGCGACGCGGGCCATGTCTCCCGCTGACCTCAAATCGCTGCTGGACGCTGCGCGGCAGAAGAACGCGCAGCGCAACATCACCGGATTGCTTGTGTACCACCACGGCGAGTTCATGCAACTGCTGGAGGGCGGCAAGGAAGAAATTCTTTCCGTCTATCACAAGGTTGCCACGGATGAACGTCACCAGCAGGTCAATCTGATGTGGAACGGCCCCATCCAGGAGCGCTCCTTTGCCGATTGGGAAATGGCCTTCGTGGGGCCCGACGATCTGGCACGCGACCAGACCGCGGGATATTCACCTTTTTTGGAAAACGAATTCAGCGCACAGGCCTTGAGCGGTGCGCCCTCCATCGGCAAGGATTTTCTGCTGTCGCTGCGGAACGACTTCCTGCGAAAGAAGGATTAGCGCTGTCGATTTGTACAGCGAGGAGCGTGGCAGCGATTAATTCGCCGCCGCGACGACATCAACGCGCGACCAGCGGCGGCGTGCCCGCAATGTCGATTTTCAGCACCGCCTTGATCGCTTCCTGCAGTTCGGCGTCGCTGACCGGCATGCGCGGCGGACGCAGCGTGCCGCCCGGCATGCCGAAGGCGTTCATCAGCGGTTTCATCGCGCGCATCGCGCTGCCGCCGCCATACTTGTTGCTGACCGTGGTGAACTCGATCAGATTGCCGAAATCGACGCGCAGGCGCTCGTAATCCTGCTGCTCCCACGCCGAGATCACCGAGGCGAACAGCTGCGGACAGAAATTGCCCTCGCCGCCCATGAAGCCGTTGCCGCCGAGGCCCAGCACCGCCAGCGCATTGCCCGGCCCCGCGCTGTGCACCTCGACGCGATCGCCAACGCGCGCGATCAGGCTGGCGATGTAACCGATGTCGGTGCCGGAGTAAGCCACTCCCGCAATCGTCGGATAACGCTTGACCAGTTTCTCGATGAGATCGATCGGTATGAAGTAACCCGCGGCCTTGTGGCTTGAAATGTAAACCGGCAGCGAAGTCGATTCGATGACTGTCGAGTAATAACGCTCAAGTTCGGCAAACGTCGGCTTGGCGGCGTGCCCGATGTCGAGCGAGAAAATCTGCGCGGCATCGACCTTCGCGCGCTCCGCCGCCTGCATGAATTCGACCATGTCGGCAACCACGTGCGGCTCGCAGCCCATGGCGCGCACCGGCACCTTGCCTTTGAGTTCTTCCACCGCAATCGTCATCACGCGGCCGCGCTCTTCCTTCGACAGCGAATAGGCCTCGCCGCTGCCGCTGCCCGCCACGTAGACCGAGACGCCGGCGTCGCGCAAGCGCCCGAGTTGCCGGCGAAACAACGCTTCGTCGAATTTACCGTCGTTATCGAAAGGCGTCAGACAAATGACGATGGCGCTTAATTTTTTCTTCATCGAAACTCCCGTAGAAAATTCATTCGACGCGGATGCCCGCGTTCCTGATCACTTTGCCCAGCGTCGTCATCTCGGCCTTGATGACTGCGGTCAGCTGCTCGGGCGTGCTGCCGACCGGCTCGATACCAGCGGTATTGAGGCGCGCAATGGCATCAGCGCGGCCGAGCACGCGCACGATTTCCTGGTTGAGCCGCGCAATGATGGTGTCGGGCGTTTTGAGAGGCGCGAACACCGCAAAACGTCCTACCGATTCGTAACCCGGCAGGCCGGTTGCCGCAATCGTCGGCAACTCCGGAAACAGCGCGCTCGGTTTCAACGAGGTTACCGCCAGTGCGCGCAGGCGTTTCGATTGCAGTTGCGAAGCGACCGTGCCGGCGGTGGGAAACAACAACTGCACCTCGCCGCCGAACAAGGCGTTGAGCGAAGGCCCGCCTCCTTTGTAGGCGACATGCACCATTTTCACATTGGCCATCGCCTTGAACAGTTCGGCGGCAATATGGATGAGGCCGCCGGGCGCGGCGGCATAGTTGAGTTCATTCGGTCGCGCCCGCGCCAACGCGATCAGGTCCTTCGCCGATTTCACCGGCAGCGACGGATGCACGATGAGAATGCAGGGCGAACTCACCGCCAGCGTCACCGGCGCCAGATCGCGCAGCACGTCGTAGGGCACGTGGTCGCGCATGTATTGCAGCATCCACATGTTGCTGCCATTGAGCAGCAGTGTGTAGCCATCAGGCGCCGCACGCATCACGCTTTCGACGGCGTTGATCGGCGTGCCGCCGCGGTTTTCGACCACCACCTGCTGACCGAATGCCGCTGCGAGCCCAGCGGCGATCACGCGCGAGGAATAATCATTGCCACCGCCGACCTCGGCGGTGACGATACGCAGCGGCTTGACGGGAAAACGTTCGCCCTGCGCCTGCAATGCGCCGGAATGCACGGCAACCACGATGACACATGCCGCCGTCACAACGCGGATGCCGCCGGACAAAAAATGGGGATTCACGTGCGCGGATCCAAAATTTTCAAGCCGCGATGATGAGCGCCGGACGCGCCCCTGTCAAAGCGGCAACTGATACGGCCGGTCCCCATTGAACCTGGCAGCGCAGGGTCGGTCACGACTGGCCGCAAAAATACGCGCGCGGCGCGCGGCCGCAGAAGCCCTACTGGTGCGACACTCCGCCGAACAAATGGTGCCGGCGCGGACGCAACGACACGCGGTCGCCGGCACTGATGCCGAGCTCGACGAAACGTTCCTTGTTGATCTCGGCCTGTATCGGCGCACCGCCGTCGATGCGATCGAGATCGACACGCACGCGCGGGCCGATCGCCGAATACTGGCGTACCACCGCCTTCAGGGCATCGGCGGTGTCGTTGGCACCAAAGATCTCGATGTCATGCGGCCTGACGTAGAACGTCGCGGCGTCGCCCGTGAGCACGGCGCCGTCGGGCACCGGCACTGTCCAGCCGCCGATACGCGCGTTGCCGTCGTGCACGCGGCCGTAGAACAGATTGACGTCGCCGAGGAACTGGTAAACAAAGGGCGTGGCCGGATGATCGTAAACCTCGGCCGGCGTGCCGACCTGCTCGACACGCCCCTCATTCATGACGATCACACGGTCGGCCACTTCCAGCGCCTCTTCCTGGTCGTGGGTAACGAAGAGACTGGTCACATGTAGATCGTCATGCAGACGGCGCAGCCACGCGCGCAGTTCCTTGCGCACCTTGGCGTCGAGCGCGCCGAACGGTTCGTCGAGCAGCAACACCTTCGGCTCGACCGCCAGCGCCCGGGCCAGCGCGATGCGCTGGCGCTGCCCGCCCGACAACTGGCTAGGATAATGCTCTGCCAACCAGTCGAGCTGCACGAGCTTCAACAGCGACATCGCCTTCTCGCGGATCGCGGCATCCGACGGCCGGATTTTGCGCGGCTTGACGCGCAGGCCGAAGGCGACGTTTTCATAGACGGTCATGTGACGGAACAGCGCGTAGTGCTGAAAGACGAACCCGACCTGGCGCTCGCCCGCATCGCTGTTGGTCGCATCCTCGCCATGGAAAAAAATCCGGCCTTGATCGGCCATTTCGAGACCGGCAATGATGCGCAGCAGCGTGGTTTTGCCCGAACCCGAGGGTCCGAGCAGCGCCACCAGTTCGCCGCTGGCGACGTTGATGCTGACGTCGTTGACAGCCTTGAAGTCGCCGAAGGCGCGGCTGATCTTGCGGGCTTCGATGCTCATGATTTTTTCCTTTCGGTTCGGTCGCCTGAGTGCCACTCGACCAGTGATTTCGCTGCCAGCGTCACCAGTGCCAGCAATGCCAGCAGCGAGGCCACTGCGAACGCCGCGGCGAAGTTGTATTCGTTGTAGAGAATCTCGACGTGCAGCGGCATGGTGTTGGTCAGCCCGCGCACATGACCGGACACCACCGACACCGCACCGAATTCGCCCATGGCGCGCGCGTTGCACAGAATGACGCCGTAGAGCAGGCCCCATTTCACATTGGGCAGCGTCACCCGCCACAGCGTTTGCCAGCCGCTCGCGCCGAGCATGATGGCGGCCTCCTCTTCTTCCTTGCCCTGCGCCTCCATCAGCGGAATCAGTTCGCGCGCGACGAAGGGAAAGGTCACGAAGATGGTCGCCAGCACGATGGCCGGCACTGCGAAGATGATTTTTAGATCGTGGTCTGCCAGCCAGTGACCGAACCAGCCCTGCAGACCGAAGATCAGCACGTAAATCAAACCGGCAATCACCGGCGACACCGAAAACGGCAGATCGATCAGCGTGACGAGCAGGCTCTTGCCGCGAAAATCGAATTTGGCGATCGCCCATGCCGCCGCCACACCGAAGGCAAGGTTCAACGGCACCGCAATGCCCGCCGCAATCAGCGTGAGCTTGATCGCCGATACCGCATCCGGCTCGGTAATCGCCGCCAGATAAGCCCCCCAGCCCTTGCGCAGCGCCTCCGCAAACACCGCAACCAGGGGCACCAGCAAAAACAGAAACAGAAACGAAAAGGCGAGCGCGACCAGCAGCGCCTGCACCAGCCAGGCCTTGCGCCGTTGCGTCTGCACCGGGCGGTCCGGAAAGACCTGCGGAAAATTCAGCAGCGCTTCCGCGGTGCCGACGTCATCCCACATCATGATACGTCCCGCCTGCGGCTCAGCCACTGCAGATAATTGATCAGCAACAACAGTGCAAACGACGCCAGCAGCATAACCACCGCCACCGCGGTCGCACCCGTGTAATCGTATTGCTCGAGTTTGGTGATGATGATGAGCGGCGTGATTTCCGAAACCATCGGCATGTTGCCGGCGATGAACACCACCGAGCCGTATTCGCCGACGGCGCGCGCAAACGCCAGCGTGAAACCGGTCAGCAGGGCCGGCGTCAGGATCGGCAACAGCACGCGCTGAAAAATCTGCCAGCGGGTCGCGCCCAGCGTGGAGGCCGCCTCTTCGAGTTCGCTCTCCACATCTTCGAGAACCGGCTGCACGGTGCGCACAACGAACGGCAACCCGATGAAGACGAGTGCCACCAGTACACCCAGTGGCGTGAATGCCACCTTGATGCCGGCCATTTCGAAATAGCGGCCCAACCAGCCGTTGGGGGCATAAATCGCAGTCAGCGCAATGCCGGCGACTGCCGTCGGCAGTGCAAACGGCAGATCGACCAGTGCATCGATCACGCGTTTGCCCGGAAATTCATACCGCACCAGCACCCAGGCCACGATCAGGCCGAACACCGCATTGATCGTCGCCGCCAGCAACGAGGCGCCGAAGGTCAGCTGGTACGAAGCCACCACGCGCGGCGCGGTGACGACGCTCCAGAACTGCTCCCAGCTGAGCGCGGCCGTTTTGATGAAAGCCGCCGACAGCGGAATCAGAACGATTACGCCCAGATACAACAGCGTAATGCCGATTGCCAGATTAAAACCCGGCAGCACGCTGTGGGCGCGCAATGCAAAAGGCCTCACGCCGTCGCCCCAGTCGCCACGCCAATTCCGCTCCGCAACTCAAACGTCACTTTTTAGCGCCGGGCTGGTAAATCTGGTCAAAAGCACCGCCGTCGGCAAAATGCGTTTTTTGTGCCTTGGTCCAGCCGCCGAATACTTCGTCGATTGTGAAGAGGCTGATCTTCGGAAAATTCTTCGAATACTTCGCCGCGATTTTGGCGTTGCGCGGACGGTAGAAATTCTTCGCCGCAATTTCCTGGCCTTCGTCGCTGTAGAGATACTCGAGATAGGCCTGCGCGACCTTGCGCGTGCCGCGCTTGTCGACAACCTTGTCCACAATGCTGACCGGCGGCTCGGCGAGTATGCTGAGCGGCGGATAGACGATTTCGAATTTGTCGGCGCCGAATTCTTTCAGTGCCAGATGCGCCTCGTTTTCCCAGGCCAGCAGCACGTCGCCGATGCCGCGCTCGGCAAAGGTCACCGTCGAACCACGCGCACCGGAATCGAGCACTGGAACATTTTTATAGAGTGTGGTGACAAAAGCCTTCGCTTTCGCTTCGTCATTACCGTTCTTTTTCAGCGCATAACCCCACGCCGCCAGATAACCCCAGCGCGCACCGCCGGAGGTTTTCGGATTGGCCGTGATAACGGAGACGCCGGATTTGATGAGATCGTCCCAGTCCCTGATGCCCTTCGGATTGCCCTTGCGCACCAGGAAAATATAGGTCGAGGTGTACGGCGAGCTGTTGTTCGGCAAACGCTTTTGCCAGTCGGCCGGCAGCAATTTGGCTTTTTCCGCGATCTCGTCGATGTCGTAGGCGAGCGCCAGCGTGACAACGTCGGCCTCCAGACCATCGACCACCTTGCGTGCCTGACCGCCGGACCCGCCGTGCGAAGCCTTGATATCGACTTTCTCGTTGTTGTTCTTCGCGGCCCATTGTTTGGCGAAGGCGGCGTTGAATTCCTGATACAACTCGCGTGTCGGGTCATATGAAACATTGAGTATGCTGACCTGTGCGTGCGCGACCGACGCGAGAAAAATTGCGCTGAGCGCAATGAAACGTACCGAGTGTGCTGCTTTCACTTTGTCTTCCTTGTATTCATGCCGCGGAACGCTTTTGAGCTTGTTGTCCGCAGTGCTTGTCCTCCTTGTTCAGGTAACCGCATCACAGGTTAATAACATCGGCTCATATCATTTCCATCAAAAAGAATTTTTGGCTATATGTGGGGCAAAAAATTTTGCTGCGCACCCAAGACGCACAGATCACACAACCATGCCGGCGGCCACCGTCGCATTGTCAGCGGGGTCAATGACGATAAATGCGCCGGTCGCGCGGTTTTCGGCATAGGGGTCGCAGATCAGCGGCTGATAAAGCCGCAGCGAAACGCGCACGATGTCATTCATCGCCAGCGACTGCGCACCCGCGCGCGGTTCGAGCGCATTGATGTCGATCGTGTGGATGATGTCTTCAATCTCCGCTTTCACCGTGCGCGTCGTGTGCTTGACCAGATAGGGGCGGCGCTGGTCGAGCGGGCGCGCATGCAGCCAGCACAGCGTCGCTTCGATGCGTTTGACCGGCAACGGAATGTTCGTTGCGGCTATTGGCTGATGCACGATCATGTCGCCGCGCGAAATATCGATTTCATCGGCAAGCTCAAGCGTCACCGACAGTGGCGCCACAGCCTCCGCCAATTCGCCATCCAGCGTCTTGATGGCGGCGATCGTCGAGGTCATGCCCGAGGGCAGCACCGTCACCGCGTCGCCGACCTTGACCGTGCCGGACTCGATACGCCCGAGGTAGCCCCGGCGCGCGCGCCCTCTCGACGCATCGGGCCACGCCAGCAGTTGCACCGGGAAGCGGAAAGCATCTTCACCACGATCGGAAGCCACGCTCACCGTTTCAAGCAGCTCAAGCAGCGTCGGTCCGCGATACCAGTTCAGACTTTCGCCGCGCGTCACCACCATGTCGCCATGCAGCGCCGACAGCGGCACATAGTGCACATCGCGTGCACCAAGGCCTTTGGCGAATTCGGCAAACTCGGCGCGGATTTTCTCGAAGCTCTCCTGCGCGTAGTCCACCAGGTCCATTTTGTTAACGGCAACCACCAGATGCCGCACACCCAGCAGGTGCGCGAGATAGGCATGGCGCTTCGACTGCGTCAGCACGCCCTTGCGCGCGTCGATCAGCACGATCGCCAGATCGGCGGTGCTGGCCCCCGTCACCATGTTGCGCGTGTATTGCTCGTGGCCGGGTGTGTCAGCAATGATGAACTTGCGCTGCGGCGTCGCGAAATAGCGGTAGGCCACGTCGATGGTGATGCCCTGCTCGCGTTCGGCCAGCAGACCGTCGGTCAACAGCGAAAAATCGATGCCGCTCTGCCCGCGCTTCTGCGAGGTGCGCGCTAGCGTGTTCAACTGGTCCTCGAAAATCGATTTCGAGTCATAGAGCAAGCGCCCGATCAGCGTGCTCTTGCCGTCGTCAACGCTGCCGGCGGCCGCAAAACGCAGCAGATCGGGTTCGATCACCACATTGTTCTCCAGGATTTTCATCAGAAATAACCTTCTTTCTTGCGCAACTCCATCGACGCCTCCGAGGTCTG
This sequence comes from Betaproteobacteria bacterium, assembly GCA_025356695.1. Next base: position 16,297 of record JANXSE010000282.1, read on the forward strand.
GTCGTCCATGCGTGTGGCGCCGCGCTCGGTAATGCGCGTTACCGCGGTTTCTTCGATGATCTGCCCGACCGTTTCGGCAACGGATTCAACCGGGCAGGTGCAGGTCATGTCGCCGACCGTGCGGAACCTGACCGACAGGTTCTCGACCTTTTCACCGGCGCGTGGCTGCACGAGCCCGGATACCGGCAGCAGGCCGCCGGTGCGGCGGATGACGTCACGACGGTGCGCAAAATAAATCGACGGCACTTCCAGTTTCTCGCGTGCGATGTATTGCCAGACGTCGAGTTCGGTCCAGTTGCTGATGGGAAATACGCGGATGTTTTCGCCCGGATGGACGCGCGCGTTGTAAATGTCCCAGAGTTCGGGGCGCTGGTTCTTCGGGTCCCACTGGCCGAAGCTGTCGCGAAACGAAAAAATGCGTTCCTTGGCGCGTGCTTTTTCCTCGTCACGCCGCGCGCCGCCAATGCAGGCGTCAAAACCGAATTCGGTGATGGCGTCGAGCAGCGTCACGCTTTGCAACGCGTTGCGGCCCGCACCCGGCCGCTCGACGGCGCGGCCGGCCGCGATCGAGTGTTCGACGCTGCGCACGATCAGTCGCTCGCCGAGTTCCTGCGCGCGCTGATCGCGGAAGGCAATCACTTCCGGAAAATTGTGGCCGGTATCGACATGCAGCAGGGGAAACGGAAAGCGGCCCGGACGGAAGGCCTTTTCGGCAAGTCGCAGCAGCACGATGGAATCCTTGCCGCCGGAAAACAGCAGCGCCGGGTTAGCGCATTCGGCTGCCACTTCGCGCAGGATGTGAATCGACTCGCTTTCGAGCACGTCGAGCTGGCTCAATCGCCGCCGCGTCGTCTGCGTTGCGCGATTGATTTTCTGCGCCGTCAAATCAATGTTTTGTGTGGCTGTGTCCATGACCGTTCCGCCGTTCGTTAAACTGGATTCAGTGATGCCGCTCGCGCGAGGCGCCGGCCTTCATGCAGACCGCATTCCTTGCCCGTCTCCTGCTCCCACCACCAGCGCCCGGCGCGCGGGTCTTCACCCGCGGTCACTGCGCGCGTGCAGGGCGCGCAACCGATACTCGGATAACCGCGGTCGTGCAGCTCGTTGTAGGGCACGTCGAAGCGGCGCAGATATTCCCAAACGTCCTTCGCCGTCCAGTCGGCCAGCGGATTGAATTTCTGCAAGCCGTATTCGCGATCCGCCTCGCTTGCCGCCAGTTGAT
>JANXSE010000329.1 GCA_025356695.1 Betaproteobacteria bacterium
AACGCGCGCATCCACTCGTGGTCCATGTAGAACTGCTGGCGTCCGGTCAGCGTGCGCCACGGGATCATCTCGTGCACGTTGGTATAGCCGGCGTTGTAGGACACGGTTTCGCTCTCGATACCGCTCCACGTCGGACTCGAAATAATCTTGCGCGGCTGCGCCTGAATGTCGCGGAAGCGGATCTTCTCGTCTTCGCGATGGATCGCCAGATGGGTGTGATCCAAACCGGTCTGCTTGCCCAGTGCCTGCCACGCTTTGACCGCGACATGGCCGTTGGTTTCGGGCGCGAGTTGCAGGATCACTTCGCAAGCGTCGATATCGGTCTCGATCTTCGGCATGCCGCAGGTCACGCCCTCGGCGGTGACAAGGCCGCTGAGTTCGCCGAGCTGCGTCACTTCCGTCTGCGTATTCCACGCTATGCCCTTGCCACCGTTGCCGACCTTGTTCATCAGCGGGCCGAGCGCGGTAAAGCGTTTGTAGACGTTCGGATAGTCGCGCTCGACCACCTGCATATTCGGTGCGGTCTTGCCCGGCACGAGTTCGCACTCGCCACGTTTCCAGTCTTTGACCTCGAAAGGTTGCGCCAGCTCCGACGGGCTGTCGTGCATCAGCGGCGTCAGCACCAGTTCCTTTTCGACACCCAGATGGCCGACGCAGACTTCGCTGAACTTCTTCGCGAAACCTTTGTAGATGTCCCAGTCGCTGCGTGATTGCCACGCCGGATCCACCGCGGTCGACAGCGGATGGATAAACGGGTGCATGTCGCTGGTGTTCAGATCGTTCTTCTCATACCAGGTGGCGGTCGGCAGCACGATGTCGCTGTAGAGGCAGGTCGTGCTCATGCGGAAGTCGAGCGTCACCAGCAGGTCGAGCTTGCCCTCGGGCGCCTGCTCGTGCCACACCACTTCGGTGGGTTTGGCTTCGTCGCGGCCGAGATCTTTACCCTGCACGCCGTGGCTGGTGCCGAGTAGATGTTTGAGAAAGTACTCGTGGCCCTTGCCCGATGAGCCGAGCAGATTGGAGCGCCAGACGAACATGTTGCGCGGCCAGTTGTCGGGATGATCGGGATCGGTACAGCTCATTTTCAGCGAGCCATCCTTGAGCGCCTTCACCGCGTAATCCTTCGCATCGACACCGGCGGTCTGCGCATCGCGCACCACCTGCAGCGGGTTGGTCTGCAACTGCGGCGCACTCGGCAGCCAGCCCATACGCTCGGCGCGCACGTTGTAATCGATCATGCTGCCGCCATAGCGTTTTTTATCGGCCAGCGGCGAGATGACTTCTTCCATGCCGAGTTTTTCGTAGCGCCACTGGTCGGTGTGCGCGTAAAAGAAGCTGGTGCTGTTCATCTGGCGCGGCGGGCGTATCCAGTCGAGCGCGAAGGCCAGCGCGGTCCAGCCGGTCTGCGGTCGCAGCTTCTCCTGGCCGACGTAATGCGCCCAGCCGCCACCGCTCTGGCCGATGCAACCGCACATCATCAGCATGTTGATGACGCCGCGGTAATTCATGTCGCTGTGATACCAGTGGTTCATCGCCGCACCGATGATCACCATCGATTTGCCGTGCGTCTTGTGCGCGTTCTCGGCGAACTCGCGCGCCACTGTGATCAGTTGCGCGCGCGGCGTACCGGTGATGCGCTCCTGCCAGGCCGGTGTATACGGCGTGTCGTCGTCGAAGTTTTTCGCGGCCAGCTCGCCGGGCAGGCCGCGTGCCACGCCGTAGTTCGCGACCTGCAGGTCGAAAACGGTCGCCACCAGCGCCTCGTTTTTACCAAGCGTAATACGTTGCACGGGCACCGTACGCACCAGCACATCGGCGTTCTCACCCTTTAATACGTTATTGGGAAAATTGACGCTCTCGATGCCGCCGAAATACGGGAAACCGACCTTCGCGGTGTCGCGGCTCGGCGCGGTGCCCTCAAGCAGTGAGAGCTTGAGCTTCACCGCGTTGCCGTGCTGCGCTTCCTTCGCTTCGAGGTTCCACTGACCCTGATCGGCACGGCCGTCCGGGCCCCAGCGAAAACCGATCGCGCCGTTGGGCAGCACAACTTTGCCCGACTCGTCGAAAGCAACGGTCTTCCACTCCGGATTGTTGGCCTGGCCGAATTTGTCATCGAAGTCGGAGGCGCGCACATAACGGTCGGGCACCATGACGACTTCGCCGCCGGGCAGGGTGTGCTCTTTCAATATCACCAGCATCGGCATGTCGGTGTAACGGCGCACATAGTCATCGAAGTAAGCGCTGCGCTCGCCCTGATCGGGAAAATAAAATTCTTTCAGGATCACATGACCCATCGCCATCGCCACCGCGGCGTCGGTGCCCTGCTTCGGGTGCATCCAGGTGTCGGCGAGCTTGGCAACCTCGGAATAATCGGGCGTCACCGCCACCGTCCGCGCGCCCTTGTAGCGCACTTCGGTAAAGAAGTGCGCGTCCGGCGTGCGCGTCTGCGGTACGTTGGAGCCCCAGGCGATGATGAAATGCGAGTTGTACCAGTCGGCCGATTCGGGCACGTCGGTCTGCTCGCCCCAGACTTGCGGGCTCGACGGCGGCAGATCGCAGTACCAGTCGTAAAAACTCATGCACACGCCACCGATCAGGCTGAGGTAACGCGAGCCCGCGGCGTAACTCACCATCGACATCGCCGGAATCGGCGAGAAGCCGATGACGCGGTCCGGGCCGTGTTTTTTGATGGTGTAGACATTGGCGGCAGCGATGATCTCGTTGACCTCGTCCCAGTTCGAGCGCACAAAGCCGCCGAGGCCGCGTATTTTTTGATAGTCGCGGCGCTTGGCATCGGACTCGACAATGGAAGTCCACGCCGCAACCGGATCAAGACTGAGCCGCGCCGCGCGCCAGCTTTTGAGCAGCCGGCCGCGCACCAGCGGATACTTCACGCGATTGGCGCTGTACAGATACCAGCTGTAGCTGGCGCCGCGCGCGCAACCGCGCGGCTCGTGGTTGGGCATGTCCCAGCGCGTGCGCGGGTAATCGGTCTGCTGGGTTTCCCAGGTGACGATGCCGCCCTTGACGTAGATCTTCCATGAACACGAACCGGTGCAGTTGACGCCGTGGGTGGAGCGCACGATCTTGTCGTG
>JANXSE010000396.1 GCA_025356695.1 Betaproteobacteria bacterium
CGCGCGGTGCTGGTGCAGGCAAGCTGTCACGGTCTCGACAATGCGGCGCTGGTCGATGCGCTGATCTGGTCGAAAAATGCCTGGCGCGGCGTCTGCATGATCAACGACAAGGTCAGCGATGCCGAACTCGAAACGCTGCACGCTGCCGGCGTGCGCGGCGCGCGTTTCAATTTCGTTGCGCATCTCGGCGGCGCGCCCGACCTCAACGTCATCAAGTCGGTGGTCAAGCGCATCGCGCCGCTCAACTGGCACCTGCAGGTGCATCTCGACGCGCAGGACATCACAACCTATCGCGATTTCCTGCTCGGCCTCGAAATGCCTTTCATCATCGACCATATGGGCCGAGTCGTCGCGAAGAACGGCCTCGAACAGCAACCGTTCAAGCTGATGCTCGATCTGATGAAGGAAGACCGCGTGTGGACCAAGGTCAGCGGCTTCGAGCGCGTGTCGTCGACCGGCAAGCCCTTCCACGACGCAATGCCGTACGCGCGCGCACTGGTCGAAGCTGCGCCCGACCGCGTGCTGTGGGGTACCGATTACCCGCATCCGAACGTCAAGGAAATGCCCAACGACGGCGAGCAGGTGGACCTCTTCGCGGAGACCATCACCGATGAGGCGCTGCGCCGGCGCATTCTGGTAGATAACCCGTCTCGCCTGTACTGGCCGGAGGCCTGATCCGGCCTTCCGGCAGGGACTGGCCCTACTGGAACTTGATTTGGCGCAAGTTCCACGCGATTTACCGATTGCGCAATGCCGGCACCGCGAGGATAATTTTGACGCAGATCATGTTAACACGCGCCATCCAACGTTTCGCCGGCTGTATCGGCATCGCCGCCCTGCTGTTTGCCCAGCTGGCGGTTGCGGCCTACGCCTGTCCGACCGTGATGAGCAGCGGTGAAATCGCCAACGTGCTTACAGCCGAAGACATGCACCTCTCCATGCCGGGCTGCGAAGAGTCCGACAGCGGCAACCCGAATCTCTGCCTCGAATATTCACAGGCCGGCAGCCAGGCCGTGCAATCTGCACCGCAGGCGCCCCTGCCCGCCGTCGTCATGACGCCGGTTGCAGTGGTTGATTTACCGCAGCCTCAGAACCACACCGGCATCATCGCGCTGTCGCTGCTGCCGGAACGGGAAACCTCCCCCCCGCCTTTATTGCGCTTCGGCTTCCTGCGCATCTGATCCCCCCGCACGTCCGGTCACACGCGCCGCGTATGTTCGCGCGCGCGGTTTGGATTTGTTCGGGAGATCGTCATGTTGAAATTCGCTTGCGTGCACACACTGCACGCGTTGAAAACAATTTCTGCGGTGGCGCTGTTTGCGTCAGTCGTGGCGGCGCCGGTCTTGCAGGCGCAGCCAACGGCACCGGCGACATTAAGCCTTGCCGAAGCGCAACGGCTCGCCGTCGCCCGCTCGCAGCAGCTGGTGGCACAGAATTGGATGATCGCTTCGGCGCGCGAAATGGCGGTGGCCGCCGGCCAGTTGCCCGATCCCGTGCTGAAACTCGGCGTCGACAACGTGCCCGTCAACGGCGCCGACCGCTTCAGCATCGGCACCGATTTCATGACCATGCGCCGCGTCGGTGTCATGCAGGAAATCACGCGCGGCGAAAAACGCCGCCTGAAAACCGAACGCTACGAGCGCGAAGCCAGCCGCGCCGTCACCGAGAAGGCGGCGGCAACCGCCGAAGTGGAGAAAGCCACCGCGCTGGCCTGGCTCGACCGCTACTACCTCGAACGCATGCGCGCCGTGATCGCCGCACAGGCCGACGAAACGAAACTCGAAATCGAAGCCGCCGACGGTGCCTATCGCGCCGGGCGCGGCAGCCAGGCCGATGTGTTCGCCGCGCGCGCCTCACGTGCCGCGCTCGATGACCGCCTATCGGAACTCGAGCGCCGCATCCGCAACGCGCGCGCCATGCTCGCGCGCTGGGTCGGCCCCGCCGCGGACGCCGCGCTAGCCGGCGAGCCCGCCTTCAAATCCGTGCCCTTCAGCAGCCACGCGCTCGACGAAGATCTGAAACGTCATCCGGAAATTGCCATGTTGCAGCGGCAGGTTGAAGTCGCCGAAACCGAGACGCTGATCGCCAAAGCCAACAAACAGACCGACTGGAGCGTCGAGGTCGCCTATCAGGAACGCGGCCCGGCCTATTCGAACATGGTGTCGATCGGCGTCACCATTCCGCTGCAATGGGACCAGAAGAACCGCCAGGACCGCGAAGTTACCGCCAAACTCGCGTTGACCGAACGCGCCCGCGCACAACAGGACGATGCGCTGCGCAATCACGTCGCCGAGGTGCGCAGCATGCTCAACGAATGGGAAAACGGGCTCGAGCGCATCGCGCGCTACGAGCGCGAAATCGTGCCGTTGGCGCAGGACCGTGCGCAGGCGGCACTCAGCGCCTATCGCGGCGGCAAGGGCGATTTGAATGCGGTACTGGCCGCGCGCAAAAACGAAATTGAAGTGCGCACGCAGGCACTGCAACTCAACGCAGACACCGCGCGCGCCTGGGCGCAGCTCAACTTTCTCGTTCCCGCAGAAGATCACGCCGCGCATGGTGAGCCGGCAGTGACCAAGGAGGCCCCATGAAATCACGCGCGCTTGTCATCACAGTCGTTGCGGCCGGCGTGCTGGCTGCGACCGGTTTTGGCGCTTATCGCCTCGGCATCGATCGCGGCATGCAGACCGCCGGCAACACCACCGCAATCACCGCCAAAGACACTCAAGCGGTTGATCCGGCAACAGGCAGAAAGGTCCTGTATTGGCACGACCCGATGGTGCCGGCACAGAAATTCGACCAACCCGGCAAGTCGCCGTTCATGGACATGCCACTGGTGCCCGTTTATGCCGACGACAACAGCGACAGCGGCCAGGTGGCAATCAGCCCGCGCATGCAGCAGAACCTCGGTGTGCGCACCGCCGAAGTGACAAGCGGCGCACTGGCACAGACGCTGGAGGCCGCCGGTACCGTGGCGTACAACGAACGCGACACCGCGGTGGTGACCGCGCGCGTCAACGGCTTCATCGAGAAGCTCTACGTGCGTGCCGCGCTCGATCCGGTGCGCAAGGGCCAGCCACTGGCCGAAGTTTATGCGCCCGACTGGGTCGCCGCGCAGGAAGAATATCTGTCAGTGAAACGCATGCAGGGCGCGGGCACCGAGGCACTGCTGGCGGCGGCGCGCCAGCGCATGCTGCTGGCCGGCATGAATGAAGAGCAGGTGAAACTCGTCGAGGCCAGCGGCGCGGTGCGGGCGCGCTTTACCTTGTTGGCGCCGATCGGCGGCGTGATCGGCGAACTCGGCGCACGCGAAGGCATGACGGTGATGGCCGGCGCGCTGCTCTTTCGCATCAGCGGTCTTGGCACCGTGTGGATTTATGCCGAAGTACCGGAAAGCGCCGCCGCGCAGGTCAATCCCGGCACCGCCGTCGAAGCACACACGCCGTCGCGACCCGGTCAGGTGTTCAAAGGGCGCGTCGCCGCCATCCTGCCGGAAATCAACCAGACCACGCGCACGCTGAAAACGCGCATAGAAATCGGCAACAGCGGCGGCGCACTGACACCGGGCATGTTCGCCAGCGTCAACTTCACGCCTTCAAACAAAGCCGATGTGCTGCTGGTGCCAACCGAAGCAGTGATACAGACCGGTCAGCGCAAAGTGGTGATCGCGCAGGGCGATGGCGGAAAATTCCAGCCGGTCGATGTCGAGACCGGTGCCGAAGCCGGCGGGCAAACCGAAATCCGCAAGGGCCTCGCTGCCGGTCAAAAAGTCGTCGTCTCGGGCCAGTTCCTGATCGATTCCGAATCGAATCTCAAAGCGACGACGACGCGCATGGCAGATCCGCCGGCAACAAAGAATACCGCTACGGTGAAAACACATCGCGGAGAAGCCCGCGTCGAAGCCATCGCCAGGGACGCCGTCACACTGTCGCACGGGCCAATTCCCGCACTGGAATGGCCGCCGATGACCATGGAATTCAAAGCACCGGCCGCCGGCGTGCCGAAGAACGTGCATAAAGGCGACCGCGTCTCGTTCGAGTTCACATTGGGCGATGACGGGATGGCCACGTTAACCAACATCACGCCGCTGACGGCGGGCGCAAATGGCAGCGGCAAATGATCGCCAAACTCATCCGCTGGTCGATTTTCAACCGCCTGCTGGTGCTGATGGCGACGGCGCTGTTGTCGGCGTGGGGCATTTATTCGCTGCAACACACGCCGCTCGATGCGATCCCCGACCTCTCCGACACCCAGGTCATCATCCGCACCAGCTATCCCGGGCAGGCGCCGCAGATCGTCGAGAATCAGGTCACCTATCCGCTGACGACGACTATGCTGTCGGTGCCGGGTGCGAAAACGGTGCGCGGCTATTCCTTCTTCGGCGATTCCTTCGTCTACATTCTGTTCGACGACGGCACCGATCCCTACTGGGCGCGTTCGCGCGTGCTCGAATATCTGAACCAGGTGCAATCGCGGCTGCCGGCACAGGCCAAAACCGCGCTGGGGCCGGATGCCACCGGGGTCGGCTGGATTTATGAATACGCGCTGGTCGATCGCAGCGGCAAAATGGATCTGTCGCAACTGCGCGCGCTGCAGGACTGGTTTCTCAAATACGAACTCAAGGCCGTCGCCAACGTCTCGGAAGTCGCCTCGGTCGGCGGCATGGTGCGCCAGTACCAGATCGTGCTCGATCCGGCGAAGCTGCGCGCCTACAATATTCCGCACAGCAAGATCGTCGAAGCGGTGCAGAAAGCCAATCAGGAAAGCGGCGGCTCGGTGCTCGAAATGGGCGAGGCCGAGTACATGGTGCGCGCCTCGGGTTATCTGCAATCGCTCGACGACTTCCGCAAGGTGCCGCTGCTGACAACGCCAGCGGGCGTATCGGTACGCCTCGGCGATGTTGCGCGCGTGCAGATCGGCCCTGAAATGCGCCGCGGCGTGGCCGAACTCGACGGCGAAGGCGAAGTCGCCGGCGGCATCATCGTCATGCGCTCGGGAAAAAACGCGCTGGCCACCATCGCTGCGGTGAAGGAAAAACTCGAAGCATTGAAACCGGGGCTGCCGCCAGGCGTAGAAATCGTGCCGGTCTACGACCGCTCGAATCTGATCAAGCGCGCGGTCGACAATCTTGGCGAAAAACTGCTCGAGGAATTCCTGATCGTCACCGTCGTCTGCGCGCTGTTCCTGTTTCATCTGCGCTCGGCGCTGGTCGCCATCGTCACACTGCCGATCGGCATCCTCATCGCCTTCATCGTCATGCATTATCAGGGCGTGAATGCGAACATCATGTCGCTGGGCGGCATCGCCATCGCCATCGGTGCGATGGTCGACGCCGCAGTGGTGATGATTGAGAACGCGCACAAGCACATCGAGCGCTGGCACCGCGAACATGCCGGCGCCGCATTGCAGGGTGACGAACAATGGCGTGTCATCGCCGAATCTGCCGCCGAAGTCGGGCCTGCCCTCTTCTTTTCGCTGCTGGTAATCACATTGTCCTTTATCCCGGTGTTCACGCTGGAAGCGCAGGAAGGCCGCATGTTCTCGCCGCTCGCCTTCACCAAAACCTATGCGATGGCGGCGGCAGCCGGTCTGGCGGTGACGCTGATTCCGGTGCTGATGGGTTATCTGATCCGCGGCAACATTCCGCCAGAACAGAAAAATCCGCTGAACCGCTGGCTGATCGCGCTCTATCACCCGCTGCTTGATGTCGTGCTGCGTTTTCCGAAAGCAACGCTGGTCGTCGCCGCGCTGCTGGCGGCGGTGACGGTGTTTCCGGCCTCACGGCTCGGCGGAGAATTCATGCCGCCGCTCGACGAAGGCGATCTGCTCTACATGCCCTCGGCACTGCCCGGCGTTTCCATCGGCAAGGCCACTGAATTGCTGCAACTCACCGACCGCCTGATCAAGAGCGTCCCGGAAGTCGCGCGCGTCTTCGGCAAGGCGGGACGCGCAGAGTCCGCCACCGACCCTGCGCCGCTGGAAATGCTCGAAACCACCATCCAGTTCAAACCGCGCAGCGAATGGCGCGCCGGCATGACACCGGACAAACTGGTCGAGGAACTCGACCGCACGGTCAAGGTACCGGGACTCGCCAACATCTGGGTGCCGCCGATCCGCAACCGCATCGACATGCTGGCCACCGGCATCAAGAGCCCGGTCGGCGTCAAGGTTGCCGGTACCAGCCTCGCTGAAATCGACCGCATCGCCGCCGAGATTGAACGCGTGGTGAAAGCGGTACCGGGCGTGACCTCGGCACTCGCCGAGCGGCTCGCCGGCGGGCGCTACATCGATGTCAAAATCGACCGCGACACGGCAGCGCGTTACGGCATGAACATCGCCGACGTGCAATCCATCGTGTCGGCGGCGGTCGGCGGCGATAACATCGGCGAAACCATCGAGGGTTTGCAGCGTTTTCCGATCAACCTGCGCTATCCGCGTGAAAGCCGCGACTCGCTCGAAAAAATCCGCGATCTGCCGGTGCTGACCGAACGCGGCGCGCAGATTCGCCTGTCGGATGTCGCGACCATCACGGTAACCGACGGCCCGCCGATGCTGCGCTCGGAAAACGCGCGCCTCTCAGGCTGGGTCTATGTCGATATCCGCGGCCGCGATCTGAAAACCGCGGTGCACGACATGCAAAAAGCCGTCGCCGATCAGATCAAACTGCCGGCCGGCTACACCGTGTCATGGGCGGGGCAATTCGAATATCTCGAACGCGCTACCGCCAAGCTGAAGATCGTCGTGCCCGCCACACTGGCGATCATTTTCGTGCTGCTCTACCTGACCTTCCGCCGCATCGACGAGGCGATTCTGATTATGGCGGCGCTGCCGTTTGCACTGATCGGCGGCTTCTGGCTGCTGTTCGTGCTCGACCATCATCTGTCTGTAGCCAGCGCGGTCGGCTTCATTGCACTGGCCGGCGTATCGGCCGAATTCGGCGTTATCATGCTGCTCTATTTGAGACACGCTTGGGACGAACGGCTGGCCGCCGGCAAAACGCCGACTACTGCACTGCTCGAAGACGCCATCCGCGAAGGCGCGGTGCTGCGCGTGCGGCCGAAAGCGATGACCGTCGCCGTCATCATCGCCGGCCTGCTGCCCATCATGTTCGGCAGCGGCACCGGCTCTGAAATCATGCAGCGCATCGCCGCGCCGATGGTCGGCGGCATGATCACCGCGCCGCTGCTGTCGATGTTCGTGATTCCCGCCGCTTATCTGCTGATGCGCCGGCCGCGCGTCACCACGGATCGAAAACAATGATTCCCCTATTACCACTCACTTTGACAGGAAACCACAAATGAAAATCGCAACCATCGCATCGATCGCAGTCACCGCCACGCTTGCCTTGCAGTCCGGCGCCGTATTCGCCCAACCGGCCAATACAAAAGACGAGCATGCGCAACACCATATGCCGGCCGACGCCAAGGCCCAGACAAAGTCCTACAAGGCATCCGGCGTGGTGAAGAAGGTCGATGCCGCCAAGGGAAACGTCACGCTGGCGCACGGGCCCGTGGCCGAACTGAAATGGCCCGCAATGACGATGGGCTTCACGGTCAAGGACAAGGCGCTGCTGGAAAAACTTGCGGTCGGCAAAAAAATTGACTTCGAATTTGTCGAGCAGGGAAAAAGCTATGTCGTAACGGCGATAAAGTAACCGCGCAGCATCAATGCAATTATTGAATCAGCTCATTAACGGCGTAGAAATTCACGGTCAACCTTCCGTTCGTCTTGAACTTGTCGAAGAATGACCGGAAGGCCTCGGCAATTCGGCCTGCGTGACAGGGTCGGCGGCCATCTGTGGAGATATTCTTGAAAAATATTCTTATCGGAGCTCTAGGCGTTTTGGTCCTAGGCATAACAACAGCCGGGGGCCTGCTTCAAGCGGGCGCACTCAACGTGGCGGCAGATGTACCACATGGTCCAATCGTCCATCTTCTGATTGAGTGGGCGCGGGAGCGTTCTATTGCCCATGGAGCTGCCGACATTGTCTTGCCTTCTGATCTGTCCAATGCAACGCGGATTCGCAGGGGTGCGGGCAACTACGATGCCATGTGCGCCAATTGTCATCTCTCGCCGGGTGCGGAAGATACGGAAATCCGCAAAGGCCTCTACCCCGCCCCGCCGAATTTATCCAACCCGCTTGAAATAGACAATGTTCCGCGGACAGACGTCCAGCGGTTCTGGATCATCAAGCACGGCCTCAAGGCGTCCGGAATGCCGGCATGGTCGAAGGGGGGAATGGAAGACGAGGCAATTTGGGACATCACTGCTTTACTCAAGGTTTTACCAAGCATCTCGCCGGAACAGTATCGTGAGCAAATCAAGATGAGCGAAGGGCATTCCCATATCGGAATGCAAGGAAGAAACACACCAGGACAATCTCGTGGCGACGCCAAACACAGTCACAACGCGGAACCGCATTCCCAAAGCCACGCCCTCCATAAACACTGATTGGTTTTGGCAGAATGCCGGGATCAAGCTGGCACGTTCGACCTGCAGCATTGACCTAGACTGTCGATTTTCTATAAACCGGATTTTCTGGTTGCATCTCCTTCCTGATGAATGAATCAACCGCCGATATTGCATTGGCTATCAGGATCGCCTGAATCGGGTCGCGGGAATCGTGCACCGGAAACCTCACGGTAGCTCGGGGAACAGCAACGCCTCCATGATTGCATCTGATATTCCATCGTTTTTGCAGGATATTGTGGCAGTAGGCGAAATCAATCGCGGAAGGATCAGCGCCCACGGCAGATGCCAGCAGTCGGCAACCGCATTGATCGCCGTGCTCACAGTTCCATTGATGAATACTCAAAATCATCAGGTGCTATGCGGGAAGCATGTCGTGAACTGCGGGCTTTTCACATTTGAGCTCGACCATACTGCGCAACGTAGTTCTCTCAGCAACAAACACATCAAGCGCGTTCGGATCGAATTGAGTGCCCCCCAATTGAAGTATATCGGTGCACGCCGCATCGAATGAAAACCCCTTGCGATATGGCCTGTCCGACGTCATTGCGTCCAGCGTGTCAATTACCGCGAACAGACGCGCCCAAAGGGGAATTGCCTCGCCGACCAGGCCACTTGGATATCCGCTGCCGTCAAAACGTTCCTCGTGGTTCAACACAACTGTCGCGGCTTCTGTCATGGACGGCGCGCACGACAATATGCGGTGTCCGATCTCTGGATGGGTACGCATAACTTGCCATTCCATCTCTGTTAGCGATCCATTCTTTAACAAGATTGCATCCGGAATGCCAATTTTTCCGATATCGTGGAGTAGCGCCCCCCAATATACTTGCTGCAGTTTTTTCGCATCAGCGGTGAAGTGCTTTGCCAGCACAAGGGTATGGCACGCAACGCGTTTCGAGTGCAATCCGGTCTCGTGTTCGCGCGCGTCAAGCGCGGCTGCCAGCGATTCCGCCAGGGCGAACTGCGCCGCATCACTTGTGGCAGCAACATCGAATTGCATGCGCGCGTTAAGGTAACAACCTTCGCAGCAGCAACCATAATGCTCGCTCACATAAAGCGCAGCGCCGACCGGCATTCCGCAATACCGGCAGGGGTGTTGTAACGCTTTCTCTGGGTAAATATCCATCACTGCATCTCTAATAATCTCACCTGTCACCGTTGCTGGATATGTCGACTCGTTTCTATTTTGCGCCGACACTTTCTAGCAGTATTGAGAAACCTCAACCTACTGCAGATACTCCGCTCAACTCATTCTGCAGGCGGCAGCTCCCTGCTATTCATCCTGCTACCACCGCAGCGCCCCACGTTGGTGCGCCACCGTTCCGCATCGCGAGTATTTGATCTACGTCAATACTCCGCGTGAACAGCGGTGTAATGTGCCAATTATGTATCCCGCCCTTCAGTTCTATCGCCGTTCTACACAAACCTCGCATGGTTTGCGTAAGTACGCGCGCGCGATCGCGTTGTTCGCGTGGGGCGCATTCTGGCTGAATGCGGCGCTGTTTCCATGCTGTCAGGCGATTGCGGCGAGTTCCGGCGAACACGATATCAACATCGTCAACATGGTTGCCGTTGATCACGTACTCAGCGACTGCGACGACGACCATCCTGGCGAGCCCGGGCAAAAATCCCCGCATTTACCGTGCAGCAGTTTCGCCAGCGCAAGTCCCGCGGCAATCAATCAAGCAGCACCACTTGACACCGACCACGACCGGTTGCAGCCAATCGCAACAGTAATAGTCAGTGTGCTTGTGCCGCCCGCACCTGACCGCGCGTCAAGATTTCCTGCCTACAGCACTCCTCCGCCGATACCCCTGTACCTGCGCGGCCTCAATCTCCGCTTGTAATACTCACGCTGCGCGCCGAAGCATTTGATGCTTCGGTGCGGCAGCCTCCATCCACGTGATCGCGACGGGAAACCGCCGTATCACCTCGGCTTTCTTCGACCTGCGGTCATGACCATGGTCGGGAAAATCCAGCAGCAGTTCGCAATATTTCGTATCGCTATTTACAACCGCTTTACAAAGGAGAACATCATGAAATCGAAAACCATTGCAGCACTCAGCATGATTCTTGGTATCGCCCTCTCAACGACCAGTTTTGGACAGGCCCGGCATGACGAAAAACCGCACGGCATGGGCAAGGCAGCGGCCACCGCGGATGATGGCAAGGCCAAAGCGCCGGCAACCGGCGGGCGGCATGATGCCGGCGGCACGTCTCACGGTATGCCAAAAGCCGCCGCCAAGAAGGACGCTGCCAAACCGGTCGATGACAAAGCCGGCAAGTAAGCGTAACGAGCCCTGCCCCCGCATCATTCGGGGCAGGGCACGCTCGCCTCATGTAAACCTCGAGCAGGCTTCCGATAAAGATCATTCGAGAAACTGCATTGGAGAAAACACATGGCCCATGATCATCAATCACATCAGCACGACCGCTCCAACACCGTGCTCAATCGGGTCTTAGTCGGATTTGCAGTGGTAGCCGGCTACTTCCTCATCATGGAACACCGGGCGCATCTTGAAGGGGCGCTGACCTACCTGCCCTACCTGCTGCTGCTCGCCTGCCCGCTGATGCACGTGTTCATGCATCATGATCACGGTGGCCATGGCGATCATGCACCGCCGAAAGATGACCAGGGAGAACAGAAATGAACCATACGGACGCGCCCGCTTACGGTCTGTGGTCTCTGGTGATCATCAATTCGCTGGTGTTCCTCATTTTTGCATTCAGCTTCACAAAACCACAGACGGCACGCGACTGGCGTTCATTCAGTGCGTTCTCTGCCTTCATCGTCGCGCTGTTCGCCGAAATGTACGGTTACCCCCTGACGATTTATTTCCTGTCCGGATGGCTGTCGTCGCATTTCCCGGGAATCGACTGGCTCGCCCACGATTCAGGCCACCTGCTCGAGGAAATGTTCGGTTGGCGGAGCAATCCGCATTTCGGGCCGTTCCACATTGCGAGCAACATCATGATCGTTGGCGGCTTTTTTCTGCTGGCCGCTTCGTGGAAAGTGCTATATGCCGCCCAACACGCGCACCGGCTCGCCACCACCGGGCCCTACGCGCGTGTGCGCCATCCGCAATACATCGGCTTCGTCGCGATCATGTTCGGTTTCCTGCTGCAATGGCCGACGATTATCACGCTCGCGATGTTTCCGGTACTGGTATTCATGTACGTGCGCCTGGCGCGCAGGGAAGAACGGGACGCCCGCGCGGAGTTCGGCGATGCGTACGCGCGGTATGAAGCGGACACGCCCGCTTTCTTTCCAGGATTGCGCGGGGCAATTCATGCATGATTCATGTTTCCCGGTTCAGACGCGCGACAGCGCAAGATAAAGCAATCGGGGCGACTTGATGGCAACTGATCCGGTATGCGGCATGCAGGTTGAGGAACACGAGACGGCAAACAGCAGTGTGTTCGAGGATCGTAAATATTTTTTCTGCTCTGTAGGTTGTAGGAAGAAATTCGATCTCGAACCCGCCGCATACATCGGCGTCCCGACAGCCGGCGGCAGCAAGCCGCCGGAACATGCGCATTCGCACGCTCACGCAAAAGCAGCATCGCCGGGCAGCACTCAGGAACCACCTGCAGCCACCGCATATACCTGCCCGATGCACCCTGAAATCGTGCGCAATGCGCCGGGCGATTGTCCTATCTGCGGCATGGCACTGGTGCCGGTTGCGGGCGACAGTAAATCCGGCGACTCCGAATTGCGCGATCTCGCGCGCCGGTTGTGGACCGGCTTCGCTCTGTCGATTCCGCTCGCGATACTGGCGATGTCGCCGATGGTCGGCCTGCACGATCTGTTCGGCCTGCAGCCGCGGCCGCGAGGCCTGATCGAGTTTGCGCTCGGCACGCCGGTAGTGTTCTGGGTGGGCTGGCCGATCCTGCGCAAATTCTGGTTTTCGCTCGCGCATCGCGCGCTCAACATGTACTCGCTGATCGGACTCGGCGTCGGACTCGCCTATGCGTTCAGCCTTACAGCAATATTTTTCCCGGGCCTGTTCCCGCTCGAATTCCGCGAGCACGACGGCGCGGTCGGCACTTATTTCGAAGCCGCAGCAGTGATCGTAACGCTGGTAATACTCGGCGACTTTCTGCAACTGCGGGCGATGGGCCAGACCAGCCAGGCAATCCGGCAGCTGTTGAAACTCGCACCCAACGTCGCCTGGCGCCTGCGCGACGACGGCATCGAGGAACTGGTGGCACTCGACTTGATTGCGGTTGGCGATAAATTGCGCGTGAAGCCGGGCGAAAAAATGCCGGCGGACGGTACGGTGATCGAGGGCGCGAGTCGTGTCGATGAATCGATGATCACCGGCGAACCGGTGCCGGTGGCCAAGCTCGCAGGCAGCAAGGTCACCGGCGCGACCATCAACGGCAACGGTTCTCTGGTGATCCGTGCCGAACGCATCGGCACCGATACGCTGCTGGCGCGCATCGTTCACATGGTGGCAGAAGCGCAGCGCACGCGCGCGCCAATCCAGCGACTGGCCGATGTCATCGCGGCCTGCTTCGTGCAAATCGTGGTCGCCATCGCCGCCGTCACGGCGCTGACGTGGTGGTTCGTCGGGCCCGAGCCGAGATTCGCCTACGCATTTCTCAATGCTATTGCGGTGCTGATCATTGCCTGCCCCTGCGCAGTCGGTCTCGCCACGCCGATTTCGATGACGGTGGCAATGGGTCAGGGCGCGCGTGCCGGCATCCTGTTCCGTAACGCCGAGGCGATTGAGCGCATGCGCGATATCGACACCATCGTGGTGGACAAGACAGGAACATTGACGCTGGGCCACCCCGCGTTGACCGACTTCATTGCGGAGGGCATCGCGGAAAACAACGCGCTCGCCCTTATCGCCAGCGTGGAACAACTATCCGAACACCCGATCGGGCTCGCCATTGTCGATGGTGCCAAAGCGCGCGGCCTGACGCCGTCGGCGGCCAGCGCCTTCGAGGCGGCGAACGGTCTCGGCGTGCGGGCTGATATCGACGGCAAACGCGTACTCGTTGGCAGCAGCAGTTTCCTCGCCGCGCACGGCATCGACACGCAGGCTCTGGAAACACGCGCAGAGGCGTTGCGGGCCGACGCCAAATCGGTCGTGTACTTTGCGGTCGACAAATTTGGCGCGGGCATCGCCGCAGTCGCCGATCCGATCAAGGACAGCACCAAAGACGCAATCGCGGCGCTCAAGCAATCGGGTGTGCGCATCGTCATGCTGACAGGAGATTCGCGCGGCACGGCGGAAGCGGTCGCACGACAACTCGGCATTGACGAGGCAATCGCCGAAGTGCTGCCCGCAGACAAGGCCGGGCACGTCAAGCGCCTGCAGTCCGAAGGACGCAAGGTCGCGATGGCGGGTGACGGCATCAACGATGCGCCGGCACTGGCGCTTGCCGATGTCGGTATCGCCATGGGCACCGGCACCGATGTCGCCATCGAAAGCGCCGGCGTCACGCTAGTCAAAGGCGATTTGCGCGGTATCGCGCGCGCGGCGCAACTGTCACGCGCGACTATGCGCAACATCCGCCAGAACCTCGCCTTTGCGTTCGGCTACAACGCCCTCGGCATTCCGATTGCTGCCGGCGTTCTTTATCCGGCTCTCGGTCTGCTGCTGTCGCCGGTTTTCGCCGGCGCCGCCATGGCTTTGAGTTCGGTTTCCGTGGTGACTAATGCGTTGCGTCTCAACAAGGTCAAATTATGACCCCCCCGCAGAACCGATTTTGCCATTGCTCACGCATGAGCGGAATCGCACTTGGTAATGCGCAAGCGCGTTGATGCCGCGTTGAAGAAAACCGCATATTACATGCATACAAATACGCCAATGAACGCACTGATTCCCCCCGCCATCTCGAACCGCGACTCAGCCGCCTGGACGCTGATTTTCGGCGCATGGCTGATGGCCACCGTGTCGACGCTGGGCGCGCTGTTCTTCGGCGAAGTCATGCAGATCCCGCCCTGCGGGCTGTGCTGGCACCAGCGCATCTGCATGTTTCCACTCGTGCTGATTCTGCCCGCCGGATTGTTTCCGCTGGACCTCAAGGTCGTGCGCTACGCGCTGCCACTGGCGGCGATCGGCTGGCTCATCGCGGTTTTTCACGTGCTGCTCGTTGCCGGGGTGATCCCGGAGAGCATGAAGCCCTGCACCGAGGGCGTGCCCTGCTCGCAACAATTCATCACCTGGTTCGGCTTCGTGACGATTCCACTGCTGGCGGCTGTCGCATTTTTTATCATCATCGCGCTGCTGGTGCTGGCGCATCTGCGAGGTTCCAAATGAAACAGAAAACCCTCTTCATCATTGCCGTCGTCGTTCTGCTGCTGGCGTTTGCCGGCGGCACGGTGATTTACAAGAACCAGAAAAGCGAACAGGCGGCGCAATCAGCCGAAAGCAACGGCTCGGCGCTGATGCGCATGCATTCGCCGACGCTGGGCAACGCCGACGCGCCGGTGGTGATCGTCGAGTTTTTCGACCCCGCCTGCGAAACCTGCCGCTCGTTCTATCCGCTGGTCAAACAGATCATGGCGGCCAATCCGGACAAGATCCGGCTGGTGCTGCGTTACGCGCCTTTCCACACAGGTTCGGACAAGGTCGTGGCGATCCTGGAAGCGGCGCGCAAACAGGGCAAGTTCTGGCCGGCGCTGGAAGCCGTGCTCGGCTCGCAGGCCGACTGGGCGCCGCACCACGCCGCCGAAGTGGCGCTGGTCTGGAAGCATCTCGACGGACTGGGTTTGAGCATGGAACAACTGCAGGTCGACGTTACCTCGCCGGCAATCGCCGACATCATCGCGCAAGACCTGGCCGATACGCGCACGCTCAAGGTGACAATGACACCGGCGTTTTTCGTCAACCGTACGCCGCTGCTGGACTTCGGCTACGAGCCGCTGAAACGGCTGGTCGACAATGCGCTGAACGAAAGCCAGCGCAAATAAACCGCTACTCCGGTTTAATGCCGGCGGCCTTCACCACCTTGCCCCAGCGGTCGAAGTCGGTTTTCAGGTAAGCCGCGAGATCGGCCGGTGTGCCGCCGGCGGCTTCGATGCCGTCGACCGCGTATTTTTTGCGCAGGTCTTCGCTGCGCAATACTTTGTTGAGTTCGGTGTTGAGGCGAGCGACGATGGCCGGCGGCAGACCGGCCGGCCCGTAAAACCCCCACCACTGGTTCGATTCAAATCCGGGCAAGGCCGCTTCGGCCACTGTCGGCAGCTGCGGCGCCAGCGCCATGCGCTTCAAACTCGTCACCGCCAGCGCGCGCAGGCGGCCGGCGCGTTCCTGCACGGCGATGCTCGGATAGGCCGCGAACAGCAGCGTGACCTGGCCGGCGAGCACATCGATGACCGCGCCCGAGGCACCTTTGTACGGCACGTGCAGCATCTTGATGCCGGCCTGCTGCATGAACAACTCGCCGGTCAGATGGCTGATGGTGCCGTTGCCATTGGAGGCGAAACTGATGACGCCCGGCTTGGCCTTGGCCAGCGCGATCAGTTCCTTGATCGAACGCGCCGGCACCGAGGGATGCACGGCGACGACGTTGGTGGCAAAACCAACCAGGCCGATCGGCGCAAAGCTGGTAATCGGATCGAAGGTCTGGCGCGCCGACAGATGCGGGTTGATCGACATCGTGCTCGACGAAGTCATCATCAGCGTATAGCCGTCCGGCAGCGCGCGCGAGGCCGCTTCGGCGCCGATCGCACCCGCGGCACCGCCGCGGTTTTCAACCACGAACTGCACACCGAGCATTTCAGTCAAGCCGTTGGCGGCGTGGCGCGCCACGATGTCGGCCGCGCCCGCCGGCGGAAACGGCACGATCACGCGCACGGGCTTGGCCGGATAGTTTTGCGCGGTGGCCGCCAGCGCGAGGCCGCACAATACGGTGGCACATGAGATCCGGAAAGTATTTTTATTCATCATGACTCAATCAATTTTGAAACACTAAGGCTCTGCCCGCCGGCAGTGGGCAGGAACATCGACTTGCCGCCGGCGCCGCCGGCGACGATCACAATCAGATCTTCGGCGGCACCGACGATGGGCACCATCGAATTATCGTCGCTTTTGTCGACGAACTCCGGAAAACGCGGCCCTTTCGATTTGCCGCGGTTCTTCATCAGCCCCCAGGGCTGACGCGCCATTTCGAACAACTTCTGCTGCACGTCGCGTTTGCTCAAACCGGCGGCGGCAAAATTCTGTACATGCTCGAGCCCGAGTGCGAGCACCGGATGGCCCTGCGAATAGAGATTGTTCACACCCAGCGTCGCCATCGACGAGGCGAAGGTGCGCATAATCTCGATGGCATCGGTCTGCACGTTCTCCGTCATGCTGTGCGGCGCCTCGGTGTTGACCACGGTGACGACATCCTGCTCGAGACGAAAGCCGCGCTCGACATGCAGCGGCTGCCACGGGTTGGCCGCTTCGTACTCGGCGATGCAGAACGTGTATTTTCCCGGGTGTCCGGTCTGCGAGGCATCCACACCCGGCCCGGCACCGCCGATGTTGACCAGCACGAGGCGCAGCGCGCGCCCGATCGTTGCATTGGCGCGCCAGCCCGGTCCGAACACGCCGGTGCCGCAGTTGATGCGCAGACGCTGCACGATCGGTCCGTTGACGATGATCAACGGTGCGCCGGCATGCGTGGTGGTCTGGCGGTGTTCGAGCCCGTAGGCCGGTTCAAGCACGGCGCGCAAAGCGGCCACTACCACCGGCAGATATTCGGGACGGCAACCCGCCATCACGGCATTCACCGCCACCTGGCGGAACGTGGCGTGGCCGAACTTCGGCGGCACCGCGCCGATCAGTTCATCCGGAGCGTTTGACGGCATGCCGGCCAGCATGCGCTCGACGCGCGACGCCGTCGGCGGCACGATCGGCAGGCCGTCGGTCCAGCCCTGCTCGTAGAAGTAATCGTTGATGCGGTCGAGCGAGTCGTCGCCGTCGTCCAGGATCGGCATTTGCGGCGCGGTCATCGCGGCATCAATGCGTCGGGCAGCGGAAATTTTTTGCCGCGGAATTCACGTTCAAGCTGCTCGACCGGTGTCGTCAGCAACTGCGCGCACAGCGCGGCGATTTCGGCGCCGCGCCGTTCCACCAGCGACTCGTCGCGGTCGCCGACCGGATGCGGCACCACCACGATCGGCAGCGCAATGCGGCCGACACCCTCGGCGGTCACTCGCGCGAGCGGCGCGAAGGCGGTGCTGATCACCGTTACGGTCGGAATACCGAGGTCTTCAAGCGCGGCCGCGTCACGCGCGGTCCAGGGGGTTGATGAGCCTCAATGCCCGACGCCATTGATGACGGCATCGCAACCAGCCGCCATCTCGGCGATGAAGGGTGCGGGTATGCCGAGATAACTTTTTTTCCAGAAACGCACTTCGCGCGGCGCGTAATCGCGGCGCAGCACCGCGGCAACACCGCCCAGCACCAGATCGGCGAATTCCTTGCAATTGTCGAGGATGCCGATGCGCGCGCCGGCCAGCGTGGCGAGGCGCGGCGCGAGAATTTTTGCCGCAATATCGGCGGTGCCGTTCGGCAGCAGCACGCTGACATTGCCGAAAGTCTGCTCTTGAGTCATGGCGGCTCCGCTGAAAATGGACGAGGGCCGATATTAACAACTCGCACCGCGTGGAACAAATGCGCGCGCACCTGAATCCGGCCGCACTTGCTGTTAATCTTGGCGCTCCCCGCAACGATTTCCGGAACTCTACCCATGGCTGCCAACGAACGCCCGCCCTTTGACCGCGAACTCACCGACATCGCCGACTATGTGATGACTTTCAAAGTCGGCAGCAAAGCCATCGATGCCGCCAGACTGGCGTTGACCGACACCATGGCCTGCGCGCTCGATGCGCTCGATTTCCCCGACTGCGTGAAGCTGATCGGCCCGGTAGTTGCGGGCACCGTGGTGCCGCACGCTTCGCGCGTGCCCGGCACGCGCTTCGAACTCGATCCGGTCACCGCCACCTTCGGCTTCGGCGCAATGATCCGCTGGCTCGACATGAACGACACCTTCACCGCCGCGCAGGGCAGTCATCCGTCGGACAATCTTGCCGGCATCCTGATGCTGGCCGATCATCTGACGCGCAGCGGCGCGAAAAAATTCACTATCGCCGACGTGCTCGAAGCGCTGGTCATGGCCTACGAAATCCAGGGCTGCATCGCGATTGAAAACGATTTCAAGGCAATGGCCATCGACCATCCGCTGCTGACGCGCGTGGCCTCCAGCGCGGTGCTGACGCGCATGCTCGGCGGCACGCATGCGCAGGTCGTCAATGCGGTATCGAATGCCTGGGTCGACAGCGGTCTGGCAGCGGTGCGCCACGCCCCCAACACCGGCTGGCGCAAAAGCTGGGCGGCGGCCGACGCCACGCATCAGGCGCTGAAGCTCGCACTGATGGCAGTGAAGGGCGAGATGGGTTATCCGTCGATACTGACCGCGCCGAAATACGGCTTCTACGCCGCGCACACCGGCGGCAAGCCATTCAAGTTTCAGCGTCCCTATGGCGATTACGTGCTGCCGCATTCGATGTTCAAATTCGTCGCCGCCGGCATGCATAGCCAGTCGTCGGTCGAATGCGCCTTCCGCCTGCACCCGCTGGTCAAGGACCGCATTGCTGACATTGCACGCATCGAAATCCGCAGCCAGGCCGCATTGATGGGCATCATGTACAAGACCGGCCCCCTGCATAATCCGGCCGACCGCGACCACTGTGTGCAGTACATCGTCGCCGTCGGCCTTATCCACGGCGAGCTCAGGCCGCAGGATTTCGAAAACGAATTCGCCGCCGATCCGCGCATCGACCGTCTGCGCGAACTCACCGTGGTGACCGAAGAACCGCGTTACAGCCGCGACTTCGTCGATCCGGAAAAACGCTCGAGTGCCAACGCAATCCAGGTCTTCTTCAAGGACGGCACGAGCACACCGAAAATCGAGATCGAATATCCGATCGGCCATCAGCGCCGGCGCAGCGAGGTGATGCCGGTGTTGAAACAAAAATTTGAGTCCAGTATTAAGCGGCGTTTCGATGCCGCGCAATGCGCGCGCATTGAGGCTCTGTGCGCCGACGCTGCAAAACTCGATGCGACGCCGGCCGACCGATTTGTCGATGCCTTTGTATTGCAATGACGCCGCGCATGCACGACCGCTTGCACAACGAGATTCGTCACTCCCGAGAAAGCGGGGGTCCAGGTTTTTTGCGACGCCTAAAATCAAAACAGTTCTGGATTCCCGCTGTCGCGGGAATGACGGCCATGCTGGCGACAACGGTCGCACACGCCGCGACGCCGGCCTGGCGACCCGATAAACCGGTTGAAATCATCGTCAACACCTCGCCCGGCACCGGCAGCGACGCGACCGGAAGACTGATTCTGCGCATGCTGACCGAAAAGAAATTGATCGACGTGCCGGCCACAGTCGTCAACAAGGTGGGCGGCGGCGGCACCATCGGCCTCACCTATCTCACCCAACATGCCGGCAACGCGCACTATCTGATGGTGACTTCGCCGACCATGCTCACCAACCACATCTCGGGCAAAGGCGCACTCAACCATACCGACACTACACCGCTGGCCCAGCTCGGCAGCGAAGCGGTGGTATTTGCGGTACGCAGCGAATCGCCGCTGAAGGCGCCGCGCGACATCGCCGAACGCATCCGCGCCGATGCCGCGGGCCTCAGCTTCGCCATCGGCAATTCGGTCGGCAGCCACAACCATATTGCGGTGGCGCTACTGGCCAAGGCGGTGGGTGCGAATGTGCGGCGTCTGAAAGTCATCCCGTTCAACGGTTCAACCGAGGGCATCACGGCGATGCTGGGCGGCCATCTCGATGTCGCCGCCACACCGGCAGGCAGCATACTCACCCACGTGCAATCGGGCCGCGCGCGCGTGCTGGCGGTGGCCGCGGAACAGCGCCTTGGCGGCGCGTTTTCGGCGGTGCCTACGTGGAAAGAGCTCGGCTTTGCCGTCGTTGCCTCCAACTGGCGCAGCGTCGTCGCGCCGAAAGGCCTCGCCGACGAACAAGTCCGCTATTGGGACGAGGTGCTGGGGAAACTGGCACAGTTGCCCGAATGGAAACAGGAGTTGCAGGCCAAACTTGAAGACGACAGCTATATGAACAGCCGCGACACGCGCCGCTACATGACCGCGCAATACGCAGAACTCGGCGCGATCCTCGCGGATCTGGGGCTCGCCAAAAACACACCCGACGGGAAGAAAGATTAAGCTTATGAACAAGATATTTCGCCTTGCCGCAATGCTGGTGGCGATCGGCCCGATCGGCGCGACCGCCGTCGCGCAACCGGCGTGGAAACCCGAGCGCAATATCGAAATCCTCGTACCCTCGGCCGCCGGCGGCGGCTTCGACCGCACCGGGCGCACCATTCAGAAAGTGGCGCAGACGCGCAAACTGATCGACGTTTCGATGTCGATCATGAACAAGTCGGGCGGCGGCGGCGCCATCGGCTGGGCCTACCTCGGCCAGTTCAAGGGCGATGCGCATCACATCGGCATCTGCTCGCCGACGCTGCTGACCAACCAGATCACCGGCAGCAATTCAATCGGCCACACCGATTTCACACCGATTGCGATGCTCTACAACGAGTATCTGGCTTTCGCCGTCAAACCCGATTCGCCGATCAAGTCCGGCAAAGACCTGCTGGAAAAACTCGCCGCCGCACCCGGCTCGCTATCAATCGCCATCGGCACCGCACCCGGCGGCCCCAATCACGTCGGCGTCGCGCTCGTTTTGAAAGGCGCGCACGCCGATCTGCGCAAACAGAAAATCGCCTTCTTCAAAACCGGCGGCGACTCGCTGACCGCACTGATGGGCGGACACGTCGATGTCATGGCGAGTACCCCCGGCAATCTGGTGCAGGCGCTCGAGGCCAAACAGATCCGCGTCATCGCCATCGGCGCGGCGCGGCGTCAGGGTGGCGAATTCGCACAGGTGCCGACATGGAAGGAATACGGTGTCGAGGGCATGTTCCCGAACTGGCGCTGCGTGATCGGTCCGCGCGGCTTCAGCGCGGCGCAAACCGCCTACTGGGAGGACATCCTCACGCGCATCGTTGCCACCGACGAATGGAAGGCTGACCTCGAACACATCGTCGCCGAAAGCAGTTTCATGAAAGCGGACGCCACACGAAAATATTTCGAGGCCGAATTTGCCACCGCCCGCCGCACCCTGGGCGAACTTGGATTGGCTAAATGAAAGCAGTCTCGCAGCGTCCGGCGCCCGATCGCGTCCTCGTCGACATCGCGCACTACGTCGTCCACAAAAAGATCGTCAGCGCCAAAGCCTACGAGAACGCGCGCCTGTGTCTGCTCGATGCGCTGGGTTGTGCCATGCAGGCCTTCGCCGCGCCCGATTGCATGAAGCTGATCGGCCCCGTCGTGCCCGGCACCGTGGTACCCAACGGCGCGCGCGTGCCCGGCACCGCCTATCAACTCGATCCGGTGAGTGCCGCCTTCAGTACGGGCTGCCTCATCCGCTGGCTCGATTTCAACGACACCTGGTGGGCGGGCGGGCATCCGTCGGACAATTACTCGGGCATCCTCGCCGCCGCAGATTTTGTCAGCCGCCAACGCGTCGCTGCGGGCAAGGCGCCGCTGATCATGCGCGACGTGCTGACTGCCGCCATCAAGGCCTATGAAATTCACGGCGTGCTGGCCGAGGGCAATATCTTCAACAGCCCCGAGACCGGGCTCGATCTGGTGATCCTGCTGAAGCTCGCCTCGACCGCGGTGCTGACACAGTTGCTTGGCGGTGGTGTCGCTGAAGTCACCGATGCGTTATCGAACGCCTTCATCGACGGCCAGCCGCTGAACACTTATCGCGTCATGCCCAACGCCGGCCCGCGCAAATCATGGGCGTCGGGCGACGCCACCGCGCGCGCCATGCAACTGGCGTTGCTGACCCTGCGTGGCGAAATGGGTTATCCGACCGCACTGAGCGCCAAGACCTGGGGCTTTTGCGACGTTCTCTACAACCACCAGCCGGTCAAAGTGACGCGGCGTTATGGCTCGCACGTGATCGAAAACGTGCAGTTCAAAATCGCTTATCCGGCGCAACGCCACTCGCAGACGGCGGCCGAATGCGCGGTGCGCCTGCATCCGCTGGTGCGCGACCGCCTCAACGACATCGAGCGCGTGTTGCTGACCACGCACAAACCCGCGCTGCTGAAAATCGCCGTCGACGGCCCGCTGCCGAATTTCGCCGCGCGCGACCACTGCCTGCAGTACGTGGCGGCGATCGGGCTGATTTTCGGCGACATCACCACCGCCAGCTATGAAGACGAATTCGCCGCCGACCCGCGCATCGACCGCCTGCGCGCGCAGATGGTGGTGCAGGAGAACGCTGGCTACACGCGCGATTACCACGGCGCGCGCCAGGCCAACCACAACGCGGTGCAGGTCTTCTTCAACGACGGCACGAAAACGCCGAAAATCGATGTCGAATTTCTGATCGGCGATGCGCGCCGCCGCAAGGAGGCGATGCCGTTGCTGGAGCGCAAGTTCAAAAACAATCTCGCCGGCCGTTATGCAACCAAACAGGCGGCGGCGATCACGCAACTGCTGTCCGACGGCAGGCGGCTGCAGGCTACGCCGGTCAACGAATTCATGGATTTGCTGGCGGTTTGAACACGGGCGGTGCTATTGTGGCCACCGTCGATATTCAATCCGGATTAACCCGCGGAGAACCCCCATGGCCGAACCTGTTTGCGCACAAAAATCCCCCTATGCTGTTGACCTTACGCCCGGCGATTACTGGTGGTGTGCCTGCGGCCAGTCGAAGAAGCAGCCCTTCTGCGACGGCTCGCACAAAGGCAGCGAATTCACGCCGCTGAAGTTCACGGTGACAGTGGCGGAAAAAAAGTCCCTCTGCGGCTGCAAGGCCAGCAAGAACAAGCCGTTTTGCGACGGCACGCATAAATCGCTGTAAATTGGCTAAGGCTTGGGACGGGTGACCGCTGCGCCCGTGCCCATCAGCAGCGCGCTGACCCAGAACAGCGGCTGCAATCCGACCACCGCGGCAATCGATCCGAACACCACCGGGCTCACCACACGCGTCAGATGATTGACGGTGATGCGCAGGCCGAGTGCCTCGCCGGAGCGCCCCTCGGTCGAGTGGCTGAACATCAGCATGGTAATGATCGGCTGGCCCAGGCAGATCGCCAGCCCGAAGATGAATGCCAGCACCGCAAGCGCGGCGGCGCTTTTGAAAAACGGCATCAGCACGAAGGTCGCCGCCGCCAGATACAGCGTGTAAGTCAGCACCAGTTCCATCGAGTAGCGGTTGATCAGGCGCTTGATCACCAGTTGCACGACAAACGCCGCCGCGGCAAACATGCCGACCACCACGCCGATCGCCGAGGCCGACAGGCCGATGCTGTGTCCGTACACGGGCATATAGGTCTGAAACAGATCCTGCCCCGCCATCAGCAGGCCGCCGGTGGCGAGCGTCTTGCGCACCGCCGGGTCGGACAGCGTTTCGCGTATGCCGCCGGCCGGCCGCGGCCCGCTGCTGCCGCGCGGTAGCCCGCTGCCCCACCCCGCCAGCATCACCATCGGCACCAGTGCGAACAGGCCTACATAAAGACAGGCCGTGGCGTGGCCGACGCGATCGATGGCAAAGCCGGCGAACAGCGGGCCGGCGAAATTGGCACTCGCCACCATCAGACTGAAAATGCTGAAATTGTGCGTGCGGTCCTGCGGCGCGCTCATCATGCCGATCAGGTTCTGCAGCGACACGCTGAAGAAGGCGAAGGCGAAACCGTTCATCGCCGCCGCAAAATACAACAGCGGCACGCCGCGCACGAAATACGGCGCCAGCATGCCGCCCAGCACGAACAGCGTGCCGCCCAGCACCGGCCAGCGCGCGCCGACGCGATCGGTGATCTTGCCGGAGATCACCGCCAGCAGCATCGGAAACACCGAGAACGTCGCCGTCAGGAAACCCACCGCCAGCGGCTCGGCGCCGAGATCGAGCGCATACAGCGACAGCAGCACGCGCGACGCGTTGACCGGCAGAAAGGTGGACAGCACCAGCGCAAAAGCGAAATAAATCGGCATCGGAACCGTTCAATCACGCGCCGGGCGGATTGCCCCGGGGCGTTTTCACTGCAGTTGGCGGAGTGTGCGGCGAAGATTTGAAAACGCGCAAACGCACAGGACGTATGCACCGATTATAAGGCCGCCCCTGCGCGCCCACAAACCATGCCATGACTCACCGCACATGATATCGGTGGCTTCAAACCGGCATTCGGATTACGATTTGCCTCCGTCCCACTCTTTGAATACGCGCACCGCTGCCATGCTCCGTATCCTTTTCACCAGCGCCGCACTGTGCTTTGCCCTGACCGCCTGCGGCGAGGCCCCGGACAACTCCTCCGCCAACGCCAACCTGCGTGCCGCCAACCAGGAGCCGCAGGAAATCGCGGTCGAAAAAATCGCCCGCGATCTGGCCGGCCGCGTCGTGCCTATCACCGAGTTGAGCGGTGACGGCACGCCGACCGACTGGACGTTTGAAGCCGATGAATTCAAGCAGGTAGAAATCGTCGAGAAGCAGGCGATGGAAAACGCCATCACCATCGTTATTTTCATGACGACGCGCAACAATGCGGGGCCGAACGACGATGCCGTACAGGTCTCGGGCAAACTGCAATTGCGCTATGAGCGCGAAGCCGGCCGCTGGATGCTCAAAACGATCGAGAACCTGACGTTTCGCTACACCGTCGGGCTGGCGGCCTGATCACCGCATACGCGCTACTTCACGCCGCACGCGGCCTTCCATTCGATCTCGCCCAACGTGTTGGCGGCAACCGCGGTCCAGTCGCTCTTGTCGCCGTCCGAATAGACGATCTCGCCCGTCGCCATCGGACCGGACAAATCAATCGTCGCCAGCACGCGCGCCTGCCTCGCCCCGCAATCGAATTCGATCTGCGTTTTTTCGGAAAGATAGGTTTGGCCGTCAACGAATTGCGCCGCCTTGAAATCCTGCAAATCCCACATCGTCGCCAGTTTGCCGTTGCGCTGTATCGTCGCCGGATCGACGTAAAGGACAAACGCGTCGGTCACCTTGCTGGACACACCGGCCCTCGTCCACTCCGCCGATGCACCGCCGGTGCTCAACAGCAGCAGCGTGATTCCCGTCAGCATCAGTCGTTTCATCGTTTTTCTCCAACCAGGACAACCTCCGGGAATTGCACCACATTCATGCGACGCAGCACAATGCTTTTAAAGCGGTGTGTAATAGCGCCCTGCTTGCGCCACTTCGTGCCACAAAACTACTTTTTCGCGCAAAGACTGCATTCATGGCATCACTGGTAATTAATACTTTAAAAGACCACTGGCTACTGATCTTCTCGGGCGTTGCCGGTTTGGGTTTCTGACTGCATCACGTTATTTCACGATTTCTTCGAGAGCGCGATTAAAAAGGGGCGATTGCATTTTTCCGTCTGCCGGTCTGCAGACACGGCGCAGACAAAGACTGACAGCAATGACAGATCAGCCCCATTTGCTGCGTCGCGGAAAAAGCGTTTTCTTTGCGCTCAATCAAGTATCAAAATTCAATTGTTGCGCGTGTCGAAAACGGCGCAGAATTTATCGGATCATCAGCGCCAGCCCCTGCGGATGACCGCATTGCCAACACCGAAATTGTCGCCTCCGACATCGGGCCACAGTCGGAGGAGTGCCGGCTTGAAGTGGCCTTTAGGTAACAGAGGTGCAGGCAAACCGAACGACCAAAGGAGCCAACATGACTACTTCAGATTTTTCCGGAAAAATAACAGATACCGCAGACAAGATAATTTGCACTGGTATTTCGGTCACTCTCGCAGTGATCAGCATTATCGCCATCGGAATAGTGTTGTATTCGTTGTTTGCACGATGAGATTGATGGCTTGCAGACCCCTGCAATAGGGATCTCTGCAAATCGAAAAAA
Organism: Betaproteobacteria bacterium; assembly: GCA_025356695.1. Next base: position 26,395 of record JANXSE010000396.1, read on the forward strand.
CAGATCTTCCAGATTAATAAAAAAAGCCGCGCTATCTGCGCGGATTTTTTATGGATTGGTGGGGCGTGAGTGGCTCGAACACTCGACGTACGGATTGAGATTGGAAGTTCGCTTCATAACTTGTTTTTTATTGGCCCGCCCGCACTCGCACACAACCGTCAAAATAAGCAATTTCCCCACGTTTGCCGTCTCCCCAAACAACCGCTTCCAGCCAATAAGAAATTTGTGAACAACCTCGATTGCATAGAGCAGGTCAGGTCAACGCATTTCGGGAGATTATTTTTATAGATTGAACGAAAGAAAAAGTATCTCGATCGTCATTGAGCGGCGCATACTGAACAGCATTGCATACTTAAGCTCTACGGGATTCGCTTCAAATTAACCGTGGTAGCTGCCAAGGGAGTTAATGATTAGTCATGAACTCGTCCAAAGGAGCAACTTTTCTGGGCCGACACCAAGCTCTTTCGATTTCCGCCATTTACCTTGTGATTAGCGGAATCTGGATCTACATATCGAATTACCTGCTGTTTGGGCAGGTTCCGATCATTGAAATTCACACACTGGCTGAAATTGAAGCCATTAGTGACGGCATTGTCGTATTGGTAACCGCAGTATTGATTTACCTGCTTGTCCGCCGATCTATTTTCGTGCTCCAACAATCCGAGGGAAAACTGAAGGAACAAGCCGAGCGCCTTCAAATACTTTCTCATGAGTTAATGCATATTCAGGAAAGTGAGCGCCGCATGCTTGCGCGGGAGTTACACGACGAAATCGGGCAAGCATTGACTGGACTAAAGCTATCTCTCGAAAATGCGGGTCGCTTGGCGGAAAAGCCGTTACGCGAGCGTATAGAGGGCGCAGCAATTCTCGCGAATGGTTTGATAGCTCGCGTCAGGAATTTGTCATTGAATTTGCGGCCGGCCGGGCTTGATGACCTTGGTTTACTTCCTGCGTTGCTTTGGCATTTTGAGCGCTATACAAACCAAACCGGATTACAAGTCGACTTCCGGCACCAGGGATTGGGGGAGCGCCGATTCGAAAGGGACTTGGAAACGGTTGCCTGTCGCATCATTCAGGAAGCACTGACAAACGTGGCGCGACATGCAAAGACTGAAGCAGTTAATGTGCGCGTCTGGGTTGGCGAAAATTCCCTAAACGTGCGTGTAGAAGATTGTGGCGCGGGATTTGATGCAAAGGCGTTTGAAAGTACGCGTGGCAGCGGACTTTCGGGTATGGAAGAGCGGGCGTCGATTATTGGCGGCTCGCTCTTGATAGAGAGCCAGCCCGGTCGCGGAACCCAATTAATCGCGGAATTGCCTTTGAATCTGGGGGCACATACTCCAAGTGCTCTAAGTAGCTAGAAGTCATGAATATTCAAAATGCACAGTGGCCAAAGAAGACCATTGTCTTAGCGGACGACCACCGGGTCGTAAGGGAAGGACTCCGCATGCTTTTGGAATCCGAACGCGATTTCAGCGTGGTTGGAGAAGCGGGTGATGGGTTGACGGCGGTCAGCCTGGTCAGCGACCTAAAGCCGGATGTATTGCTACTCGATTTGATGATGCCCGCCTTAGACGGGCAGGAAGTTGCACGACGAGTACGCAAGTGCGCCCCAAAGACGAGTGTCATTGTGCTATCCATGCACTCAAGCGAACCTTATGTAGTTAGTGCGCTCAGAAATGGCGTCGTCGGGTACGTCCTTAAGGACACGGGTAGCGCGGATCTAATTCACGCGGTACGCGAGGTAATAGCGGGGCGGCGCTATTTGAGCCCCCCTCTTTCGGAACGGGCAATTGATGCCTATCAGGAGAAAACGAAGTCCGTCGTGTGGGAACGATACGATATGTTGACCACTAGAGAAAGGGAAACCCTGAAATTATTGGCGGAGGGACACACGAATAACGAAATCGCAAGTCTGTTGAGAATCGGCCCGCGGACGGCCGAAACCCATCGCGCCAACCTTATGCGCAAACTTCAATTGCGAAACCAAACGGATTTAATCAAGTACTCCATCGAGCAGGGAATTATTCAGCTCGACAAGCCCTGACCGGCGAGCATTGTCAGCTTGCCTCATTGCGCGCAGCACATCCTCCATACGTTTGCGCACGTGGCATTGGGCATTACTAGGGGAAATCTCATCGCCAGATCCGTATAAGTACGGATAGCGAAATTGCACCATTGATATGGATCAAACGTTGTACGCGCCCGGAACGTAATCTGCCATAGGAGTTAATAACGACTTATAAATAAGTTTATTTAATTAAACTGCGAGAGGTGCCTCCACATGACAACGCATCGTTTACGTTTTTTATGGTTGATGGCGGTTGTCACAATTGCAATTTTAAACATGCTACCCAGCGCGCACGCCGTCCCCAGTTACGCACGTCAAACCGGTCAAGCGTGTGTTGCATGTCATGTGAGTTTCCCCGAGCTGACACCCTACGGACGCTATTTCAAACTGACCGGCTATACGATTGGAGAGCGTCAGTTGTTTCCCGTAGCCGTGATGGCTCAGGCCAATTACAGCTCAATTGCCAATAATGACGATGGCACCGGAACTGCTACTCCAGTAATAGCCAACCGCAATAACGGGGTGGTACTGAGTGGAGCGAGCGTATTTGTCGCGGGCAAGGCGACCGATCATCTGGGCGGTTTTGTGCAGTGGACTTACAACAATGTTAGTGCAGCAACGGATGTGAATGGAAATGCAACACTGAAGGGGCACTCGGGGCTGGATAACAGTGACATCCGACTCGTCGGTAGCTTTTCCGGTAGCGGTTCGCAGGAACCTGATTTGATCTACGGACTGACGGTGCACAACAACCCAACTGTGCAGGATGTCTGGAACAGCACCTCGGCATTTGGCTTTCCATATACGCAGTCCTCATTACCCGGCATTCCTGCGACAGCCAGAACCCAGGTTGACGGCTCACTTGCGCAGCAGGTCGCTGGTATGGGCGGTTATCTTTTCTGGAATAAATCCTTATACGCCGAACTCACGTTTTACCGCACTGCGGACGGGCCGTTCTCATTTTTTCGCGCCGGACAGAATACCGGTTCGGCAGCCGGCGTTGCGCGCCTGGACGGTTACAACCCTTACTGGCGCCTGGCGTGGAACCATGAATGGGGCCCGAATTCAGTCATGCTGGGTGCTTACGGTTTACGCATAAACCGCCTCCCGGACAATACCATCGCCGGCACGCCGACTGACCAATACACGGACTACGCTGTGGATGCGCAGTTTCAGTCGGTATCTCAAACCCACACCTACACCGCACAAGCCGCATACATCTGGGAAAAGCAGAATTACAACGCGAGCTTTCCATCGGTGGTTGCAACCGGCGGTTGTGGTGCCGGCGGCGGTGCCGGCATAGGCGGCGGTCCGGCTCCCTGCAATGCCTCCAATAATCTGCAGACGTTCAAAATCAAGGGTACGTATTACTACGACCGCAAGTACGGCGCAACGCTCGCCTACTTCAATACGACCGGCAGCACCGATACGGGGCTTTACAGCGCAGCCGCCGTCACCGGAAGCGGGAGCGGTAGCCCCAACAACAACGGCTATATTGTGGAGTTGAATTACCTGCCGATGCAGAACGTGCGGCTGATGCTGCAATACACGGGTTTCTGGAAATTCAACGGTGGCAATGTTGCCTACGACGGAACTACCAACCGGAGCGCACGGGACAATAATCTGCTGTTCGCCAACCTTTGGGTTGCGTTTTGAGCGTCCTGCGGTAGGCATTTCCTGATCGTGGCCACAGCCAAAATAGGATACAGGTTATGAAAAACAATACTCAAACAATGACGCTTGGCCTTATCGTCTTCGCTTTGTCTGTCAGTACGTCGGGGGCCGAGCTGGATGCCGCGAACAAAGAGGCGGCGGCAAAAGTTGCGGTCAATCTCTGTTCCTCCTGCCACGGGCCGCGCGGTGATAGCGTGTCACCGACATTTCCAAAACTCGCAGGACAGCAAAAAGATTATCTTGCTGCACAGCTGCGCGCGCTCAAAACGAAGAACCGCGCAGATCCCGAGGCTCACGATTATATGTGGGGGATGGCGGCAACCGTCCCCGATTCGTTAATTGATTCGCTGGCCGAATATTACGCGTCGCAAAAACCTGCGCCTGGAAAATCCGGCGATTCAAAGTTAATGTCACAGGGCAAGAAACTGTTTGAAAATGGCGACAGCAGGAGACAGATTGCGCCTTGTGCAGGCTGTCACGGGGCAGGTGCCGAGGGCCAGGCGATATTTCCAAGACTTGCCGGTCAGCACGCCGCCTACACTGTGCGGCAGTTACAAGTCATTCAGAAGGAACTGCGTAAATCACCAATCATGCACGGTATCGTCACCGAACTGACGGCCGACGACATCGAGTCAGTGGCCGAATTTCTGCAGTCAAAGTGAATTGCACAGCTCGGAACTGAGCACCCTTTGATTCCACGGCGCCTGATTATTGTGGTCCCGTCAAATAAATTGGGGGGAAATAAATGTGGTCGAAGCGGAGTAAGAATTCCGGCTAGTTCGCCCAGCAAAAAAAGCC
>JANXSE010000400.1 GCA_025356695.1 Betaproteobacteria bacterium
CGTCGGCGGCGACATCCTGCATGTTGCGCACATGGGCGACCGGCACGCCGGCGTCGGCGAAGGCCTGTTCCCAGTCCTGCGCGTTGCGTTTGAGCATGTAATCGCGGATCAGCGGCCGCAGTGCATCGCGGTTTTTTACGCGCAGCGGATTGCTGGCGAAGCGCGCGTCGGCAGTCAGTTCAATGGCACCCAGCAGATCGCAGAAGCGCTTCCACTGATGTTCGTTGCTGACCTGTACGAGGCAGTATTCGCCGTTCAGCGTGTCGAAAGCGCCGAGCGGGTAGATGCCCATGGTTTCCGAACCCATGCGCACCGGCAGCGGCAGATCGACCAGCGCGCCCTGAAAGTAGGCGTGCATGAAGCCAAGTGCGGATTCCATCAGAGAGACTTCGAGCAGCACGCCCTTGCCGGTTTTTTCAACCGTGTGCAGTCCCGTCATGATGCTGCCCCACGCGAGGTAGGCGGTGGCGATGTCGATCGGTGAGCCGCCGCAGCGCACCGGGCCGCGATTGGCTTCGCCAGTGATGCCCATGATGCCGGTGTAGGCCTGGATCATCGAATCGTAGGCGGGCGCCTTCGCGCGCGGGCCGCTGCGGCCGTAACCGGTGACTGAGACCCAGACAAGTTTCTTGTGTTTGTCCTTGAGGTTTTCGTAACCGAGGCCCATTTTTTCCAGCGTGCCGGGCCGGTAGTTCTCGATCATCACGTCGGCGGTGGCGAGCAGGCGGTGAAACAATGCCTTGCCTTCGTCGGATTTGAAATCGATGGCGATGCTGCGCTTGCCGCGGTTGCAACTGACGAAGTAGACGCTCTCGCCATCGACGAAGGGCGGCCACTGGCGCATTTCATCACCGCTCGGCGGTTCGACCTTGATCACATCGGCGCCGAGCTCGGCGGCCAGCATGGTGGCAACGGGGCCGGCGATGTTGCGCGTGCAATCAAGGATGCGGATCCCCTTGAGGATCCCGGCGGTGGGCATGGCGGACGACCTTTATCGAAAATGAATGCGCTCTATCGGCGCTGGGCGTGGCGGACTCGCGGCGGCGCTGCGTGACAGACCGGGGAGTTATTTATATACCATTGAGCGCGCGCGCTTGTCGAGTCGTCGCAGGGAAAACGCGGGCGATTTATTTGCCGCATACGCGCATCCGGCGATAGACTCGCTGCATCAGGGGGAGTGCTAAATTGTCCATGTTCAAGAAAATCGCCGTGCTCGGCGCCGGCGCGATCGGCAGCAGCATCGCCGCCGATATCGCCAAAGCGGGGCACGACCTGACGGTGATCGACCAATGGCCGGCGCATATCGAGGCGATGAAGGCGGACGGCCTGCGCGTGAAGATTCCGGATGAGGATATTCACGTCGCGGTCGATGCGGTGCATCTGTGCGATGTGAGCAGCCTCAATCGCAGCTTCGATCTGGTGCTGTTGTCGGCGAAGTCGTACGACAGCGCATGGATGGCGCAATTCATCGCGCCCTACCTGAAGGCCGACGGCGTACTGGTGCCGGTGCAGAACAGCATGAACGACGAATGGGTCGCGCCCATCATCGGCCGTGAACGCGACGTTGCCTGCGCTTTCGAACTGTCGGCCGAGGTCTTCACGCCGGGTGTCGTCCAGCGCAACACCATGCGCGACCGTACCTGGTTCGGCATCGGTGAACTTGATGGCCGCATCACGCCGAGATTGGCCGAAATCCAGAAAATCCTTTCATGCGCCGGCAAGGTGACGATCACATCGAACATCCGCGGCGCGAAATGGGCCAAGCTGGTCAACAGTTCGATGATCCTCGCGCCCTTCGGCATGCTCGGTTTGCAGTCGTGGGAGGCGACGGAAATCCCGGAGGTGTTCAGCCTGTGCGTGAAGCTCGGTCGCGAAACCATGGCGGTGGGCGCCGCACTTGGCATCACCATTGAGCCGATCTTCGGCATGAGCGCCGAGGAGTTCAACGTCTCGACCGACGCCATCGTCGAGAAGCTGCTGCGCGCGATATTGATTCATCACGGCGAGACGGCGCGGCAGGTGCGCGGCGTGGTGCTGCAGGATTATCTGAAGGGGCGCATGACCGAGACCGATTTCCTCAACGGCCTGATTGCGCGCAAGGGCCGCGAGGCGGGCGTGGCAACGCCGGCCAACGAGGCGGTGGTGGAGATTAACCGGCGCATTCGCGAAGGTGAACTCAAGCCCGAGCGCGCAAACGTGGCGATTGCGCATCGGCTGGCGGGCGCATGAAAGTGTCTGCCGCAATAATTTTTGTTGTGGCAGCTATTGCGAGCGCGGCCGTTTTTGCGCAGGGCAATTTTCCGTCGAAACCGATCCGCTTCGTCGTGCCGTATTTTCCCGGCGGCACGCCCGATATTCAGGGCCGGCGTCTCGCCGAGAAACTGCGCGACCGCATCGGCCAGCCGGTGATCATCGACAACCGGCCCGGTGCGAATGCCAGCATCGGTCTTGGCATCGTCGCGCGCGCGCCGGCCGACGGTTATACGATTTTCATCGCGCCGGTCGGGCCCTATGCGGTGAACCCGCATCTCTACAAGCTGCCCTACGACGTGCTGACTGATTTTGCGCCCATCATTCATGCGACGAGCACGCCGGGCCTGCTGGTAGTAAATCCCGCGGTGCCGGCGCGAACGGTAAGAGAGTTGATTGCGCTGGCGAAGCAGAAACCGGGCGAACTCAATTACGGCTCGACCGGTGTCGGCGGTTTCGGTCACATGTCGGGTGCTCTCTTCGCGGCGATGACCGGCATCCGGATCGTGCACGTGCCGTATAAAAGCATTACCAACGCGCTGACCGAAGTGGTCGGTGGCCACATACCGATGTTGTTCAACGTGGCGAGCCCGACGATACCGATGGTGCAGACCGGGCGTGTGCGCGCGCTGGCTACCACCGGCGCCGCGCGCATGGAGGCCCTGCCCGAGGTGCCGACCATGGCGGAGTCCGGCGTGCCGGGCTACGAGAACTCGACCTGGAACGGCATTTCCGCGCCGGCAAAAACGCCGCCGGCGGTCGTGCTTAAACTCAATCGGGAATTCAATGAAATTCTCAAGCTGCCGGACGTGAGGGAGGCTGCGCGCGTCGAGGGCTCCAGTATTGTCGGCGGGCCGCCCGAGCAGTTCCGCGATTACCTGAAGCGCGAATACGCGAAATACGGCAAGCTGGTGCGCGACGCCGGCATCAAGGGTGAGGCACTTAACTGAAAGTTTCCGGCGCAGTCTGCGTCATATTCAAGCGTCAATTTAAAACTGGAGGAGCACTCAAATGGCAAAAGGATATTGGATCAACTGCTTTCGTTCGATCAAGGACCCGGCCAAGGTCGATGCCTATCGCAAGCTCGCCGGCCCGGTCATGGAATCGGTCGGCGCGAAATTTCTGGTGCGCGGCGATCCGTCGAAAGTCTACGAGGCGGGCATCGTCGGTCGCGTCGTCGTGATTGAATTTGAAAGCGTGGCGGCGGCGATTGCCGCGCACGACAGCCCGGGTTATCAGGCGGCACTGAAAGCGCTGGGCGACGGCGCCGAGCGCGATTTGCGCATCGTCGAGGGTGTGGCTTAAGCAAAAAAGCCGGATGCGCAGTGCAGCGGCCGATGTCGCCGCGCTGCGCAGACTGCAGGTTTATTTCAACTGGTCGGCGATCTTGTCGAGACCGGCTTTGACGCAGGCTTCGTCTTTTTCGCCACCAGGCGCGCCCGAGGCGCCGATTCCACCGATGGTGTCGTCGCCGACTTTGATCGGCAGACCGCCCTGATTGGCGATGATGTTGTTCAGATGAATCAAGGCAAACGTCGGATCGTTTTTCAGACGGGTGACAATTTCACCGGAAGGCACGCGGAAGGTGCGCGCAGTGTAGGCCTTGCGCATGCTGTTTTCGAAGGCGTGCGGGCCGGTGTTGTCGCCGCGCACCTGCAGAATGACTTCGCCACTGCGACCGACCACCGTGACTGAAACCGCGTAGCCGTTGGCCTTGCAGGTCGCGAGCGCGGTTTCCGCCATCGTCATCGCCATGCCAGCGGTCAGGTCCTTGTGCTGCAGCAATTGGGCGCTTGCGGGCTGGGCGAGCGCAACGAGTCCGAGGCTTGCAATGACAATTCCGGTCATGCGTTTGATCGATGACATGGTGTTCCCCCTGGGTGGCGGCCCGCCGGCTGGCGGACACTGGCCGAAACTATACAGCAACGGGAACACGGGGCCGTCGCGACACAACGGCTTGATAACAAGGATTCGTCGTGCGGAACGCGTTCAGAGCAGCGTTTCGTCAACGTCGCCGAATTTCACAAGGTGGCGGCGGCCGGCGAATTTATAGCCGCGCTTGCGGCTGCGCGGGTATTCGGTGATATCAACCGCCTTGCGCGTGCCGCCGAGCAGATAGACGAGGTCTTCCTTGTGCGGGTTGGTCATGCCGTGCGGCAGCGACCGCGCGGTGAAGCCCATGAAGTCGCCGGGCCCGACTTTGATTTTGCGTTTGCCGATTTCGGCGATGCCATGACCGGACAGAATGTAGACGAATTCCTCGTCGCAATAATGCGTGTGGAATTCGGTGGTGTCGTCGCCCTGCTTGATGCAGACCAGATGCACGCCCATCTCCGACATGCCGACCGCATCGCCCAGCGACTTGTTCAGCCGCAGCGCCTTCTTGTTGACGAAATGCCGCCGACGTTCGATCGCCATGCGTGCAATCGCCGCGGCGGTGAGCAGGGGGAAGGGTTTTGCTTTTTTGGCCATGACGGTTCCTCGGGAGACGGTGCGGATGCGCCATCATACATTTTGGCGGCGGCCGCGGCGCGGGTCTAGAATAGGCGCGCGATACAACGGAGGAAGCGCACATGCAATTCATGGTACGTATCGTCGTCCGTTTGCCGGGCGACTGGCCGAAGGAAAAAGTCGATGAACTTGCGGCCCGCGAAACCGCGCGCGGCATGCAGTGCATCAAGGAGGGCAAACTGCGCCGCATCTTCCGCATCGTCGGCCAGCGCGCCAACTTCAGCCTCTGGGAGGCGGCCAGTCTTGAGGAACTGCACGCGACGCTGCTCTCGCTGCCGATGCATCCGTTCTTCGAAGTCGAAGTAACGCCGCTTATCGAACACAGCACGACGCAGGCATGGAACGCTGCCCACGGCGCGATGCCGCCGTTTTGAGAACCGCACGGCGCCACCGGGTTGAATGATGCTCGCAGGGATCCTCCGCGATAACGGCTTCGATCTGGCCTTCCAGCTGCTGGATGCGGGGGCGGTGCCGATGGCCGGCGAGACGGAACCGTATCACCGGTTGTTGCAGGTGTTTCCGGCGTCGCGGCTCTATGCGTTCGAACTCGATCCGGCCGTCTGCGCAGAACTCAACTGCAATGCACTGCCGGGGGCGCGGTTTTTCCCGTGCGCGCTCGGGCGCGCCGAAGAAACGCGGACGCTGTATCGAACGCGCGATCCGATGAGCACCTCGTTATACGAACCCGATCCGCGTTATGCCGAAATGTTCGGCCGTCTCGACGACATGAAACTGGTCGCTACCGAGCCGATCGAAACGACGCCACTGGATGTGTTTGCGCGCCGGCATGCGCTGCCGCCGCTCGATTTCATGAAACTGGACATCCAGGGCGCGGAACTCGATGTGTTGCAAGGCGGCGCGCAGGCCATGCATGACGCACTGTTGATCGTCTGCGAAACCGAATTTGCGCCGATCTACCACGGGCAGCCGCTGTTCGGCGACGTGGACGCGTGGCTGCGCGCGCGCGGCATGATGCTCCACAAGTTTCTCGGCATGGCGGGACGCGTCGCAAAGCCGCTGGCAGTGCACGGCCGCGTCGACTATCCGGCGCAATTCCTCTGGAGCGATGCGGTTTTTGCGCGCGACCTGTTTGCATTGGACGCCTTGCCGGCGGAGCGGCAATTAAAGCTGGCGGTATTGTTCGATTTATACGAAAGCAAGGATCTCGCACTGAAAATCCTGCGCGGTTACGATGCTGTTCACGACGATGACCTCGCGGATATTTACTGGGACGCAATGCGGGCGGAGGGCAAATGGGGCATGGCGGAAGGCGCTGGCAGCAAATGATCAATCAACTGGAACAACAGGCGCGGGCCGTATTCAAGGTGGCGATTTTCGCGACGCTTTTTCTGCTGGTTGCGGGCGTGGCGCAGGCGCGCGTGCCCGACGGCTGGCCTTTCCTCGAATACAACGAAGCGGTGCGCGTTGCCAGACAAACCAACAAACCGATGTTCGTGTATTACGGCTTCGAGACCTGTCCTTACTGCATTTATCTCAACAAGAACACGCTGTCGTTCGCGGCGCTGCGCAAACGCTACAGCGAGCACTATGTGCTGGCGTACTTCGACATCCGCGCCAATCCGAACGATCCAATGACGCTGCCCACGGGCGAAACGCTGCCGCGCGGGCAGGCGATCCGCAAACTCAAGGGCAGCCCGGTGCCGGCGTGGGCCTTCGTCACGCCCGACGGCCGCGAAATCATGATGCGGCGCGGTTCGCGCACAAAAGTCGACGCCTTCATGAAATTCGATCAATATGTGACCAGCGGCAGCTGGCCGCAGACCACATTCGAAGAATTTCTCGCGCAGCGCGGACTGCGTGAAGACAGGGTCGAATAAACGCAATTCAACTGGAGGGGGAATCATGCGCAACGGGAAACCTGTGTCATCCGGCGTCACGCAATTGGCATTGCTCTTGGCATCGCTGTTCATTGTGACCGCACTGCAGGCGCAGACGCCGCCGTTGCCGGTGATCAAGGAAGGCACCACGGTGAAAGTCGCCGATCACGTGTGGGTGATTCCGGACGGCCTGGTGCCGGTGGTGCCCAACGTCGGTATCATCGTCGGCAGCCGTGCCACGCTGATTGTCGATACCGGTCTTGGTATTCGTAACGGCGAGGCGGTGATGCGCGAAGTCGCCAAGCTCAGCAAGAACAGCGAAGTTTACGTGGCGACGACGCATTTTCACGCCGAGCACACCACCGGCGGCACCGCCTTCCCGGCGACGTATAAATTCATCCGGCCGCAGGCGCAGCAGAAGGACGTCGAGGAATTCGGCGCGTCGTTCTTCAAGATGTTCGAATCGCGTTCGCCGGAGATGGCCGCGCTGATGAAGGATTCGACCTATCCGCGCGCCGACATTTTGTTCGAGCGCGAGTACACGCTCGATCTGGGTGGCGTGCGCGTGCGCATCGAATGGCTGGGGCCGGGACACACGCGCGGTGATACTGTCGTTTTCATCGAGGGCGATCGCGTGCTGTTCTCGGGCGATCTCGCGATGAAACAGTTGTTCCCGATTTTCATTACGCCCTATGCGGACGCAAATGTGTGGCTCGCCGCGCTCGACCGGATTGAGGCAATGCAACCGTTGGTGGTTGCCGGCAGCCACGGCGGCATCGGCGATGCATCGATGATCCGCAGTTACCGCGATGTGCTCAAGGGCATCGGCGCGCGCACCAAGGAACTGAAGGCGCAGGGCATATCCGAGGCGGACATCGGCAAACAACTGACCGACGAATTTGCGAAGAAATACCCGGACTGGATCGCGCCGGTGCGCGTGCCGGCGGCGGTGGCGGTGTACTACAAGCAACCCTGATGCGCCGCATCGGTGTGTCTTCGGCGCAACAGCCGCGAAACTATTCGCACGGTTTTGGTGCGGACTTCTGATGGTTCCCGCTGTTGCGCTGGTATATTTGCGCAGAACCAATTTTTGAACGGGGAACGGCATGAAGAAATTATCCAGACTCGCAGTCGTTTTGATGGCCGTGTTGGCAACGCCGGCCTTCGCGCAGTTGTATTCGGGTGCCGCTGCCGGCCGCGTTGACCACAAACAAAGCCGTTCCAACTGGACGCCGGCTGCGGGCAGCGCCACGTTTGAAGACACGGACGCCGGTTTCAAGCTGTTCGGCGGTTATAAATTCACCGAGAACTTCGGCGTTGAAGGCGGCTACGACTACCTGGGTCAGTACACCGCAACGCCGGTGAGCGGCGCCAGCGTCGGCAAAGCCATTATCAAGACGAACTCGTGGAACCTGTTTGGCGTCGGCACGCTGCCGCTGCCGAAAGACTTCTCGGTGTTCGCCAAACTGGGCGTGTCGAGCAATTACTCGAAAATGAATTTCTCGAGCAACGGCGGCGCTTTCAATGCGAACGATGCGGGCACCAACCGCAAGACCTCGTTCGCGTTCGGCGTCGGTGCCGGTTACAACATCATGAAGAATCTGACCGTGCGCATCGAATACGAAGACTTCGGCAAGGCCGGTGAATCGAACAACAACTTCACGCTGGCCACCAAGACCAGCGACAGTAAACCGAAGCTGCTGTCGATCGGTCTGGTGCATTCGTACTAAGCCGTTCGTGCTTCGGCAGAAACCCGGCTAGCGCCGGGTTTTTTTATGTCGCATTTTATTCAGGCGTCAGTCCGGCTTCTTTGGCGACACGCAGCCACTTCGCCGTTTCTGATTTGATCATGGTGGCGAAGGCTTCCGGTGTGCCGGCAACGACGATGCCGCCTTCGGAACCGAGCAGTTCGCGGTTTTCAGGCGCGAGCAGAATTGCCGTGACTTCCTTGTACAGTTTGTCGAGCACGTCGCGCGGTGTCGCCACGGGCGCCAGCAGGCCGTACCATTGCGCCGATTCATAACCGGGTAGTCCCGATTCGGCGATTGTCGGAATGTCGGGCGCGCTGGGTGAGCGTTGTGCGGTGGTCACGCCGAGCGCGCGCAGGCGGCCAGCGCGCACATGCGGAATGCCGCTGATCATCGACGGTGCCATCAGTGCGACCTGGCCGGCAAGCAGGTCGATCACGCCGGGGCCCGAACTCTTGTACGGCACCTGCACCATGCGGATGCCGGCCATCAGCGAGAACAGTTCCATCGACAGATGCGGGCTGGTGCCGTGCCCCGATGAGGCATAGAACAACTGGCCCGGCTTTGCTTTGGCCAGCGCGATCATTTCGCGCACGTTTCTCGCCGGCACCGAAGGATGCACCATCATCAGGTTCGGCACGACGGCCGCCTGCGTGATTGGCGCGAAATCGCGCAATGCGTCGTAAGGGACTTTTTTGTAGGCGGCCGGGTTGATCGCCAGCGTGCTCGGCGTCATCAGCAATGTATAACCGTCGGGTGCAGCGCGTGCGACGAGTTCGCTGCCCAGCATGGTGCCGGCACCGGTACGGTTATCGACAACGACCTGTCGTCCCCAGCGCCCGCTCAACGATTTTGCAATCAGCCGTGCAATCACATCGCCGCCGCCGCCGGCCGAGGTCGGCACGACGATGCGCACAACGCGGCCGGGATAACTTTGCGCATGAGCCGGCAGTGCGATGATAAACGGCAACAACAGCGTGATCAATACCGGCTTCCGCATCGGACGCCCCGTGTTGATTTGGCAAAGTGCATTCTAATCGACCCGTGCTGCGCTGCGCGGATGTGTCGATTTAGCCGCCGCGCTGTAAGATGCGCCTTCAGATCAACCACACAAAGAGCAGGGCATGGACTTCAATCTCAAAGGACGCACCGCCTTCATCACCGGTGCAAGCCGCGGCATCGGCAAGGCCATTGCAGTCGCACTGGCGGCCGAGGGCGCAAACCTCGGATTGTTCGGGCGCGATCTTGAACGTTGCGAAGCGGTGGCAAAAGAGCTGCGCGCGAAACACACGGGTATCCGCGTTGCCGTGATTCCTCTCGATCTCGACAAGGGCACGGTCGCCATCAAACCGGCGATCGAACGCGCGGTGAAGGAACTGGGCGGTGTCGATATTCTCGTCAACTGCGCAGGTGGTGCCTACCGCGGCCGGCTGACCGAAATCCCGGATGAATTATGGGAAGAGTATTTCGCCGTCAAGCCCCTTGGCCTTATACGCATGACGCGCGAAGCGCTGCCGTACCTGAAACAATCGAAGCAGGCGCGCATCATCAACATCTCGGGCACGCGAGGCCGCGAACCCGGCGGCGTGTCGGTGATGTCGGGGCCGATCAATCTCGGCACGCTGTCGATCACCAAGGCGCTGGCGAATGAATTCGGACCGTACGGCATCACCGTCAACGCGATCTGCCCGGGCTCGACCGACACCGGCCGCTGGACCGAACTCGTTGAAATCACCGCGCGCGAGAAAAAACTGTCGGTTGAAGCGGCGACCAAACATCTGGTTGCCGACGTGCCGATGGGGCGCGTCGTCGTGCCGCAAGACATTGCGGGCCTTGCCGTGTATCTGGCGTCGGAGCAGGCCGGCATGATCACGGGCACGGCAATCAACGTTGATGGCGGCAGAACCCGCGGGATTCCCTGATCGTTTGCGCATGCGCTTTCGTTTGACACGCGCGCCTGTGCAACCCGTCCGACTCTGCAGCCCGGAAGGAGCGCAGCGTATTCCGGGGAACGGCTATGCGCGGGCAACAAGTTGCTCACCCTGTGCGCTGAAGGTGATCGCATTGCTGCTTGCGATATCCTGCACACACGCGCAGGACTACCCGACCAAAACCATCCGCCTCATCGTGCCCCTTGCGCCCGGCGGCGGCAACGATACGGCAGCACGCGTGGTCGGCCACAAACTCGGCGAGGCGCTCGGCCAGCAGGTTGTTATCGATAACCGTCCGGGCGGCGGCAGCGTAATCGCCTCCGAACTCGCTGCGCGCGCGCCGGCCGACGGCCATACGCTCTATCTCTTCAGCACCAACGTCACAGTGGCGCCGGCGTTGCAGAAAAAGCTTTCGTTCGACACGATAAAAGATTTCGCGCCGATCACGCGCCTGACCATCGCACCCGGTGCGCTGATCGTGCATCCCTCGCTGCCAGTCAAAACAGTGAAAGACGTCATCGCACTGGCGAAAGCGAAGCCCGGTCAGATCACCTTCGGTTCGGCGGGACTCGGCAGCGGCTCGCATCTCGGTGGCGAACTTTTCAACATGCTCGCCGGTGTGAAGCTGTTGCACGTGCCGTACAAGGGCAGCGCGCTGGCGACCGCCTCGGTGCTCGGCGGTGAAACCTCGGTAGCCTTCACCAATCCGATCTCCTCGCTGCCGCATATCAAGATGGGCCGCCTGCGAATGATCGCGGTGACGACCGCACAGCGCTGGCCCTTGCTGCCCGAACTGCCGACGATCGCCGAGTCAGGCGTGCCCGGTTACGAAATCATGATCTGGAACGGGCTTGCCGCGCCGGCGGCTACGCCGCAACCGGTGCTGGCGCGGTTGCATCGCGAGTTGATGCGCGTGCTGGCGATGCAGGATGTGAACGAGTTGCTCGCCAGCGACGGCTCGCGCACCTGGCCGGAAACGCCACAGGCCTTCGCGGCGTTTATAAAATACGAAGTTGAAAAATGGATCAAGGTGATTGCGCAGGCGCGTCTGTCTGCGACGTAGTCTGACTTCTTCCTCCCCCCTTGAGGGGGGGATTGAGGTGGGGGGTAGCCCTACGCTTATACCCCCCCATCCTTGCCTTCCCCCTCAAGGGGGGAAGGAGTTTCCTTGCACTAAATGATTGGGGAGGTCGTCAATGAAGCTATTTGGAACACCAGGCAGTCCGTTCGTGCGCAAAGCGCGGCTCGCGCTGGAAGAAAAGGGCGTGCCCTATGAATACGTGCTGGCACCGCGTGAAACGCGCGCAGCGCTGGTTATTCCGCACAATCCACTCGGCAAGATTCCGGTGCTGTTGTGCGACGACGGACAATCGGTGTTCGATTCGCCGGTGATCGTCGAATACGTTGACGGGTTGAAACCCGAGCCGCGCCTGATTCCGCAGGCCTTCGAAGACCGCATTGCGGTCAAACGCTGGGAAGCGCTTGGCGACGGCGTGGCCGAGGCCACGGTGCTGATCACGCACGACTGGCGTAAACCGGAAGACAAACGCGAGCCGGCGAAATGGTATGAGGCCCAGCGCGAAAAAATCCGCCGCGCGCTTGCCATGATGGAGCGCGAACTTGGCGACGGTGCGTTCTGCTTCGGCAAGTCATTCACGCTCGCCGATATCGCGGCGGGTTACGCCTTGGCCTATCTTGAGGAAGGCATTCCGGATTTCGGCTGGCGCGAAGCTAATCCGAAACTTGCGCAGCATTATGATCGACTGAATGCCCGGGCGTCTTTCCGGTCAACCGACCCCGCCGCCAAATAAACGCCGGTGCCTTTGCGGTCACTGCTCGGGCTTGATGCCGGCGTCCTTGATGACCTTGCTCCAGCGCTGCATTTCCGCTTTGAGGAAAGCCGCGAATTCCGTCGGCGAACTGCCGACCGGCTCGGCGCCATCGAGTTGAAAGCGCTGCACGATATCCGGCAGTTTGACGGTGTGCGCAACCGCGGCTGACAGTTTGGCGACGATCGCCGGCGGCGTGCCCGCCGGCAGCACCATGCCCTGAAACGCTTCGGCGTGGTAGCCGGGCAGGCTTTCGCCGACGGTCGGTATTTCAGGCATGCTCGGATGCCGCTTGCTGCCGGTGACGGCCAGCGCGCGCAGCTTGCCGCCCTTGACGTGCGGCGCTGCCGAGATCGTGGTCGTGAAGAGCATCGTGATGCGCCCGCCGATCACATCCGTGACGGCAGCAGGTATGCCTTTATAAGGCACGTGGATCATCTGGATGCCAGCCATGCGCTGAAACAGTTCTGCCGAGAGATGTGGCGCCGAACCGCTGCCGGGACTTGCATAGGTCAATTCGCCGGGTTTGGCTTTGGCGAGCGCGATCAGTTCTTTCACCGTGCCGGCCGCCGCCGACGGCGTGACGACGATGACATTGGGCTG
>JANXSE010000406.1 GCA_025356695.1 Betaproteobacteria bacterium
CCTGTTTACGCCGCCGCTCGCGCCCGCGCTGAATCATCTGCTGCGCCGCGCCTCATGGGCGCGCGAACGTCTTGTGCCGCATGCCGGCAAAACGGTACGCTTCGATGTGGCGCCGTTTGCGTTCACGCTGGAGATCCTCGCCAACGGTGAAGTCGCCGCCGGCAACGGCGAGGCGGCGGCCACCTTCAAACTGACGCCGGTGCTGGCGATGCGCATGGCGGCCAGCGGCCCGGATGCATGGCGCGAGGTTGAAACCAGCGGCGACCTTGCGCTGGCGCGCGACATCCACTACGTTGCGCAGAACCTGCGCTGGGACGCCGAGGAAGACCTGAGCCGCATCTTCGGCGACATCGTCGCGCACCGCCTCGCCGGCGCCGGCGCGGCCTTCCTGCACTGGCAACGCGATGCCGCCGGCAGTCTGGCACGCCAGGCCGCCGCCTACTGGACGGAAGAGCGGCCCTTGCTCGCCGCGCGGCCCGGCATCGAACAGTTCGGCCGCGACGTCGATACACTGCGCGACGACGTGGCGCGTTTCGAAAAACGCCTCGAACAACTGGAACGCCGCCAGTAAACCGCAGCCCGCGCGGCATGGCCGCGCCGCGGGCACCACGGCCCGCCCTGTTAGAATTGGTGCATGACTCTGCTGCGCCTCCTGAAAATCATCCGCGTCGGCCTGCACTTCGGCCTCGACGAGTTTTTCCTCGGCCATGAACGCGTGCGCGGCCTGCGCGCGCTGCTGCACACGGTGTTTTTCTGGCGCCGTTACACGCAACCGCGCGCGGTGCGCCTGCGCCTCGCGCTCGAAGCGCTGGGCCCGATTTTCGTCAAATTCGGCCAGATCCTGTCGACGCGGCGCGACATGCTGCCGGCCGATATCGCCGACGAACTGGCCAAACTGCAGGACCAGGTGCCGCCCTGCCCGCCGGACATCGCGCTGGCCGCCATCGCGCGCGCCTATGGCAAACCGGCCTCCGAGGTGTTCGCCGAATTCGATGCGGTGGCGATCGCCAGCGCGTCGGTGGCGCAGGTGCATTTCGCGACGCTGCACGACGGCCGTGAAGTCGCTGTGAAAATCCTGCGCCCCGGCATCGAACAGGTAATCCGCAAAGACGTTTCGCTGCTCGACGCCGGCGCCAGCCTCATCGAATTGTTGTGGGCCGACGGCAAACGCCTGCGCCCGCACGAAGTGGTGGCCGAGTTCGCGCACCATCTCGAAGACGAACTCGATCTGATGCGCGAATCCGCCAACGCCAGCCAGTTGCGCCGCAACTTCGCGGGTTCCGCGTTGCTGCTGGTGCCGGAAGTTCACTGGGACTGGTGCACCACGCAGGTGATGGTGATGGAGCGCATGCACGGCACGCCGATTTCGCACATCGCCGCGTTGCACGAGCAGGGCATCGATTTGAAAAAGCTGTCGCGCGACGGCGTTGAAATTTTCTTCACGCAGGTATTCCGCCATGGCTTCTTTCACGCCGACATGCATCCGGGCAACATCCTTGTCGCCGCCGACGGCCGCTACATCGCGCTTGATTTCGGCATCGTCGGCGCGCTGACAGACAACGACAAACACTATCTCGCACAGAATTTCCTGGCATTTTTCCGCCGCGACTACCGGCGTGTCGCCGAGTCGCACATCGAATCGGGCTGGGCGCCGGCGGACACGCGCATCGACGATTTTGAAACAGCGATCCGTGCGGTGTGCGAACCGATCTTCGCCAAACCGCTCAAGGACATTTCCTTCGGCCGCATACTGCTGCGCCTGTTCCAGACCTCGCGCCGCTTCAATATCGAGGTGCAACCGCAACTGGTGCTGCTGCAGAAAACCCTGCTCAACATCGAAGGCCTCGGCCGCGAACTCGATCCCGAGCTCGATCTGTGGGAAACCGCCAAGCCGTTTCTGGAAAAATGGATGTCCGAACAGATCGGCTGGCGCGGCCTCCTGCGCCAGCTGAAAACCGAGTTGCCGTTCTGGAATCACGCGCTGCCGCAGCTGCCGCGGCTACTCCACCGTTTTCTCGAAGACGCCGGCAACGACCGCGTCACCGTAGCCCTGCAAAAGCTCAGCGAAGAAACACGCGACCAGAACATCGTGCTGGCGATCATCGCCGTTTCGCTGATCGCCACCGCCGGCGGACTGCTGATCTACCTTGTGCACTGAACGACTGCCGCACACTCGACGCGCGCCGCCAACATCGTATAATTTGTAACCATAGCGATTGCACGCGCACCTTTCCACGATGCTGACATGCTGCTCTGGTTCGTAATCATCTACTGGATCATCTCGGTCGGCATCGGCCTGTGGGCCGCCATGCGGGTCAAAAATACGGCCGACTATGCGTTGGCCGGGCGCAGCCTGCCGCTCTACATCGTCACCGCCACCGTCTTTGCCACCTGGTTCGGCTCGGAAACCGTGCTCGGCATCCCGGCCACCTTTCTGCGTGAAGGCCTGGGCGGCGTCATCGCCGATCCTTTCGGCTCGAGCTTGTGCCTGATCCTGGTCGGCCTGTTTTTCGCCCGGCCGCTGTACCGCATGCAACTGCTCACCATCGGCGACTTCTACCGCAACCGATACGGCCGCACTGTCGAAGCCATGACGACGATGTGCATCGTGCTCTCGTACCTGGGCTGGGTCGCCGCGCAGATTTCCGCGCTGGGTCTGGTCTTCCACGTCGTCTCCGAAGGCGCCATGTCGCAATCGACCGGCATGATCGTCGGCGCCTCGACCGTGCTGATCTACACCATGTGGGGCGGCATGTGGGCGGTCGCCATCACCGACTTCCTGCAGATGATCATCATCGTCATCGGCATGCTGTATATCGGCTGGGACGTTAGCCAGCTCGCCGGCGGTGTCACGGCGGTGGTCGGACACGCGGTCGAGGCCGGCAAGTTTTCTTCGTTCTGGCCCGACGCCTCGCTCACCGGCGTGCTCGGCTTCGCCGCCGCCGCCGTGACCATGATGCTGGGTTCGATTCCGCAGCAGGACGTGTTTCAGCGTGTCGCCTCGTCCAAAGACGAGCGCACCGCCGGCCGCGCGTCCATCCTCGGCGGCTGTCTCTACTTCTGCTTCGCCTTCATCCCGATGTTCCTCGCCTACTCGGCAACGCTGATCGATCCCGGACTGGTGCAGAAACTGATCGACGGCGACAAACAATCACAATTAATCCTGCCTAACCTGATCCTGCATCACGCGCCGGTGTTCGCGCAAGTCATGTTCTTCGGTGCCCTGCTCTCGGCGATCAAGAGTTGCGCCAGCGCCACGTTGCTGGCGCCGTCGGTCACCTTCACCGAGAACCTCCTGCGCCCGGCGTTCAAGCACCTCGGCGACCAGCAGATGCTGCGCCTGATGCGCATCGTCGTGCTCTGCTTCACGGTGCTGGTCACACTGTTCGCGCTCAACTCGCAATTGTCGATCTACAAGATGGTCGAGAACGCCTACAAAGTAACACTGGTCTCTGCCTTCGTGCCGCTCGCCTTCGGACTCTACTGGAAGCGCGCCAACACGCAAGGCGCGCTGGCCGCCATCGTGCTCGGACTGGCGACCTGGATCTGGCTCGAAGTCCTCGCGCCGAACGCGGTCTGCCCGCCGCAACTGGCAGGATTTTTCGCCGCGCTGTTCGGCATGATCGCCGGTTCGCTGGCGCCGCTGGCAATCCGTCGCAAGCCGGCCGCGCACGCGGCCCACGCGCACCACCCGGTGTCGCGTTGAGTCCGCGGGCCGGCGCGCCCGTTGCGTTCCGTATCACCGGCCGCTGATGCGCGCCCCCCATCCCCTGCAACTCGGGCTTTATGTCCTGCTGGCCGGCAACACCCTGTGGTTTCTTGGCATCGCGCCCTGGACCAAGGGGCTCGATTCACTGGCGTGGTTCGCGCTGCTGATGCTGTTTGCGCTTGAAACCGTGAACCGGCCGTGGCTGGAAAAAATGCACGCGCGCGGCCTCGTCTACCTGGCGCGCTTCGGCGCCGCCGTAGCGATCACCGCTTCCGCTTATGGATACGCGCAACAACACGAATGGCTCGACGCGATCAACATCGGTTTGTGGATACTGGTGGTTGTGCTGCTCGAATGCGAATTGCGCCTCCAGCAGCTGATGGCGCGCCGCCGCCGGCTGTTTACGGCGGGCGCCATCGTACTCTACGGCGCGATCGCCGCGCTCATTCCATTGTGGGCGCTGCGCGGCGAATGGTTCGATGCCTATGACGCGGTGCTGTGGCTTATCGCCTTCGCGCTGATCGAACTGGACGCGCTGAAACTTTCGCGTTAGCGCTGCGCTATAAATACGCCTGTTTGAAGGCGTCGGCGAAACGCGCCAGTTCGGCCTGCGGCAGAAAATCAATACCGGCCGCCCCCGCGCGTCCGCCGCCGCTATCGAACTGGCGACACAAGGCATCGGCGCCGCGCGGCGCCTCGAGCGGTGCGCGCACGCTGACGGAAAAGCCCCCCGCGCGCCAGGTCAGAATGGCGTGCGCACGCGCCGGATGTTTGACCGCCAGCTGGTTGGCGAAGGGCCCGTTCACGCGCCGGCTCCAGCGCTCGTTCGGTAACACATAAACCGCCATTTGTTCGTCCGCCCTTTCCGCCACGATTTCATTGGCCAGATAAAGATCGTCGGCACGGCTCTGCTGCAATAGGTCAAACACCGGCTCGCCGGCAATGAAGGCAAAGGGATCGGCATAGGCGCTGATCGCCTGATACAGATCGGCCGGGGGGTAGTTGAGATCGTCAACGCTCTCACCGTAGGCGTTGTAGTTGATGCATTCGCCCAGTTCCTGCAACCGTGCCAGCGCGTGCGGCGCCAGACGCAAAGACTCCGCGGCACGGCGCGCCGGTTCGACGAGGTTGTCGCCGAACGCCGCCACCACTGCCCAGACGCGGCGGCGGCCGCCGAGATATTGATCGACCAGCAGGCTGGTGCAGACGTCAGCTCCGGTGTCGATCATGGCCTCGAGGTTTGCATGCGCCGGAATATCACCGGCGTAATGGTGGTCGAAGTAGCGCACCTTCGCGCCGGCCTGCAGTGCCGCCACCACCGCGCCGGCATTGCGCGCAAACGAAACGTCGAGCACAGTGATTTCGTCGCCAGCGGCCGCTTTGACACGCCCGAGCAGCGCAATGTCGCGCTTCACACCGGTAATCAGTTCCGCCGCGCGCGGCGTCTCCAGCCGCAGTTGATGCAGCGCGCAGATGCCATCCGCATCGCCGTTGAAAACATCATAGAATAGGGTCATATATGGTGATAAATCCAGGCCGTTCCAGGCTCGCAGCTTATGTCGCGCTAGCTTACACACTGGTCATCGTGTATGCCAGCTTGCAGCCGTTCAGCGGTTGGCGTATGCCGCCGGCCGCGGCGTTTGATTTTCTGACGGCGGCGTGGCCGCGCTACATCACCAGCAGCGACATCGCGCTCAACGTTGCCGCCTATCTGCCCTTCGGCGCCATGCTCGTCGTCGCCCTGCGTCCGCGCTGCGCCGGCTTGGCCGGCTGCCTGCTCGCCATCGCGCTCGCCACCCTGTTGAGCCTCGCGCTCGAGAGCGTGCAACTGTATCTGCCGGCGCGCATCGCCTCGAATATTGATTTGCTGGCCAATGCCGGCGGCGCGGCACTCGGCGCCATCAGCGTGTGGTTGTTGGCGTTTCCGCTGGTAGCGGATCACCCGTCGGTGGCGCTGCGCCGGCGCACCATCCGCGCCGACGTACTCGGCGATTGCGGCTTGATTGCGCTTGCGGCATGGCTGTTCATCCAGTTCGATCCGGCGCCGCTGGCGCTGGCCAGCGGCGACCTGCGCGAGGCGCTCGGACTCAAACCGTGGTTTGCCTACGTGCCCGCCACCTATCAAAACATCGAGATGGGCATCGCCGTGCTGGCGACTGTGGTGCTCGGCCTGCTGGCCGCACAAATCGCTGCCGCACCGTCGGCGGCCGCAACCGTGGCGGCTGCCGCGTTGACGCTGACCGTGGCCGCCAAATCGTTCGCAGTCTGGTCGCTGGCGCGTGCGGCGAGCCCGTTTCAATGGCTGACGCCCGGCGTGACGGGCGGCCTGCTCATCGGCATCGCGATGCTCGCCCTGCTGATGTGGCTGCCGGCACTCTGGCGCAGCACACTGGCGATCGTCTGCCTGCTCGCCACGGTGCTGCTGGTGAACGTCACACCGGAAAATCCTTACCAAAATACGCCGCCGTACCTGCTGGCCTTGCAGCAAACGCACCTGTCGAGCTTCAGTAACATCGTGCGCGTGCTCTCCCAGTTGTGGCCGTTCGCCACTGGCATGCTGTTGCTCGCACTGACGCGCAGAAACGTGCCCCCCCGACTGCAATCCGAAAGCGCCGCATGAAAAAAACCGCGATCACCATAACCAGCCTGCGTGACGCGCTGCGCCGCTTCGCCGCGGCACGCGACTGGCAGCAGTTCCACACACCCAAAAATTTGGCGATGGCGCTATCGGTGGAAGCGGCCGAACTGCTCGAACACTTCCAGTGGCTGACCACCGAGCAAAGCATGCACCTTGACGCCAAAACCAAAACTGCGGTGGGCGAGGAAATCGCCGACGTACTGCTCTACCTGACGCGACTGGCCGACGTGCTCGGGATCGACCCCCTGGCGGCGGCGAAGCGCAAAATGGTCATCAACGCGCGCAAGTATCCGGTGCACCGCGTGCGCGGCAGCGCACGCAAATACAGCGCCCGCTGAGGGCGCGGTATAATCCGCCCCCGCCAGTCAACGCCTCCCACCGCGCTTTACCGCCACCGAACAACGCCATGAGCTTTTACCAACATCACGTATTTTTCTGCTGCAACCAGCGCGAAGGCGGCAAGGCCTGCTGCAACGATTACGGCGCCAGCGACATACGCGATTACGCGAAGAAACGCGTCAAGGAACTCGGCCTGTCGGGTGCGGGCAAGGTGCGCCTCAACATGGCGGGCTGTCTCGATCGCTGCGAACTCGGCCCGGTACTGGTCGTCTACCCGGAAGAGACCTGGTACACCTACGTTGACCGCGAAGACATTGACGAAATCATCAGCGAGCATCTGCAGCACGGCCGCATCGTCGAACGCCTGAAGATTTGAAACCGCCCGCTACTGAAAAGATCCTGCTCGACGGCGCCGCCGGAGCGATCGAAACCGACGTCACCGATCCGGGCGACGGCCGCATCGCCATCGCGCTGATCGCGCACCCGCATCCGCTGATGGGCGGCACCAAGGACAACAAGGTGGTGACGACACTGGCGCGCACTTTTCACGCGCTCGGTTGCGCCACATTGCGGCCGAACTTCCGCGGCGTTGGCGCCAGCGCCGGCGTGCACGACCAGGGCATCGCCGAAACCGACGATCTCATCGCAGTTGCGACGTATGCGAAATCGCGCTTCGGCGATCTGCCGCTGATCTGCGCCGGCTTTTCATTCGGCAGTTACGTGCAGACGCGAGTGGTCGAACGACTCGCCGCACATCAACTGGTGCTCGTCGCGCCGGCGGTGAGCCGTTTCCAGACCGGCACCGTGCCGGCGGGCACGCTGGTGATCCACGGTGAAGTCGATGACGTGGTGCCCCTGTCGGCAGTGCTCGACTGGGCGCAGCCGCAGAACCTGCCGGTCGTCGTGGTACCCGGCGGCGAACATTTCTTTCACGGCCGTCTGCAGGTGCTGCAGCAGATCATTACACAACACTGGCGCCAGCCATGAGTCCGATATGAGCCATTTGCGCGTGCGTGCGCTGCGTAAGTCTTATGGCGCGAATGTCGTCGTCAACGGCATCGATCTCGACCTCGCGCACGGCGAATGTTTCGGCCTGCTCGGCCCCAACGGCGCCGGCAAGACCACCACGCTGCGGCTCTGCCTCGGTTTGACCGAACCGGACAGCGGCGAAATCAGTGTGCTTGACGTGCCGGTGCCACAGGAAGCGCGGCGCGCCCGCGCGCGCATCGGCGTGGTGCCGCAAATGGACAACCTCGACCCTGACTTCACGATCCGCGAAAACTTGCAGGTCTACGGCCGCTACTTCGATTTGTCCGCCGCTGAAGTCAACGCGCGCATCCCGGCACTGCTCGAATTCGCCGGTCTCGCCAATCGCGGCGATGACAACATCCGCGCCCTCTCCGGCGGCATGAAGCGGCGGCTGACACTGGCACGCGCCCTGATCAACGATCCGGATCTGATCTTTCTCGACGAACCCACCACCGGCCTCGACCCGCAGGCGCGCCACCTGATCTGGCAGCGCCTGCGCCAGTTGCTGGCGCAGGGCAAAACGATTTTTCTCACCACCCACTTCATGGACGAAGCCGAGCGGCTGTGCAGCCGGCTCGCCGTGATGGACCACGGCCGCATGATCGCTTCGGGCACGCCGCGCGAACTGGTCGAGCGCCATATCGAACCGCAGGTCGTCGAGGTCTTCGGCGACGGCGCCGGGGCATGGGCGAAAGAACAGGGCACGCGGCTTGCCGAACGCTGCGAAACCGCCGGCGAAACCGTGTTCTGTTATGTGCACGATGCGGCGGCGCTGATCGACGACCTCGCCGCGCGCGCGGAACTGCGTTACGTGCACCGCCCGGCCAATCTCGAAGACGTTTTTCTGCGCCTGACCGGGCGCGACCTGCGGGATTGATGATGACACGCCTCTGGTCAATGCCGTCATTCAGCCTGCGCTGCATCCATGTGTGGCGGCGCAATCTGCTGGTGTGGAAGAAACTGGCGCTGGCGTCAATGATCGGCAATCTCGCCGACCCCATGCTGTACATGCTGGGCTTCGGTTACGGCCTCGGTCGCATGATGCCCGATGCCTTCGGCACCTCGTACATCGCCTTCCTCGCTGCCGGCACGGTGTGCTCAAGCACCATGATGAGCGCCTCGTTCGAGGCCATGTATTCGGGCTTCTCGCGCATGCACGTGCAGAAAACCTGGGAGGCGATCATGAACGCGCCACTCAATCTCGACGACGTCGTGCTCGGCGAAGCGATATGGGCGGCCAGCAAAAGTCTGTTGTCTGGTTTGGCCGTACTTGCCGTCGCCGCGGCGCTGGGACTGTGCGCCTCCGCGCTGTCGCTGTGGGTGATCCCCGTGATCCTCATCACCGGGCTGGCCTTCGGCAGCCTTGGCCTGATCGTAACGGCGCTGTCGCCCAGCTACGATTTCTTCGTCTATTACATGACGCTGGTGATCACGCCGATGATGCTGATGAGCGGCGTCTTTTTTCCGGTCGCCCAGCTGCCACCGGCCGTGCATCTGGCGACGGCCCTGCTGCCGCTGTCGCACGCCGTCGATCTGGTGCGTCCGCTGATGAGCGGCCAGGTGCCGGCGCAATGGGCTCTGCATTTGTGCGTGCTGGCTGGGTATGCAATCATCGGCTTTTATCTGGCGCTGGCGCTGACGCGCCGCCGCCTGCTCAAATAGGCCCCCATGCTCTGGATCAAAGCCCTGCATATTTCGTTCATGGTGACCTGGTTCGCCGCGCTGTTTTATCTGCCACGGCTGTTTGTGTATCACGCCATGAGCGACGACGCGGTGAGCATAGCGCGCTTCAAAATCATGGAGCGCAAGCTGTTCTTCGGCATCATGACGCCGGGCGCGCTGTTTACCATTGTCTTTGGCGTATGGTTATGGCTCGGTTACGGCTTCAGCGGCGGCTGGCTGCACGCCAAGCTGGGATTGGTGGCGGTGTTGCTCGCCTACCACGTCTATTGCGGCAAGCTGCTGATCGACTTCAAGCACGAGCGCAACCGGCACGGCCATGTGTTTTACCGCTGGCTGAATGAATTTCCCGTGGTGCTTCTATTTGCGGTGGTGATCCTTGTTGTCGTCAAACCTTTCTAGCCCGGCGCGCGGCGTCAGCGCCGTGTTGCTGGCAGCCGCACTGAGCACGGCTTGCCCCGGCACGCCCGCATCCGCGCAACAAACCGAAGTGCGCATGCTGGTGCAAAGTTCGCCGCTGGCGGGCTTTCGTTATTACGACGCCAAACAACTGTGGAACGACATGCAGGTCGGCGATACGCTGACGCTGGTGCGCGAACCGCACAACGCCTACGACGCCAACGCCGTGCGCGTCGAATGGCGCGGCCACAAGCTGGGTTATGTGCCGCGCACTGACAACCGCGCCGTGTCGTTTCACATGGACCGCGGCGGCGCAGTCGAGGCGCGCATCAGCAAATTGCAGGAACACCGCAATCCGCGCCAGCGCGTCGAATTCGAAGTGCTGGTGCGCCTGTGAACGCCAAACCCGAACAATTTTTTGCGCCCTGCCCGCGCGGCCTGGAGCCGGTGCTTGAGCAGGAACTCGCCGCACTCGGCGCCGGTGGCCTGTTCAAGGTCGATGGCGGCGTGCATTTCGCCGGCGCGTTGACCCTCGGTTATCGGGTCAATCTGGAAAGCCGTGTTGCCAGCCGCGTGCTATGGCGCGTCATCAAAGCGCGTTATCGCAGCGACGAAGACATTTTCAAAACCGCGCTGGCGCAGCCGTGGCCGGACTGGTTCGACGTCGCGCAAACACTGCGCGTCAATCTGGTCGCCACACGCAGTCCGCTGCAAAGCCTCGACTTCGCCACGCTGCGCATCAAGGACGCGGTGTGCGACAGCTTCCGCGCCAAATTCGGCAAGCGGCCGAGCGTGGATACGCAAAACCCCGACGTGCGCATCCACGCCTATCTCGATGCAGAAACCGTCACGCTGTACCTCGATTTGTCGGGCGACCCGCTGTTCAAGCGCGGCTGGCGCGGCGACACCGGTGAGGCGCCGCTGCGCGAAAACCTTGCGGCCGGCATCGTCAAACTATCAGGCTGGGACGGCGTCGAAGCGCTGCTCGACCCGATGTGCGGCAGCGGCACGCTGGTGATCGAAGCGGCGATGATCGCACTCAACATCGCGCCTGGCGGACGCCGCAGCTTCGGTTTCGAACGGCTGAAAAATTTCGACCGTGCGGCGTGGGACCACATCAAAGCTGAAGCGCTGGCGCGCGAAAGGCCGCGCGTTGCGCTACCGATCTACGGCGGTGATCTCTACGGCGATGAACTCAAAAACGCGCGCGCCAATCTGAATGCCGCCGGTCTCGACGGCGTGGTTTCGTTCAAACAGGCCAATGTGCTGGAAATGCCGGCCCCCGCCACCAGCGGTGTCATCGTCACCAACCCGCCCTACGGCGTGCGCCTTGGTGAGACCGACGAACTCGCCGCGTTTTACCCGAAACTCGGCGACGCGCTGAAGCAGAAATTCGCCGGCTGGCGCGCCTACATCCTGAGCGGCGATATGGCCCTGCCGAAACTGATCCGCCTGTCCGCCTCGAAGCGCACTGTGCTCTTCAACGGCGCGCTGGAATGCCGACTGTTCGAAATCAAGGTGGTTACCGGCAGTGCACGCAAGCCCAAACCGGCTGCCCCCTCCTCCGAATGAGGCGGGCGCCGGTACCGTGATGCCGGCCCACCTGAATGTCGCGTGCATCATCGAATGTCCGGCATATAATTTTTTTCGGTTATATTCGCCAAACCACTTTAGCCAGACGAGCCGGCAAAAATGACGCCCCTGCCCTGGAAACATTTGATCGCTGCCGGTCTGCTGCTATTGTTTGCATCACTGGCTACAGCCGGTACTTTTGTCAACACCGCCGGCTCCGACAACGGCACGGCGATCAGCGGCTACGACACGGTGGCCTTCTTCACCGCAAAACGCGCGCTGCAGGGCAAGCCTGAATTCAGCGCCGAATGGGCGGGCGCGAAATGGCTGTTCGTCAGCGCGGAGAACCTGGCGCTGTTCAAGGCTAACCCGGATAAATATGCGCCGCAGTACGGCGGCCACTGCGCGTGGTGCGTGTCGGAAAATTGTATCTGCGGGCGGCCGGCGAACGGCGCGTTTGAAGTGCTCGAAGGCAAACTCTATCTCTTCCCCGCCGGCAACAAGGGCAATTACTTCGGCACCAAGAACGCCTGGTGGAGCACCGGCGGCGGCCCGGCGCGGCGCATTCCGAGCGGTGAAAAACACTGGCCGGAACTCAAGGCGCAGCTGGAAGCACAGGGGGATAGCTCGAAGGGCGCGAGACCGATTGCGGGACCGGGTGGCGGCATGGGCGCCTTGCCCTAGGCGGCCACAACTGACGATGAAAATGTTTCCGTGGACCTTTGGAGTCCTGCTTGCAGCGATCGTGCTGCAGAGTGGAAATGCGGTTGCAGCCACGGATGCAAACCTGCAGCACGCAACGACGGCCTTTTATCGCGTCTATCTGGAAACCCGGCCTTCAGGTGTGCCGAACGCGCGGGCGCGCGCAAAGTTCACGCCGGTGGTCTCGCACACCCTGGCGCAACTGCTCGAACGCGCCGATGCGGCCGAACGCAACTACGCAAAGGTGACGAAGAAACAGGTGCCGCCGCTGGTCGAGGGCGATCTGTTCACGTCGTTGTTCGAGGGCGCGCAGGCTTTCGGCGTAGAGGGCTGCACGCACAGCGCGGCGGCAACCACCTGTGTGGCCGGGCTGCGTTACACCGACGCTTCAGACAAAAAAACCACTCGCTGGACCGACAAGGTTTATCTGGTGCGCAATGCCGGCCGTTGGGTAGTGGACGACATCGAATTCGGCGGCAACTGGCAGTTCATGCACAAGGGCCGCCTTAAGGAACTGCTGAGGAAAGTCATCATCGACGGCAATCACGCGCGGCCGTGAGAGCGCCGGGCCGGAAACTTATTGCGAGAGCGCGCGGTAGAGCAGCGTGCTGCCCGATACCAGCAGCATGACGAAGATCGCGCGCAGCATCTGCGTGCGGCTGATGCGCAGATGCATGCGGTGGCCGCAATAAAGACCGAGCCCGGCCGCCGGCGCGAGCAGCAGATACACCAGCCATGGTTCGCTCTTGAACATCAACCCGGCGCCGGTGAAGGCCAGCAGGCGTGCGCCGATGGCCAGCACCGCCATGCCCGCGATGGTCGAGCGCAGCGCGGCTTTTTCCGCAACGCGGCGCGTCAGGTACATGACATAGGGCGGCGCACCGGCGCCGAATAACGTACCCATCATGCCGCCGATGAAACCGGCGGGCGCCGCCCATAGACGCGAGATCGGACGCACGTTGACCGGATCGTAGAGCTGGTAGGCGGCGTAAAACAGCGTGAACACGCCGATCACGATCATCGCCACGTCGCGCGGCAGGTTGACCAGCAGCGTCACGCCGAGCGCGCAACCCAGCACCGTGAACGGGATCAGCAACTTCACTTCGCTGCGCTCCATATCGGCACGAAAGCGCGCGCCAAGGATCAGCGCGGCACTGATGTCGAGCAACACCAGCATCGGCAGCAGATCCGTCGGCGCGGCAACGTGTGACAGCAGCGGCACCGTGATCAGCGAGGCACCGAAGCCCGAGACGCCGAACATGAAATAACCGATGAAGATCACCGGCAGCGCGACCATCCAGAAATCCGTGTTGTGCAACATCCGCGTTACCCTTGCGCCAGCGCCTTGAGCAACACCGAGGCGCCGATCAACAGCACCAGCCCGCTGATAAAGCGGCCAAGCTGCTCGCGCGAGATGCGCCCCTGCAGACGGTTGCCGACATACAAACCACCCAGCGCAAACGGCAGCAACAGGGCGAACATGAGCAGGCGGTCGCTCAGCATCAGGCCGCCGACGGTAAACACCAGCGTGCGAATGCCGGTTGACATCAACACCATGGTGGACAGCGTGGCGCGCAACTCCGCTTTGTCGGTGAAGCGGTGCGACAGATACATCGCATACGGCGGCGCGCCGACGCCGAACAGCGTGCCCATCAGGCCGCCGGAAAAACCCGCCACCGGCGCCCACAAGCGGCTCACGAGATGCACGCCCTCTTCACGCCGCAAGGTGTAAACACCGTAAAAAACGAGAAAACCGCCGAACGCGATCAACGTCGCCTGCCGCGGCAGGTTGACCAGCAGAGTGACGCCCAGCACCGCGCCGATCAGGCACAGCGGCACCATCCATTTGAGTTCGCCGGTATCGGCGTTGCGCGAAAAGCGCGCGCCCATGGCGATGGCGGCGGAAACGTCGAGCAGCACACACACCGGCAGCACAAAGTCGAGCGGATAAAAATGCGACAGCACCGGCACCGTGATCAGCGCCGCGCCGAATGCCGAGATGCCGAAAACGACGAAAGCGCCGGCGACGACCAGCGCACTGATAACGACGACGTGCAGCTCGAAAGGAATATCCATGAATGAAAACGCCGGTTGAACAACGGCTGTGCCGTTTATTCGAACCGGCGGATTTAACCCGGCGCGAAACGCCCGGTGTTAAACGATGTTCAGATGCTCAATGCCCGACATTACGTCCTTGTCTTTCGCTTCCTTGCCTTCGAGCTTGATTTTCAGACGCAGCTCGTTGACCGAGTCGGCGTTTCTGAGCGCATCTTCGTAGCTGATCGCGCCTTCTTCATAAAGATCGAACAGCGCCTGGTCGAAGGTCTGCATGCCGAGTTCGCGCGACTTTGACATGACCGCCTTGATCTCGTGCACTTCGCCCTTGAAGATCAGATCCTGGATCAACGGCGAGTTGAGCAGGATCTCGATCGCCGCGCGCCGCCCCTTGCCTTCCTTGGTCGGAATCAGCCGCTGCGCGACCAGCGCCCGCATGTTCAGCGCCAGATCCATCAGCAACTGCTGCTTACGCTCTTCCGGGAAAAAGTTAATGATGCGGTCGAGCGCCTGGTTGGCGCTGTTGGCGTGCAGCGTGCCCATCGCCAGGTGGCCGGTTTCGGCGAAGGCAATCGCGTGTTCCATCGTCTCCTTGTGCCGGATCTCGCCGATCAGAATGACGTCGGGCGCCTGCCGCAAGGTGTTGTGCAGCGCGTTCTCCCACGAATCGGTATCGACGCCGACTTCACGCTGCGTGATGACGCAGTTCTTGTGTTCGTGCACGTATTCAACCGGGTCTTCGATGGTGATGATGTGGCCGTAGCTGTTTTCGTTGCGGTAACCGATCATCGCAGCCATCGAGGTCGATTTACCCGAACCGGTGCCGCCAACGAAGATGACCAGGCCGCGTTTGCTCATCACCACGTCCTTCAACACCGGCGGCAGTTTCATGGCATCGAAATTCGGGATCGAGGTGGTAATCGTGCGCATGACCAGACCGACGCGCTGTTGCTGCATGAAGGCATTGACGCGGAAGCGGCCGATGCCGGAGGGGGCGATGGCGAAATTACATTCTTTGGTCGATTCGAATTCCGCGGCCTGCTTGTCGTTCATGATGCCGCGCGTAAGATCGGCGGTCATCTGCGGGGTCAGCGTCTGGTTCGACACCGGCGTCATCTTGCCGTCGACCTTGAACGCGGGCGGAAAGCCCGCGGTGATGAACAAGTCCGACGCTTTTTTGCTGAGCATGGCGCGCAGCAGGTTGTGCATGAACTGTACTGCCTGATCACGATCCATTACCGACCCCCTGGTTGCAGTGATGAACCACGCGCCCGCCTTGCGGCCGGCGCACGATTACTTGAAGTTGTCCTTGTTCATGGCCTTGCCGCGCGCTTCGTCGACCGAGACGATGTTGCGCTTGACCAGGTCCTGCAGGTTCTGGTCCAGCGTCTGCATGCCGAAGGCCTGGCCGGTCTGGATCGCCGAATACATCTGCGCGACCTTGGCTTCGCGGATCAGGTTGCGGATGGCCGGCGTGCACATCATGATTTCGTGCGCGGCGACGCGACCGGAGCCGTCCTTGGTCTTGAGCAACGATTGTGAAATCACCGCGCGCAGCGATTCCGACAACATCGCCCTGATCATTTCTTTCTCCTCGGCGGGGAACACGTCGATGATACGGTCGATGGTTTTGGCGGCCGAACTCGTGTGCAGCGTGCCGAACACCAGGTGGCCCGTTTCGGCGGCGGTCATCGCCAGACGGATGGTTTCAAGGTCGCGCATTTCGCCGACCAGAATCACGTCCGGGTCTTCACGCAGCGCCGAGCGCAACGCGTTCGAAAATGACAGCGTGTGCGGCCCGACCTCGCGCTGGTTGATCAGGCATTTTTTGGCCTCGTGCACAAATTCGATCGGGTCTTCGACCGTGAGGATGTGGCCGTATTCGGTTTCGTTTTTGTGATTGACCATCGCCGCCAGCGTGGTGGATTTGCCCGAGCCGGTCGGCCCGGTCACCAGCACCATGCCGCGCGGCTGGTCGGCGATATCGCCGAAAATTTTCGGCGCCTTCAAATCTTCGAGCGAGAGAATTTTGGACGGGATGGTCCGCATCACCGCGGCAGCGCCGCGCTGCTGCACAAAGGCGTTGACGCGGAAACGCGCCAGGTTGGGAATTGCGAACGAAAAATCGCACTCAAGGTTTTCTTCGTAGAATTTGCGCTGGCCGTCATTCATGATGTCGTACACCATGCCGTGGACGTCCTTGTGCTCCATCGCCGGCAGGTTGATGCGCCGCACGTCGCCGTGCACGCGGATCATCGGCGGCAGGCCGGACGACAAATGCAGGTCGGAGGCTTTGTTCTTGACGACAAACGCAAGCAGTTCGGAGATGTCCATTATAATTTCCCTGTTAATGCGGGCTGGCGGGCAGCGGAGAGGGGCGGCGTGCGGCTACCGTAAAACCATACGCTTAAACCCGAATAATCGCTTGAAATTATGGACACAATCGGCGTTAACTTGCAAGCGGTGAAAGCCCGCATCGCGACCGCGGCAAAGCAATGCGGACGCGACCCCGGCAGCATTGAATTGTTGGCGGTGAGCAAAACCTTCGGCGCCGACGCGGTACGCAGCGCGCACGCCGCCGGACAACACGCGTTCGGCGAAAATTATGTGCAGGAAGCGGTCGATAAGATCACCGCTTTGCGGGATCTGCCGCTGGTCTGGCACTTCATAGGACCGATTCAGGGCAACAAAACGCGCCAGATCGCCACGCATTTCGACTGGGTGCACAGCATCGACCGTCTGAAAATCGCCGGGCGGCTCGCCGCGGCGCGGCCCGCGACAATGGCACCATTGCAGGTGTGCATCCAGATCAACATCGGCGACGAAGATTCAAAAAGCGGTGTTGTCCCAGCCGAAGCGCTGGCGCTGGCCCGCGGAATTGCAACACTGCCGCAGCTGAAACTGCGCGGCTTGATGAGCATACCGCCGGCCAGCGAGGACATCACGGTGCAACGCGGTCATTTCGCGCAATTGCGGCGTTTGCGCGACGAAATCGCGGCGGCGGGCTTTTCGCTCGATACCCTGTCGATGGGCATGTCGGCAGATATCGAAGCGGCGGTCGCCGAGGGCGCGACCATGGTGCGCGTAGGCACGGCGATTTTCGGTGCGCGACAACAGCAAAACGCATGATTTTCCGGTTGACGGCCGGAGTCACTACAATGGCAACCTTCCGGTAACAATCGAATCGCAGGAATTTCGCATGAAAATCACCTTCATCGGCGGCGGCAACATGGCTGGCGCCATCATCGGCGGCCTCACCCGCGACGGTTTCGCGGCCGAAGACGTCAATATCGTCGAACCGGTGGCCGCAGCACGCGAGCAACTCGCCCGCCGCTTCGGCGTCACGGTGGCGGGCAGCGTCGGCGAACTGGCACAGATTGGCGACGTTGTGGTGCTGGCGGTAAAGCCGCAGCAGATGCGCACAGCCGTGCAGCCGCTCGCCGCCCGTCTGCAACAACAGGTGGTGCTGAGCATCGCGGCCGGCCTGCGTGTCGCCGATTTGTCGCGCTGGCTTGGCGGTTATGCGCGCATCGTACGCTGCATGCCGAACACACCGGCACTGATCGGTGCGGGCATTACGGCGGCCTGCGCACCGGCGAACCTTGCAGCCGAAGGCCGTGGCGCGGTGGAGCGCATTCTCAAGGCCATTGGCAAAGTCGTGTGGGTAGAAGACGAAGGGCAACTCGATGCGGTGACTGCGGTGTCGGGCAGCGGGCCCGCTTACGTGTTTTATTTCATGGAGGCCATGCGCGACGCGGCCAGAGAATTGGGGCTGCCGGACGCCACCGCCGCCGAATTGACGCTTGAAACCGTGCTCGGCGCAGCAAAACTCGCCGCGGGCAGCAGCGAAGATGTCGGCACACTGCGCGAGCGCGTGACTTCGAAGGGCGGCACCACTGCGGCGGCACTGCAAAGCATGGCGGCCGACAAGGTCAAGGAAGCGATCATGCGCGCCGTTAATGCAGCGAACCACCGCAGCCGCGAACTCGGCGCGGAACTCGGCAAAGACTGACCCCCATATATGCTGGCCCAGGCACTGATTTTTCTGGTTTCCACCGTCGGTGATTTTTTCGCATTTGCGTTGATCACGCGTTTTCTGCTGCAGTGGGTGCGCGCGCCGGCGCGCAACCAGCTCTCCGAATTCGTCGCCGCGCTGACCAATTTCATCGTGCTGCCGGCGCGCCGTTTCATTCCCGGTTTGTGGGGACTGGATCTTGCGACGCTGGTGCTCGCCTTGCTCACCGAGACGCTGAAGCTGTGGCTGATGCTGCAAATCAAGGGCGTGCAGGTTGGCACCGCGGTCGGCATGGCGCTGGTGGCACTGCTCGCCATGGCGGCCATTCACTTGACGCAACTGATGGTTTATCTGGTGATGGGCGCGCTGATCCTGCAGGCAGTCTTGAGTTGGGTGAACCCGTACAGCCCGATTGCGCCCATCCTCAACAGCGTGACACGGCCCTTTCTGCGGCCCTTCCAACAGGTCATTCCGCTGGTGGCCAATGTGGATTTATCCCCATTGCTGGCCTTGCTGGTGTGTCAGTTGATACTGGCAGTGCCGCTGGCGTGGCTGGAAGGAAACCTGGGACGATTGTTGTGACCGCAGCGCCGGACCCGTGGTGGAAATGCGATTCTGCGGGCGGAAAAATCACATTGACACTGCATGTGCAACCAAACGCGCGGCAGACCGCGGTGGCCGGGCGCCATGGCGACGCGCTGAAGCTCAAAATCGCTGCGCCGGCGGTCGATGACAAAGCCAATTGGGCACTA
>JANXSE010000429.1 GCA_025356695.1 Betaproteobacteria bacterium
CGCCCGATCCGCATGATCGTGCCGCTCGCCGCCAACGGCGCCATGGACACCGTGGCGCGCAGCCTTGCCATCAAATTGACCGAGGGCCTCGGCCAGACCGTGGTGGTCGATAACCGCGGCGGTGGCGGCGGCAGTGTCGGCGCCGAGATCGCGCGCTTCGCCGCGCCTGACGGTTACACTTTCATCACCATCAGCGCGAGTTCGGTGATTCATCCATTGATGTACAAGGCCGAGTACGATGCGGTGCGCGACTTCGCCGCGGTAACGCAGATCACCTCGCAGCCGCATCTGATCGTGGTCAACCCCTCGGTGCCGGTGAAAACACTGCCCGAACTGATTGCTTACGCCAAAGCCAATCCGAACAAACTCAACTACGCCTCGGCCGGCAACGGCAGCCTGATCCATCTCACGGGTGAACTCTTCAAATACGTCACCGCCACCGAGATGACGCATATTCCGTACAAGGGCATCGGTGCGGCCTATCCCGATCTGATCGGCGGGCAGATCCAGCTCACCTTCGGCAGCATCATTTCGGCGCTGCCGCAGGTGCGCGCCGGGCGGCTGCGCGGGCTCGCCGTCACCGGATTGAAACGCGCCAAGCCGCTGCCCGACGTGCCCTCGGCGACCGAGGTCGGCGTGAAGGGCTTTGTGATGACGCAGTGGTACGGCGTGCTGGCGCCGGCAAAAACGCCGCAACCGGTCATCGACCGCATGAATGCCGAAATCCGCAAGGCGCTCGACAACCCGGCGGTGCTGTCGCGCCTGACCGACGACGGCGCCGAAGCCATGCCCGGCACGCCGCAGCAGTTCCGCGAGCACATGATCGCCGAACGCGACAAGTGGGCCGGCGTGATCAAGCGCTCGAAGATCAAGGGCGATTAGGATTTACTTTAAGTTTTTTTTAAACACCGCTCGCGGTGATGACGCAGTGATTCGTTAATCTACCGCCGGCAGACCGGTGCGGTGTTACAGTGTTCATTCGCGCCTAGGGGGAAACAACAATGCAATTGCGGGTGCTCGGATGCTCGGGTGGGATCGGCGGGTTGCAAAACCGCACCACCTCGTTTCTGCTGGATCAGGACATATTGATCGATGCCGGCACCGGTGTCGGCGATCTTTCGCTCGCCGAACTGACGCTGATCGACCATATCTTCGTCACGCACTCGCACCTCGACCACGTCAACTCGATTGCCTTCTTCGTCGATTCGGTCGGCGCGCTGCGGCCGAACCCGGTGACGGTGTACGCGCTGCCGCAGACCATCGCCAGCCTGAAAAAAAATCTGTTTAACTGGGACATCTGGCCCGATTTCACCGTGATCCCCACGCCCGAACAGCCGTGGCTGCGTTATCAGGCAGTCGAGGTCGGCGAAACCATCGTGCTTGGTGGACGCAAAATCACCGTACTGCCCGCGGTGCACACGGTGCCCGCCGTCGGTTACCAGCTCGACAGCGGCAAAAGCAGCCTGGTCTTCACCGGCGACACCGGTCCGAACGACGCACTGTGGAAAGTCGTCAATGACATCAAGAACCTGAAGTTTCTGATCATCGAGACCGCGTTTTCCGACAAAGACCGCACGCTGGCCGAGTTGTCCAAACACCTCTGCCCCTCGATGCTGGGCGAAGAACTGGCAAAACTGACGCGCCCCGCCGAGGTCTACATCACCCACCTCAAACCCAGCGAAATCGAGCTGACCATGCTGGAAATCGAGGAACTGGCGGCGGCAACCCCGCCCCGGCCGCTGGAAAACAACCAGGTATTCGAATTCTGATACGGGAGGCGCGTATCATAGTCGCGCAGCGACTTTGTCATGCCGGTTGCATGGCCTGCGGTACTCGTATCGGCTTCGTTACGCCTGATTGGTTTTTGCAAGATCGATGAAAAAACAAGTCTCCGTTGAAGAGCTGCAGTTCGGCGTCTACATCCACGCCCTCGACCGGCCGTGGACGGAAACGCCGTTCATGTTTCAGGGCTTCGTGCTCAATTCCGACGCCCAGCTCAACGCGCTGAAAAAATTCTGCAAGACCGTTTCGATCGACACCGAAAAAGGCGCCGATGTTGTCGCCGCCTCGCCGTTCGCCGGCGGCCCCGCGCTGCCAAGCGTGCTTGAAACCATCAAGGTCAAGACCGTTTACGAAGAGAAGGTGCAGGTCGCGCGCGAATGGACGGCGGCGCAGACGGCGCAGACCAACGCCAAGGTCGTCATGCAGGACGTCTTCGGTTCGATCAAGGCGCGCAAGGAACTCGACGGCCCGCGCATCCAGGCCGCCGTGCAGGGCATGACCGACAGCGTCGTGCGCAACCCCGACGCCATGCTGCTGCTCGAACGCATGAAGGCAAAGGACCCGAACTCCTTCGACCGCGCCATCGGCGTCTCGGTCTACATGATCACCTTCGGCCGCTTTTTATCGATGCCGCGCGAACAGCTCGATCTGCTCGGCATGCTTGGGTTGATGCAGGACATCGGCAAACTGCGTCTGCCCGCCAATTTGCTCAACAAAAAAGAGCCGCTGAACGACGGCGAACAGAAAATCTGCCGCGACCATCTGCGCCATTCGCTCAACATCCTCAAGGAAACCCCGGGCCTGCACCCCGATATCCCGGCGCTGGCGATGCTGCATCACGAACGCATCGATGGCAGCGGCTATCCCAAAGGGTTGAAAGGCCCGCAAATCGGCCTCATCGGCTGCATCGCCGGCCTGATCGACAGCTATGACGCGATGACCGAGGTCAAAGCCTACCGCGAAGCGCTGCCGCCGGCGCAGGCACTGAAAGTGCTCTATGCCGAGCGCGGCACCAAGTACGACGGCCCGCTGGTGGAACAATTCATCCAGTGTATCGGCACCTATCCGGTGGGCGCGGTGGTTGAACTGCATTCCGGCGACATCGGCATTGTCATCGCGCGCAATCCGCGCATGAAACTGTTTCCGCGCGTGATGGTGGTCTTCGACATCCACAAAACGCCGGTCAAACCGCCTAGAATCGTCGAATCGGCCGGCATCAAACGGACACTGCCCAAAGGAAGCATCGAAATTGATCCCTCCGAATACTTCCTCTGACACCACCGAAAACGCGGACGCAGCGGAACCCTCCGCCGATGCGGGACTGACAGCGCTGGTGGTGCGCCTGGCCGGCGAGTTCAGCGTTGATGCCGCCACGCTACACTGCGTCGCCACAGTGTTCGAAGAAACGCGGCAGCGTGCACCCGACATTTTTGTGCCGACCACGGCCGCGCTAGCCGCTGCGTTTGCCGATCTGGCCGGCACAGAAGACGCCGATGCCGCGCCGCTCTACGCCGCGCTCGGCGAATGGGCGCTTGACGCCGAGGGCGAACCGATCGAGCGCATGCGCGCCGATTGCCTGCGCTTTCAGGGCGCAATGACGCGCGGCGCGCTGCGCATTCACGCAGACAATGCGGCGCAATGCGAAGCGCATCTGCTGGCGCTGCAACGCTACACGCTGCTGCAGGTGGCGCTGCTCGCCTCACTCGCGGCGCGCAGCCAGGGCGAAGGCGGTGTGGTGCGCACACTGCCCACGCCCGAATACGCGGCCTTCATGGAGATCTTCCGCGCCACCATCGAAGCACACCGCACCGAGGGCAAACAGCTCGGTCTGCTCGTGATCCACATCGCCAAGATCGAGCAGGTCGATCGTCTGCTCGGCTTGCAGAAAGGCGAAGCCTTCATGCTGCGCGTGACGCGGCGGCTGCGCGAAGGCGTGCTGCGCAAACAGGACCGGCTCGGCCGCATCAGCCGCGACCAGTTCGCCTGCCTGCTGCCGCGCATCGCCGGCGAAGGCGTAGCGATACTCGCCGCCAGCAAGATACTCGGCGCACTCGGCATGCCGATCCCGATCGGCGGACAATCATTCGACACCGACGCCGTCATCGGCATCGCGGTCTACCCCGAACACGGCGACGATCAGCAAACGCTGGTGCGCAACGCCAAGCTCGCCACCGGCACCGCGCGCGGCGCCGCCGAACGCTTTGCCGTGTATGAAGCTACGCAGGGCGCAAGCGAAGAACGCAACATGCAGTATGAAATGCGCCTGCGCCTTGCTCTCGAACAAAGCCAGCTCACACTCGGCTTCGCGCCCCAACTCGATCTGCGCGCCAACCGGATCGCGGGCCTCGGTTGCACGCTGTGCTGGAGCGACGCCGAGCTCGGCGAAGTCGCGGCAACACGCACGATGGAAGCGGCGGAATCCTCGGGACTCACCCGCGAAGTCACCTGGTGGCTGTTCAATAACGCGCTGCGGCAGTACGCAGAGTTTGCTCAAGCCGGCATCACGCTGCCGCTTGCGCTCAAGCTGACGGCAGGCGGTCTCGCGCAGCCCGACATTGCCGAGTTCGTGGACCGCGCGCTGCGCACCTGGAAGGTGGCGCCGCAACGCGTGACCCTCGAAGTGCACGAGTCCGCACTCGCCGCCGGCATGGCACATTTGAAGGAAACGCTGACCCAGTTGAAGGGCTTCGGCGTGCGCCTGTGCATCGACGGCTTCGGCACCTCATCGTGCTCGCTCGCCAGCCTCGCGCAACTGCCATTCGATGAAGTCAAAATCGGCGCGACTTTCGTCGGTGACAATCCGGAAGGCCTGTTCCACATCAAGATCGTACGCTCGCTCGCCCACCTCGCGCAGGACCTCGAATTCGCCGTCACGTCCGAAGGCGTGAAAGATGAAATCACGGCGCTGGCACTCTCGACGATCGGCTGCGAGCGCGTGCAGGGCGATTATGTCGGGCGCGCGCTCAGCGCGCAGGAAGTGCTGGCCTGCAAATTCGACACCG
This sequence comes from Betaproteobacteria bacterium, assembly GCA_025356695.1. Next base: position 4,785 of record JANXSE010000429.1, read on the forward strand.
CCCTGCAACTGCCGCTGGCACCCGGCGCCTGAACGGCGGCGGGCCGGCGGATCAACGCACGAACAGATCGACGAATTCGTTGACCGGCGTTGCCGACAGGCGCTTTTCGTCGGCACATAAGTCCAGAATCGCCTGCTGCTGTTTCGCCGCAAAGCGGCGCGCGAGGTTGGTGCGGAATTTTTCCAGCAGCAGCGGGATGCCGTCGCGGCGGCGCCGCGGATGGCCGAGCGGAAATTCGATTTCGATTTTGTCGGTCTGGCGGCCGTCCTTGAAGGTGACGCGCACCGCGGCACCATTCGAGCGGCGTTGCGGATCGAACAGGCTTGCCGTCAGCGCCTTGTCCATCGTCACCATCATTTTCGCGCGCAGTCGGTCGATGCGCGGATCGGCGGCCGCTGCGTCTTCGTAATCGGCGGCGGTGAGCCTGCCGAAGATCAGGCCAAAAGCAGCGATGTACTGGATGCAATGGTCGCGGTCGGCCGGATTGTGCAGCGGGCCGCTCTTGATCAGATGAAACGACTTGTCGTGCGTCCACAGTTCGACTTTGGCGATGTCGTCAATGCGGTCTTTGACGACCGCGTGCAGACGAATCGCGCACTCGGCCATGCTCTGACCGTGAAAGCCCGCCGGATAGGCGATCTTGAAGAGCACGTTCTCCATTACGTAGGAACCGAAGGGCCGCGTATATTTGAAGGGCCTGCTTTCGAACAGCACGTCGTAGAAGCCCCAGGTCTTCGCCGTCAGCGCGGACGGATAACCCATCTCGCCTTTGAGTGCCATCAGGCCCAGACGCACGGCGCGGCTGGTCGCATCGCCCGCCGCCCACGATTTGCGTGAGCCGGTGTTTGGCGCGTGGCGGTAGGTGCGGATGGCGTGGCCGTCGATCCAGGCATTCGACACCGCGTTCAGAATTTCTTCGCGCGTGCCGCCGAGCAACTGCGTCACCACCGCCGTCGAGGCGATTTTGACGAGGATGACGTGGTCGATGCCGAGGCCGTTGAAATTGTTTTCGAGCGCGGTGATGCCCTGAATCTCGTGTGCCTTGATCATGGCGGTGAGCACGTCGCGCACCGTCAGCGGTGCCTTGCCCGCTGCAACGTTGCAACGCGACAGGTAATCGGCGGTGGCAAGGATGCCGCCAAGATTGTCAGAGGGATGTGCGCCGTTGCGGCCGAACCATGCATCGTTGAAATCGAGCCAGCGGATCATCGCGCCAATGTTGAACGCCGCCGTCACCGGGTCGAGCACGTAGGCAGTGCCGGGCACGCGCGCGCCGTTGGGCACGATAGTGCCGGGCACCACCGGCCCGAGCAGCTTGGTGCAGGCCGGATAGGACAGCGCTTCGAGGCCGCAGCCCAGCGTATCCATCAGGCAGTAGCGCGCCGTCGCATAGGCGAGCTTGCTGGTGATTTTTTTATCGGCAACGTAATCGGCAATAGCGACGATCTCGCGATCGAACGGCGGGCGCGTGCCTGATTTTGTTTTGCCGCGCATCAATCCACCTGTATGTTGGCCGCGCGCGCGACGCGGGTCCAGCGCGCGATCTCGGTTTTCAGAAAGGCCGCGTATTCTTCCGGTGTGCTGCCAACCGATTCAGTGGCATCGGCGGCGAAGCGCTGCTTAAGGTCCGGCAGTTGCACGATGCGCGCCACTTCGCGCGAGAGTTTGACCACGATGTCGTTGGGTGTGCGCGCCGGCAGCAGCACGCCGATCCAGCCGGTGAATTCATAACCGGGCACGCCGGATTCGGCGATGGTCGGAATCTCGGGCAATGCGGGCGAGCGCTTCGGCGTTGTTACCGCCAGCAGTCTCAATTTACCGTCACGCGCCGACGGCAGGGTGGACGACGGGCTGCCGAAGACGATTTGCACGCGCCCGCCGAGCAGATCGGTGACCGCCTGCGGCAGGCCTTTGTACGGCACGTGCACGATGTTCACTTTGGCCAGCAGCTTGAACAACTCGCCGGCGAGATGATTGGAACTGGCGTTGCCGCTCGAACCGTAGTTGAGCTCCCCTGGCCGCGCCCGCGCGTAGGCGATCAACTCCTGCACCGATTTCACTGGCACGCCCGGATGCGCGACCAGCACGTTCGATTGCGACACCACCTGCCCGACCGGCACGAAATCGCGCAGCGTGTTGAACGGCAGCTTGCGGTAAACGCTTTCGCGGATCGACAGCGCCGAGGTCGAGAACATCAGGGTGTAACCGTCGGGCGCCGAATGCGCGGCGATCTCCGCGCCGACAATGCCGTTACGGTTGTCGACGATGACCTGCTGGCCCCAGGCCTCGGTCAATTTCTGCCCGACCGCGCGCGCGACGATGTCGCCCGCGCCACCGGCCGCCGACGGCACCAGCACGCGCAGCGGGTGCGCCGGCCAGTTCTGCGCGAATGCAGGCGTGGCAATCAGCGCGGCAAGCAGGGCGTAACGCAGCATCAATCGAATTGCAGCGCAGCGACGTCCTTGACCGTCTCGAGCGCGGCGAACTGCTCGAACAGGCGCGCCGCCGTCGCCGCAGGAATGCCGGTCACCACGCGGTCGAATTTCTCGCGCAGCTCGGCGTCGGTCAGCGGGCGTTTCGGCATGCCCGGGAACACGCTGGTCTCGTGCATGATGACCTTGCCGTTCTTCAGCGTCACGACCATGCGCGTCGCCAGCGGATTTTCCTTGGTCAGTTCCTTGTCCGCGGCGAGCGTGACTTTGCGGCAGAGCGCGCGGATCTTCGTGTCGGCGATGGCGGCATCCGAAAACTCCTTCGGATCGCGCGGCTCCTTGTAGAAGGCCAGCGCCACGCAGAACGGCGTGCTGTACTGCGCCATCGTAATGTCCTGCGGCTCCGGAATGTTGTGATGGCTGACCATTTTCTCGCTGCCGGTGACGCTGATCGACTCGACATCGTCGCCATTGATGCCGTGCGCCGCCTTGATTTCAAGTACCGCGGTGACCGGCACATGCGCGGTGATGTGACAGGGATAACGCTTCATCATGATCTTCATGCTGTGCCAGGTCGAATTGAAACCGGCGGTGAGGCGCGGCGGATCGACCTCGTCGCAGAACACGTTGAAGAAACCGAACTTGCCTTCGAACACCGCGGCCGGGCCGGTGAAACCCTCGCGTGCCAGCGACGCCGCCATCAGGCCGCCCTCGGCTGCGCGGCCCAGATGCAGGCGCTTGACCATGCCGCCGCCCGACTTCGAAAACTCGAGCAGGCCCGAGCACAGCGAGCCGCCGATGCCCAGCGCGTGGGTCAGGCGCGCGGTGTCGAGTTTCATCAAAAGACCGACGGTGATGGCACCGCCGAACACACCGGTGAGTCCGGGCGAATGAAAACCGACTTTCTCCGGCGAGTGGCGCGAAGCGTCTCCGACACGGTAGAGAATCTCCGCACCGGCAACGAAGGCAGTGAGGAAATCCCTGCCGCTGGCGCCGATCTCCTGCGCGATGGCGAGGCCGGGCGCCAGCAACGAGGTGCCGATATGCGCGCCGACGCCGGGCTGCACCAGACTGTCCATTTCAAACGCATGACCGGCCGCACCGTTGGCGAGTGCGGCAAACGGTGCGGCGACTTTGAGTTTGGTGCCGAGCACACTGGCTTTACCGGCGGCACTGTTGCGCAAGGCGTAATCATTGACGATGCGGCACCACGGCAGCGAGGCGCCGAAACTCGACACCGCGATCGTATCGAGTATGCAGGCCTTCGCGCGCGCAATCACCTCGGCGGGAATATCCTCGTATTTGAGCGAGGTTGCGTAAGTGGCGAGCGTCTGCGCCGCCATGATTTCTTTGCCGGTTGCCGTGTTCATTCGATGTTCTCCGCGACGATTCGATTTCAAAAATTCCGGAATCGGGAATTCCGGCTGGTCGGCGATTTTAACCCGCCGCGACGCACCCATCCGCCGAATTGCGCGCGGACCGCTGTTGTAAAATGACACGCTCTTTCAGGACGGAGAACAGCGTGCAGCAAACGGATGTGATCGTCGTCGGCAAAGGCAACGCCGCACTGTGCGCGGCGCTCGAAGCACGCGCAGGCGGCGCGCGCGTAGCAGTCCTGGAGGCGGCACCCGAGGAGGAATCCGGCGGCAACAGTCGCTTTGCCGGCGGCATGATGCGTTTTGCCTACCGCTCGGTTGAAGACCTGCGCACGCTGCTCGAAATCACCGAGCAGGAAGGCGCAATGACCGACTGGGACAGCAACACGGTGGACGAGTTCTACGACGATCTCTACCAGGTCACCAATTACCGCACCGATCCGCGTCTCTCGGAACTGCTGATCACAAAAAGTTTTGAGGCCATGCAATGGCTGCGCCAACAGGGTGTGCGCTTCGTGCTCAATTACCGCGCCTCGGCGGTGGTCGACGGGCGGCGGCGCTTTTTCGGCCGCGTGCCGGTGGAAGTCTCGGGCGGCGGCCCCGGCCTCGTGCAGTTTCTCGACAAGGCCGCGGTGAAGGCCGGCATCGACATTCAATACGACACGCGCGTCGTTTCGTTAATTTACGACGGCGAAAAGGTCTCTGGCGTTAAAGCCAAACGCCACGGCAAACTCATCGAATTCCACGCGCCGGCGGTGGTCCTTGCCTGCGGCGGCTTCGAGGCAAATCCGGAATGGCGTACCAAATATCTCGGCCTCGGCTGGGAACTCGCCAAGGTGCGCGGCACCCGCTTCAACGTTGGCGAAGGCCTGAAGATGGCAATGGACATCGGTGCCTGCCCCTACGGCAACTGGTCGGGGCGCCACACCACGTCGTGGGAGCGGCACGCGCCGGAGTTCGGCGATCTCGCGCTCGATCACGCCTGCCACCGTCACAGCTATCCGCTGTCGCTGATGATCAACGCCGACGGCAAACGCTTCGTCGATGAAGGCGCCGAGTTCTACAGCTATACCTACGCCAAGTACGGCGAGCAGGTGTTCAAACAGCCCGAGCAGTTTGCCTGGCAGGTGTTCGATGCGAAGACGCACGGTCTGCTGCGCGCCGAATATCTGGGCAAGGTCGCTACGCGTGTGTCAGCCAACACACTGGAAGAACTCGCGCAGAAACTCGAAGGCGTGAACCCGGCGGGCTTTCTGAAAACGGTCGCCGCCTACAACGCCGCGGTGAAACGCGAGGTGCCGTTCAATCCGGGCATCAAGGACGGCAAGTGCACCACCGGCATCGAACCGCCGAAATCGAACTGGGCCAATGTGCTCGACACACCGCCCTACGAGGCGTGGCACGTCACCGCCGGCATCACCTTCACCTTCGGCGGACTGCGCATTGATCCGGATTCCGCGCAGGTGCTCGATGTGAACCTGCATCCGATTCCCGGTCTGTATACGGCCGGCGAAATGGTCGGCGGTGTTTTCTACTTCAACTATCCGCTCGGCTCGGGCCTCGTCTCGGGCACCGTGTTCGGGCGCATTGCGGGCCGTGCGGCGGCCACCGCCGCACGCGCCAACGCATGAAAGGAAATCCACTGATGATTGCCCGTACGCTGTTTGTCGTGCTTGCCACAACGTTCATCGCACCGGCTGCATACGCGCAGGCGTTTCCGTCAAAACCGATCCGCTACATCGTGCCCTTCCCGCCGGGCGGCGGCACCGACATCGTCGCCCGCGCCCTCGCCCCGCGGCTGATGGAAACCAGCGGCATCCAGATCGTCATCGACAACCGCGGCGGCGGCGGCACCGTGGTCGGCGCCGATCTTGCCGCACACGCGCCGGCCGACGGCTATACGCTGTTCATGGGCACCAATACTTCACACGCGATCAATCCGAACCTGCCGACCAAACTGCCGTACGACGCAGTGCGCGATTTCCAGCCGGTCACGCGACTCGCGCTGATTCCGTACATGATCACGGTTCATCCATCGCTGCCGGCGCGCAACGTGAAAGAACTCGTCGCGCTGGCGAAGGCGAAACCGGGCCAGTTGAACTTCGCCTCCTCGGGCAGCGGCACGCCGGGCCACCTGGCCGGCCTCATGCTCAACGAAGCCGCCGGCATCGACATGACGCATATTCCGTACAAGGGCAGCGCACCGGCGCTGACGGCAATGGTCAGCGGCGAGACGCAGTTGATCGTCAGCAGCCTGACCTCGACGCTGCCGCTGGTAAAAAGCGGTCGCCTGCGCGCGATCGCAATGTCGAGCCTCAAGCGCTCGCCGTTGATGCCGTCGCTGCCGACGGTGGCCGAGTCGGGTTATCCCGGCTTCGAAGCGATCACCTGGTTCGGCGTGTTTTTACCGGCCGGCGCGGCGCCCGCGATCACAATGAAACTCAACACCGAGATCGTCAAGGTTCTGAACATTGCGGAGTTCAAGGCCTGGCTGGCCGAACAGGGCGCCGAGGCGGCGCCGACCACACCGGAAGAATTCGGCGCCTTCGTCAAGGCAGAGATTGCGCGTTACGCGCCGCTGGTCAAAAAATCGGGCATGCGGCCGGATTAACCCGCAGTAGGGTGCGCAATGCGCACGCGATACGGCGTTGAACGGTGCGCGGTGCGCACCCTACGACTCATCCGGTAGCCCGGAAGGAGCGCGGCGCATTCCGGGAATCGGAATCACTTCAGTGCGATCACCACCTCATCGCCCTGCGCCATCAACTTCGCGCCGAAAGGCTCACTGCGCTTCTGAATATCGGCGAGCGTGTCTTTTTCATTGGCGAGTTTGCACGGCACGGTTTCGTTCTTTGCGTTGTGGCGCACGAACTGGAACGACGCGCCGGTCACTCTGCCCGCATCAAGCGTGACGCGCGCCATCTGGCCGACCCAGTCGCCGACCGCGACGCCGCCGAAATGGCCGGTGTGAAACGAGAAGCTGCCCAGGCCGTAGTAAACCGGCCTGCCCTTGTAGACCTCGACCGGCAACGAGTAATGCGGGCCGTGGCCGATCACCACATCGGCGCCGGCGTCAACGGCGGCGTGCGCGATCTGCGGCATGTAATCGAGCACGTCCTGATGCAGGCCCCAGTGACAGGAGGCAACAACGTAATCGCACTGCGCCCTGAGTGCGGCGACATCATCGGTGAAAGCCTGCAGCGATTCAGCATCGGCCCAGGTCAGGATCACCGGCGGCAGGCCCGGCCGATTGCACGGCGGAATATCGACGCGCGTTTTATGCAGCGGCAGTTGATAAGCGGTGTGCCCCTTGATGACGGCAACCCCGGCCGAACGCGCAGTGGCCTCGTGATTGGTCGGCCAGTAGACGGAGGTGCGCTGCAGGAAACCGATCTTCACGCCGTTCTTTTCGAGGATCACCGGCGCGCGCGCCGCCTCGCGGTTGGCGCCGGCACCCGTGTGCGGCACACCGACTTCATCAAGGCGTTTGATCGAAGCCGTGATGGCCGCTTCGCCGTAGTTGACGTTGTTCGCAATGCCGACCGCCTGGATGCCGGCGATCTTCAGCGCTTCGGCCGCCGCGGCTTCAGCGAAAAACCCCTCGTTCTCCAGCGAATGGCCGCCCGGCGGAATGTAGAAGCAGCATTCGAGATTGCTGAAAACGAAATCGGATTTTGCGAACAGCGGCGCCACCAGCTTGAACGGCACCGCCGGATCGGCGACGTTCATCAGATTGACGTCGCCCGTCAGCATCAGAGTTTGTGACATCTTTCAGATCCTCGAGATTTCATTCAGACAACGATTACGGCGCCCGACAAAAATCGAGGCGTCTGAAAAAGCGTAGCGAGCAGGCCGGTGCTCGAGGAGACGCGGAGCCGGGGTCGAGACATAACTGTTCAGTTAGGCGAGGCCCCGGCGAGCACGCGACGAAGCGCAACGGACGCGCAGTAGCTTTTTCAGATTAATTATTGAAAGTACATGCCGCCGTTCACCAGGTAGCACTGGCCGGTAATAAAGCCCGCGTCCTCGCTGGCGAGGTAGAGCATCGTCGACACCACTTCCTGCGGCTTGCCCATGCGGCGGATCGGCTGGGCGGGACGCAGCCCCTTCGGTTTCTGGAATGCATCGCGCTCGACCTCGATGGTGCCGGGGCCGATGCAGTTGGCGGTGATCTCATGTTCGGCGAACTCGCGTGCGAGGCCGCGCGTAAAGCCGACGATGCCCAGCTTCGCCATACCCTTGCCGGTACTGCCGCCGAGAAACGGCGAAATGCCGGACATGTTGATGATGCGGCCCCAGCGCTGTTTGATCATCAGCGGCAACACAGCCCTGCAGATATTGCGCGGGCCGCCCAGATTAACTTTGAAATTTTTCTCCCAGGCGTCATCGGTCTCCTGGAGAAACGCGCCCTCGCCGCCGCGGTAAACCGCGTTGTTGAGCACGACGTGCACGGTGCCGAGTCCCTGCTCGACCCTGGCGACAAACGCCGCCACCAAGGACGGCTCTGCCACGTCGCACTGCTCAGCCATGACCTTGACGCCGAAGGCACGCGCCTCGTCAGCAACGTCATTGAGTTCCTTCATCTTCGCGCTGGTGCAGAGCGCGAGATTGGCGCCCTCTTTCGCAAATGCGAGGGCGGCGAGCCGGCCCATGTTGCGGCTGGCGCCCGTGATCAATACAACCTTGCCTTTGAGTCCGGTGTCCATAGATTTTCTTCGCTGGTCGTGGGGAATGCCGCGCACCGCAACGTAGCGGGCGGGACGCGGCGATTATAGCAGCGGCCACCGGCGCTTCTTTTCATCGGATGCAGCCCGCTTGACCGCGTGCATGCCGGCGTCTTACGCTCGGGCCTCATTCGAAATCGTTCCGGGAGACCGCATTGAGCGAAGCCCTCTATCCGCATTTTTCCGACGCGGAATTTGCACGGCGCCACGCTGCCGCGCGCGCCATGATGGCGGCCGCAGGCGTTGATGTCATCGCGGTGTTCGGCGACTCTGGCATCTCGCGCCACAACCACGCCGACGTGCACTACCTGTCGGGTTTTCTCGGCAACCGCAATAATTACGCGGTGCTGCCGGCAAAGGACGAAGCGATATTGTTCGTGCAATCGCACAACCATGTGCCGAATGCACGCGAAGCAGCCTCCATCCGCACCGAATCGGGCCGGCTCGATTCGGCCGTGACGATTGCAAAACATCTCACCGACCTCGGCCTGAAAAACGCGACGCTGGGTTATGTCGGCAACGTGCCGGTGCAAAATTATCTGACCTGGCAGAAGGAACTGCCGGGCTGGCAGTTCAAGGACGTCAGCGCGGCCTTTCGCGCGCTGCGTCTCGTCAAAAGCGCCGAGGAAATCGACTGGCTGCAGAAAGGCGCGGCGCTGACCGATGCGGCACTGCAGGCGTTGATCGACAACATCAGACCCGGCCTGCGCGAATACGAATTGGGTGCCATCGTCGAAACAGCGGCGCTCAATGCCGGCGGTCTGCCGCATCTGTGTTATCTGGCGTCCACGCCGCAGGACGGCGCCGGCGCCTGCGTGCCGCGGCAGAACCTGTCGAACCGCATCGTGACCGCGGGCGACGTCGTCAACACCGAAATCAGCGTCAGCTGGTGGGGTTATTCGGGACAGATGCACCGGCCGATTTTTCTCGGCGCAAAACCGAATACGCTGTACCAGAAGTTGTGGGACACCGCGCTCGAAGCGTACACGCGCTGCGTCAACATCCTCAAACCCGGCGCCACCAGCGAAGACATCCTCGACGCCGCGGAAATCATCGCCGGGCGCGGTTTCACCATCAACGACGGCTTTTTACACGGCTTCGGCATCGGTCTGCTGCCGCCGTCGATCGGCACGCGCGAAGCGAAACGCGGCATCCCGAAGCCGCCCTTCACACTGGAAGAAAACATGTGCGTGGTGGTGCAACCCAACGTCGTCACACGCGACGAGTCCGCCGGCGTACAACTGGGCAACCTGTTCCGCATCACCAAAACCGGCGCCGAATGCCTGCACCGCCTGCCGCTTGAATACAGTGTCAGATAAAAAAATACGAAAACGGCGGCACGACGAAAAACACGCCGAGGGATATACTAGCGGTTATCCCTGACGCTGCGCCTCACGGCATGACGGCGAAATAACCCCCTATCCCCGAAAAACAAACCATGACCCGGACGGACGCCGCACGCCAACCGATTGCCGCATTGACCATGGCGGCACTCGGCATCGTCTACGGCGACATCGGCACCAGCCCGCTGTACGCGGCAAAAGAAGTCTTCAACCCCTCGCACGGCATCGAATTCACCGCCGCCAACGTCATCGGCGGCGTCTCAACCATCCTGTGGGCGCTGATGTTCGTGGTCTCGCTCAAATACGTGCTGCTGATCATGCGCGCCGACAACAAGGGCGAGGGCGGCATCATGGCGCTGCTGGCGCTGGCCAGCGCCTCGGTCAAGGAACGCAAGGGCTGGAGCACCGGCCTTGGCATCATCGGCGTGTTCGGCGCCGCACTCTTTTACGGCGACGGCGTGATCACACCGGCGATCTCGGTACTCTCCGCCGTCGAAGGCCTCGAAATCGCCACCCCCGTGTTGAAACCCTATGTGGTACCGATTACCGTTATCGTGCTGATCGGCCTCTTTGCGATCCAGCGCACCGGCACCTCTACCGTCGGCGCACTGTTCGGCCCGGTGATGGCGTTGTGGTTCTGCGTGCTCGGTGTAGCCGGCGTGCTGCAGATCGTCAACACGCCGGCGATCCTCGCCGCCTTCAATCCGTGGCACGCCTATCACTTTCTGACGCTGCACGGCTGGTCGTCGTTTCTGGTGCTGGGCTCGGTCTGTCTGGCCGTCACTGGCGCCGAGGCGCTCTACGCCGACATGGGCCACTTCGGCAAACGCGCCATCCGCATCGGCTGGTTCTCGCTGGTGTTTCCGTCACTGGCGCTCAATTACCTCGGCCAGGGTGCGCTGCTGATCTCGAACCCGGATGCGGTGAGTAATCCGTTCTATCTGATGTTTCCCGACTGGGCGCTGTATCCGATGGTGGGACTCGCCACGCTCGCCACCGTGATCGCCTCGCAGGCGGTGATCTCCGGCGCCTATTCGATCACCAAACAGGCGGTGCAACTTGGATTCCTGCCGCGCACGCAGATCATCCAGACCTCGGCAAAGGAAATCGGCCAGATCTACATTCCCGGCATCAACTGGAGCCTGCTGATCTGCATCCTCGCTGCGGTGATCGGCTTCGGCTCCTCGGCCAACCTCGCCTCGGCCTACGGTCTGGCGGTATCGGGCACCATGCTGATCGACACGGTGCTGACCTTCTTTGTGATTCGTTACACTTGGTGCTACGCGCTGCCGCTGTGTTTGATCGCCACCGCCTTTTTCCTCACCGTCGATGCGGCCTTCCTTTCCGCCAACCTCGTGAAGACGGTTGAAGGCGGCTGGTTCCCGCTGATGATGGGCGCGATCGTCTTCACGGTGATGGTGACTTGGCGGCGTGGCCGCGAAATCCTCTTCGAGCGCATGCGCAGTTCGTCGATCGCACTCAAGCCTTTCCTCGTCTCGCTGTTCGAGGACGCGCCGCCGCGCGTTTCAGGCACCTCGATCTTTCTGGTTGGCGATCCGGAATCGGTACCGCATGCGCTGTTGCACAATCTCGCGCACAACAAGGTGATTCACGAGCGCATCGTCTTTCTGACGGTGATCTACCGCGACGTGCCGTGGGTGCACGAAGACGAGCGCGTCGCCATCGAGAAACTCGGCAATGACTGTTTCCGCATCAAGCTGCACTTCGGTTTCATGAACGTGCCCGACGTGCCGAAGGCGCTCAAGCTGTGCAAACCGCACGGCATGGAGTTCAACACGCTGGAGACTTCGTTCTTCGTCAGCCGCGAAACGGTGATCCCGACGCCGGGCGACGGCATGGCGCTGTGGCGCGAACGGCTATTTGCAACGATGACGCGCAACGCCGGCAGCATCGTCGATTATTTCCACATCCCGTCAAACCGCGTGATCGAACTCGGCACGCAGGTGGAAATCTAGACCGCTGGTGGTAGGGTGCGCACTGCGCACGCGGTAACCGCGATTGACGGTGCGCGATACGCACCCCGCCAAAATCGCGCTACTTGCACCACTGCTCGATCAGCGCCTGTTGCCGCTCGGCATCCGCGGCGCGTTCGGCGTCACCGAGATTGATGCGCTCGCCGGTGTCGGGATCGAGGCGCTGCATGCGCTGCCCCTCAAGCAAACCCTTCAATTGCATGCGCGCCATGCCGCAATTGCGCTCGGCCTCTTCGGTCTTGCCGCGCGCTTCCGCGGCCTTGGCGTCGGCTTCCTGCCGCTCCTGCATGCGCTTTTTGAATTCGACCTCCTGCTGCGCCGATGATTTCACATCCGGCGCCGCAGCCGGCACTTCATCGCCGCGCACCACCTCGCGCTGCCGGACGGTGCCCGCCGGACAGAACTGCGCGAACTGGCGCACGCCGCGCGCGTCGGTGCATTCGTAAATCTGCGCCTGCGCCATCGCCGCAGACAGCGCCGCGACCAGCGCGACTGCAAACGTAAGGTTAGAAATGCGGCTCATTCCGACCGGATACCGGCGTCCTTGATGACTTTGCCCCATTTGTCGATTTCCTTTTTGAGGAACACGGCGTATTCGTCCGGCGTCATCGGCGCCGCCTCGGCGCCCTGCGACAACAGCGCTTCGCGCGCTTCCGGCGTGGTCAGCGCGGCGACAACATCGCGGTTGATTTTGGCGACGATCGCCTTCGGCGTGCCGGCCGGCGCGAAGAGGCCGAACCAGACGTTGGATTCGATACCGGGCAGGCCCGACTCCGGCGCGCTCGGCACATCGGGTGCTGCCGAAAAACGTTTCGGACTCAGCACGGCGAGCGCCTTGATGCGCCCGGTTTTCACCTGCGCGCTGGCCGTCGTCGTCGACAGAAACGCCGCCTGCACTTCGCCGGCGATCAATGCCTGCAGCGCGAAACCCGCGCCTTTGTAGGGAATGTGCGTGAGCTTCGCGCCCGTCATCTGGTTGAACAGTTCGCCCGACAACTGGCTGCTGGTACCGCCGCCGGCCGAGCCGTAATTAATGCCGCCCGGCTTGCCCTTGGCGTAGGCGATGAATTCTTTCAGGTTGTTGGCCGGCACCGAAGCATTCACCGCCAGCGCGATGCCGGAAATCGACAGCAGCGTGATCGGCTGGAAATCCTTGATCGGGTCATAGTTGAGTTTCTTGAACAGAAACTGCGGTGCCGCATGCGTGCCGATATGGCCTACGGTCAGCGTGTAACCGTCAGGCGCCGACCTGGCGCCGATTTCAGTGCCAATGATGCCGCCGGCGCCGGGCCGGTTGTCAACGACGATCTGCTGGCCCCAGATAACGGTCAGTTTGCTGGCAAGAAACCGCGGCACGATGTCCGAAGTGCTGCCAGGCGAACCGGTGATCATGCGCACCGGACGGTTCGGATAATCGCGCCCTGCATCGGCGGCCTGCGCCATTGACAATGACAATGACAGCAGCGACAACACCGCGGCCGCCGGAAAATTGATCAAACGCATTTCAGACTCCCGCCTCTAAAACGGATCTACCGGATGGCCGCAATTATGGCACTTTTCCCCCTCAACCGCGTCCGCAAGGGCGGCGATTGACAGCGTACGCGGTTGTTCCTATCGTTGCCCGATAAAACCATAAGCGGAGGAGATCACGATGGACATGAGCGAACGCGTGCTCAGTGAAGAGCAACGCATGATGCGCGACACCATACGACACTTCGTCGACCGCGAAGTCGCCCCCTTCATCCGCAAAAACTGGAAGCTCGAATGGGACATGACGCCGGAGCACCGGCCGTCACTTGAACTGCTCGAAGGCGCACACAGAATCGGCGTGCGCACACTCGGCATCCCCGAAGAATTCGGCGGCACGCCGGTCGATCCCAAATCCGAGGTACAGACCTTCGCCATGGTCGCCGAGGAAATCTCGCGCGGCGACTCAGGGCTCGCCGACAAACTGGTGCAGATCTGGAAGATCTCCAAGCTGCTGCAGAACATCGCGCCGCGCCATCTGCAGGAAAAATGGTTTCCGCGCATCGTCGAAGATCCGGGTTTTCTGCTCGCGCACGCGCTGACCGAACCGCGCGGCGCCTCCGACCGCTGGCTGCCCTACGACGTACCCGAAGCGATGATGCACACGAAAGCGGTCAAGAAAGGCGACCAGTGGGTGTTGAACGGCCGCAAACAGTTCATCACCAACGGCTACGACGCCAGCCTTTATGTCGTTTATGCGACGACCACGCCGGGGGCCGGCATGACCAAGGGCACCTCGAGTTTTCTGGTGCCGCGCGACACGCCCGGCCTTTCCGTCGCGCGCTGCAACGAAACGCTCGGCGGCCGTTACATGAACAACGGCGAAATCGTGTTCGAGGATTGCGCGGTGCCGCTGGATCATTGCCTGGTCGAAGACATCGCGCTGACACGCGCCGGCATCTACTTCCGCCCGGGCAAGATCATCGTCGCCGCCAAGAACCTCGGCGTCGGTGTCGCCGCCTTCGAGAAGACCGCTGACTATGTGCAGAACTACGTGCAGGGCGGCCGCGTCCTGATCAAGCACCAGGCGGTGGCGCTGCGCCTCGCCGACATGGCAACCAAGATCGTCGCCGTGCGCGCGCTGCTCAACGAGGCAGTGCGCGCAGTGGACGCTGGCGACCACGACGCCGAGTCGCTGTGCGTAATGGTGAAAATGTTCGCCTCCGAGGAAATCTTCAAGGTCTGCCAGCACGCCGTCGAACTGCACGGTGGCAACGGCATCATGCTCGACTTCGGCATCGAAAAATACCTGCGCGACGCCTCGCTCTTCCTGCACCGGGACGCGACGGTGGACATCTCGAAATTCAAAATCATCCGCTCGATGTTCCCGCAGACGGCGGGCAAATACGCCGGGCCGGAGATTTAGTCCACTGCGCCGTATATTGATACGGCATAATCTTCATTGAAGCGCGGTGCTCCGCCGCGCCATTGCCGGAACCGCAGAGCCCATGTTTCGCTCGCATAAACGTTTTTTCGCCATGGCCGGCCTGCTGGTGCTGATTCTGCTCGTGCTGTCGTTCGTCTACATGCTGGGCATGGAGCATCTCGAAGGCAAACCGCGCACCTTCTGGCAGGCGCTGCAATGGGCGGCCGGCACGACCTCGACCACCGGCTACGGCGCGGACACTTCATGGCAGCACCCGGCGATGGTGGTCTTCGTCGTCTTCACCCAGTTCATGGGCGTGACCCTGATTTTCATGGTGCTGCCGATTTTTCTGATCCCCATGCTGGAGGAACGGTTCGAAACCAAGTTGCCGAACGAACCGGTCAACGCAAAAAACCACGTCGTCATCTTCGACTACGGCCCGACAGTGGCAACGCTGATCGACGAACTGGTGAACGCCGGCATTCCGACCGTGATCATCGACGAAGACGAAACCGAGGCGCGCCATCTGCTGGCACAGGGCCATCAGGTCATCTTCGGCAATCTCGACGAAGGCGTGCTGGAGAAATCCAATCTGGGCCATGCGCGCGCGCTGATCGTCAACGGCAGCGACGACCGCAACGCGGCGACCATACTTGCCGCGCGCCAGTCCGGCTACGCCGGCGAAATCCTTGCGCTGGTCGAAGACCCCTACCACCGCCAGCCGATGATACTGGCCGGTGCCACCGGCGCGTACACGCCGCGCCACGTGCTCGGTGCAGCACTGGCGGCGCGCGCCAGCCAGAAAGTCAGTCCGACGGTCTCCGGCATCCAGCACCTCGGCCACAAGTTGCAGGTTGCCGAAGCGCGCATCACCCGCGACAGCGAACTCGCCGGCAAGACGCTGGCTGAAGCCGGACTCGGCCAGCACGCCGGCGTCACCGTGATCGGGCAATGGGCCGGCGGCAAACTCATTTCGCCACCGGTGCCGCAGATGCGGCTCGAAGCCGGCGGCATACTGATACTGGTCGGCAACGAGAAGAGCATCCACAACTTCATGAACCTGTGCACCGGTGCGCGCCGCCTGCGGCGCGACGGCCCCTTCCTGATCGCCGGCGGCGGCGAAGTCGGGCGCAAAGTGGCGCAACTGCTCAACGACTGCGGCGAACAGACCTTCATGATCGACAGCGAGGCGCGCCCCGGCGTCGATCTCGTCGGCAACGTACTCGACACGCAGGTGCTCAAGCAGGCCGGCATCGAAAACGCACAGGCGGTGATCCTGGCGCTGCGCGCCGACGCGACGACGCTGTTCAGCACCGTCATCATCAAGGACATGGCGCCGGACGTGCCGGTGATCGCGCGCGTCAACAGCGCCGAAAACGTCGAGCGGCTCTACGGCGCCGGCGCCGACTTCGCGCTGTCGATCAGCCAGGTGTCGGGACAACTGCTCGCGCTGCGCCTGCTCGGCAAGGAAGCCGTGGCGGTCGATCATGAACTGCAGGTAATCAAGGTCTCGACGCGCGGCCTGGAGAACCTGCAGCCGAAACAAAACGACCTGCGCGAAAAAACCGGCTGCAGCGTGGTTGCCGTCGAGCGCGGCGAAGAACTATTGGTCGAATTCGGCGCCGATTTTGTTTTGCAGCCCGGCGACGCCGTCTATATCTGCGGCAGCGCAGGTGCTGCGCAGGTGTTTAACGCACTGTATCCGCAGAAATAGGGGCTGCAACGAACTACCACGGCGTGTGCCGGCCCGGCTTCACGGCCCGCCACACCCGCATCCCGCATTGCAACTAAGCGGCCTTGACGGCAGGCACGCGCGCCAGCAAACCACAACCCTCAAGGTCGGCGCGCAGTTTCGCGCGCTCCTCGTCGGTGATCTGCAAGAGCGGCGCGCGCACCGGGCCGGCGGCCAGCCCCATCATTTCGCTCCACGCCTTAAGATAAGCGATCGGGATCAACTGTTCCTTCAGCCACGGCTCGCGCATCCAGCGCTCGTGCACCACGCGCACGGGTTCGAGCGAATCGCGCACTTTCTGCGCTTCGTCGAAGCGACCGGCGAGGCCGAGCTCGGAGTATTCATGAATCAGCCGCCACGACGCGGTCTGCATCAGGAAGGGTGCCGCCGACGACATGTGCACGCGCATGCCCTGCTCGCGCATCAGCGTCAGGTATTCGGTTTCCGACGGATGGCTCAAAACGATTTTGTCACCGCACAGACGCTTGACCTCGGCGTAATGTGGCAGCGGCCGCGACACCTTGATGCCGCAGACGTTCTCGAATTCGGCGATGCGCGCAGTGAGCGGCGCCGACAGCGCCACACCCGAGAACGGCGTGTCGAACATCCAGACACCGATATCGACGCGCGAGACGATGGATTTGAACCATTCGTAAATCGCCTGTTCGCCGGCGATCGGGTAATACGGGTTCATCACCACCGCGAAATCAGCACCGACCTCCTGCGCATGGCGCGTCAGGTCGACGGTCTCATCAGGCGAATGGTGCCCGGTGTGCGCGATGACCTTGCATTTGCCGCGCGCCTCTTCGACGACGATCTCGACCACGCGCTTGCGCTCTTCCTTGGTCAGCGCCCAGAACTCGCCCATGGTGCCGGCGCAGAAAATGCCGGCGACACCGAGGGCACCGGTGAAATGGCGCATGTTATGGCGCAGACCCGCTTCGTCGAGCGCGCCCTCTTGAGTGAATGGCGTGGCGATGGCGGCCCACACGCCGCGGAATTGCGCGCGCGCGGCCTCCTTGGCTTCCGATTTTTTGTAATTCATGCATCCTCCTCAGGCGTGCTTTGCCGCCAGTGTAAAGCGGCGGACGTCGGCCTGTCGATCTTCTGCATGAATAACACCCGCCACCAGTTCGGCTAGAATGATTTCAAACCGCAGCATGACAAAGTGGCACCCTAAAAAAAGACCGAGGAGGAAGACCCAATGATTACCAACGAACGCGGACTGACCGAAGAACAAATCATGATGCGCGACGCCTGCCGCGCCTTCGTCAATGATTTCGTCACACCCTTCATCCGCAAGAACTGGCAACGCGAATGGGACATGAACCCGGAAAACCGCCTGCCGCCGGAAATTCTCGAGCAGGCGCACAAAATCGGCATCCGCACACTCGGCATCCCGGAAGAATTCGGCGGCACGCCGGTCGATCCGAAGTCCGAAGTGAGGACGTTCGCGATGATCTCTGAGGAAATTTCGCGCGGCGACTGCGGTCTCTCTGACAAG
>JANXSE010000459.1 GCA_025356695.1 Betaproteobacteria bacterium
GCTGATGCCGGTGATGCCGAGCAGCACCACCCACGGCCATTGCGCGGCGGCGAGCGGCGACCAGTGCGCGAGCGCCGGCCCCAGCGCCAGCACGAATTGCATGAACGACATCCAGAACAATATGCACAGCGCCGAATCGCGCGACGAGAGTTTTTTCGTCACGATGTGCGTGAGGCCGAAGGCCAGCGCGCCAGCCAGCATGGCGAGTGCGGCCGGCTCAACGGTGGCCAGCCCCGGCCGCAGGATGACGAGGATGCCGGCGATGCCGAGCACCACCGCGGTGATGCGCGCCGCCGTCAGTTGTTCGCGCAGAAAAATCGCCGCGAACACCGCCGTCCATAGCGGCGTGGTGAATTCGATTGCAAACACTGTGGCCAGTGGAATCAGGCCGATCGCGTAGAACCAGCCGAGTTGTCCGCAGAAGTGGATCAGGTTGCGCGTGACGTGCAGTTTGAAATGCGTGACGCGCAGCTGCGCGAAGCCGGCCCGCGCCAGCAGCAGCGTCACCAGCACCACGCCGAAGCCGCTGCGCACCACCAGCATCTGGAACGGCCCCATGCCGTGCGAGAGTTCGCGCGCCGCCACCGCCATCGCGGTGAACGAGAACAGCGCACCGGACATCCAGGCGACGGCGCGGGCGAGAGCAGGGCGGGACGGGGACACGAAGGGTTTTGCTTATGCGGTGTTGGACAGCAAGGATTGTCCAACAAAAACGGCGTGATCGCTTGAGACCGCCGCAGTGGGTTGAATCAGCGTTGCGTAAATCGCCGCAGGTGTTGGTTGTTCGTGGCACACATGCGGCGCAATGCGCTGCGCTTATTGCGCCCTACAGCGCTTCAAAGTGCATTTTGGACTACTTTGGCCACAGATTTTTCATGTATGCCTTTGCGCTTGCAGTAGTTCGACTGAAGCCACTCATCGAGCTTCTTGGCACCTTTGCTTGCATTGCAGGATAGGCAGCATCTGGCTATGTTTTCGCGGGTAACTATCCTGGCGTCATTGACAATGTGTTCCCATGACGGTTTGGCACCGCGATTTGAGGTGGGAAACGAAAAATCTACACCGCAGTAAACGCATGTTGTGTCTCGGGCCAACACCTCTTGTTCAAGCCAGTTTGGGATGTTCCATCGGTTCACGGCAAGCCACCCTGTAGCAATGAGGGACGTTAAACGCGGCCGGCATGTCTACGGTATTCCTGCTACCGCCCAAACCGCTTCCCCGTCTCCGCGCTCTTCGCCTTCGCAATCAGCAGATCCGCATCTTCACGCAGCAGCAGCCGTTCGGCGACCAGCTTTTCCGTCGCTTCGGTGAATTGTCTGACGTAACCGGCGTGATCGCCGTAACGCTCTTCGAGCGAGGGGCGCGGATCTTTTTTCGCTTCGCGTTCGGCTCGTGTGGCGGCGAAGGGCGCATAGGTGCCGTCGCGGTCGCAGAGTTCGCCTTCGGGATGCGGCTTGGCGTATTCGTTCCAGCCGGTGTGCGTGGCGAGCGGCACGGCGATTTCGGGCAAGCGTATCCCGGCAACCTCGTTGCCATCGGCGTTGATCTGCGTGATCAGCACAGGATAGCGCGCGTCGAACACCGGCTTGATCCAGTCGCTGAGCACGCCTTGCTCGTTGACGCGGCTGGCGACCTTGATGCCGGGGATGGCGGGGAACTTCAGCGCATCAATGGTCGTGAAGGTCTTGTCACGCAGCGTCGGCGTGCGCGTGTCGGGCGGCGCCTTGCCGGCGGTCCATTCGTCGAGCGCGATCAACAGCGCGCGCTGCGCCGGCGTCGGGCTGTGCGGATTGCGCGGATTGACGCAGGAGCCGCGCGTCGAGGTCATCCACGCGGTGGCGCCGTGCTGCGTGCCGGCGATCAGATAGGCGCGCGCAGTCGGCGGCAACGCGACGTCTTTTTGTCCGAGCGGATCGGTGACGGTGAGGGAGGCGCCTTTCTGCCAGTACTCAGTGGACGTGTTGGTTTCCATCCACAGCGGGTCGAAGCCGTCGTTGCGCAGCAGGCTGTCGGTTTTGCCGCTGACCGGGTCGGTCACGCGCGCGGCCGAAAATGGAAACACGTTTTCCGGAAACGTGTGGTCTTCGTGCTGCGTGCTGGTGCGGTTGGGCTGGCCGAATTCGTAATTGAGAAACACGCCG
>JANXSE010000465.1 GCA_025356695.1 Betaproteobacteria bacterium
CCGCATTGCGACCCATATCCTCGCCGCTGAGGGCGATTCGAAATGGACGTTTTTCAACGGCAACTATCAAGAATACGAAGCCGACAAAAAGAAGCGGCTCGGTGAAGAAGGCGCCAAGCCCAGGCGCATCCGGTTCAAGCCGCTGAAGTAGGCAGCATAACCGGCAGCGGTGCGCCTGGCATCGCGGCGCTCGCCATTGCGAACGCCGCGTCATTGCACGAGCGGCCGAGTACGTCCAATATACGCATCCATGCGGCTGGCATATGCCAGTCCCTGTTGTTCAGGGAGCACCGGTGATAAATCTAGGCACACGCAACCGTCTGATGTTGCTGCTCATCCTGGCGACGCTGCCGGTGCTTGCGTTGACCATCTACAACAGTTTCGAGCAGCGCGGTTCGGCCGAGTCGCAGGCGCGCGGTGAAATCGCCAATCTCGCGCGCATCGGCGCCCAGCAACAGTCGCAGATCGTCAACGGCGCAAAACAATTGTTGATCGGGTTTTCGCAGGTGCCGGGCGATCTGCGCAACGAGCGCGCGCGCTGCAATGACTACGTGCGGCAGGTGCTGCAAAAAACCGCCGGGCTCTACTCCTCGATGGGATTATATGGCCCCCACGGTGAGGCGAAATGCACGGGCTCGTTACTCGATCACAATGCGCAGCGCGCAGCCGAAAGCGGCCAGCTGTCGATCGGCGAGTATCCGCGCGCGGCGCCGGCAAATCCCGTTGGATTTACGCTGAGCTATCCGATTGTCGATGCTCAGCGCAATGCGGTCGATGTGGCGTTCGTCGACTTAAACCTCGCTGAGTTCGGTGAATTTGCGGCCAGAATTCCGCTGCCGGAAGCCACCGCGCTGACGGTAATTGATCGCTACGGCGTCGTGCTCGCGCGCAATCCGGGCGCCGCTGATGCCGTCGGCCGCAAGCTCGAAACGGCCCAGATGCCCGACAATATACTGACCAGTGCGAGCGGCATCTCCCATGTCACGGGCGCTGATGGCGGCCGGCAGTTGCTGGCGTATGAGAGCGTGAGTGTGAAACGCCCGGCGGCCCCGCCGCGTTGCGCGTGCTCGTCAGCGTGCCGTTGAGTGTGGTTTATGCCAATTCCGATGCGACTCTGATTCGCACACTCGCCGGCGTTCTGATGGTGACATTGCTGCTGTTGATCGGCGCATGGTACGGCGTCGATCGCTTTTTTCTGCGCAACGTGCGCGCATTGCTCAACACCGCCAACCGCATCCGTACCGGTGATCTGACCGCGCGTACCGGCATGCGGTACAGCAACGAGGAACTGAGCCAGATCGGCAAAGCGTTCGACGACATGGCCGAAACTCTACAGGAGCGGCAAAAGCGCATCGACAAGGCGATCGTGACCCTGCATCAGCAGTCGATTACCGATGCGCTGACGCGGCTGCACAACCGGCGTTATCTCTACGAAACACTGCCGCGCGAGATCGTGCGTGCGAAGCGCAACGGCGCCACGATCGCAGTCATCATTCTCGACCTTGATCACTTCAAGCTCATCAACGACCGGTACGGCCATGAAGCCGGTGACATGGCGCTGCGCTGGGTTGGCAACGTGCTGATGAAATCTGTCCGCGGCAGCGACATCGTGTGCCGCCACGGCGGCGAGGAATTTTGCGTCGCGTTGCCCGAGGCGTCCCGGGAAAGCGCGCTCGCCAAGGCTGAGGATATTCGCCGCGAACTTGAACAGCTGGCGCTCGATTATTGCGGCCAGCCGCTGAAAATAACCGGCTCGCTCGGCGTCGCCATGTATCCCGTGGACGCCATGGATGCCGACAGCCTGCTGCGCCTCGCCGACGAGGCGCTTTATGACGCAAAAGCCGCCGGGCGCAATCGCGTTGTCGCCTATGGCAAGGACGTTGCCTTCAGGCATACGCGCCTGGCCGCCGCCGGGGAGGAGCGCGTATCCGCGGTTAAGCCGGTGTCGCCCATGACGTCCACCATCAGCGATTTGAAGCCGGTTACCGCTCGCCGTCAGCCCGCATCGTCTTTGCATCCGGTAGTGGCGCCGGCTGCGCCCGACCGGCCTGCGGCCATCCAGGTGCTCACCGGTTCGCATGCCGGCAAGGAATTCCAGTTGCTCAACGCGGCGTCGACGCTTGGCAAGACCGGCCACGATATCGCGATGATCACGCGCACGCCGAACGGCTACTTCATCACCCATCTTGAAGGCCCGAAATTTCCCGTCATCAACGGCAGCACGATCGAATCGCGCGCGCGCCGGCTGGCCGACCGCGACGTCGTCGAAGTGGCCGGCGTCAAGGCGGTGTTCTTCTACAAATAGCGGCCGCAGCGCCGCACCGTTTTCAACTTCGTGTGTGGGCGGTGAACGGCCGCCGCGAATCGGGATGCGCGTAAAATCAAAGACCGCCTCCTCATGAGTTACCCCATCCCTTATTTTTCGCACGCGGGTGCCGCCTTGTGCGCGTCGTTGTTGCTGTTGGCGCTGGCGTCATCGTATGCAGCAGCCGCGGAATGCGTGCCGGTTGGCGCTTGGGCAACTTTAAATGCGTCGGGGTCCCAGCCGGTCGCCAGCAGCGAACTCTTCGCGCGTCTTGCGCGGCAATCCGTGGTGCTGCTCGGCGAGAGTCACGACAGCGCGGAAGATCATCGCTGGCAACTGCAGACGCTCACGGTACTGCATGCATTGCGGCCGAACATGGTGCTCGCATTCGAAATGTTTCCGCGCCGCGTGCAGCCGGCGCTTGATCGCTGGGTCGCCGGCGAATATACCGAAGCGCAGTTTCTGAAGGCGGTCGACTGGAACCACGTGTGGAATTTCGATCCGCAGCTGTACCTGCCGATTTTCAATTTCGCGCGGATGAACCGCGTGCCGATGGTGGCGATGAATGTCGGTCAGGAATTCGTGCGCGCGGTGCGTGCCAGGGGTTTCGACGATGTAGCAGCCGAGTTGCGTGAAGGCATAACGCAACCGGCGGCGCCGTCGGCTGCCTATATCGATGAGCTCGTTGAGGTTTATCGCGAGCATCAGCCTGCGACCTCGCCGGATAAACCTTTCGATCGCAAAGATCCGGCGTTCCGCCGCTTCGTCGAATCGCAGCAACTGTGGGACCGCGCGATGGCGCAGGCTATTGCGCAGGCTGCCGCGCGTGCGAACGCGCCGCTGGTCGTCGGCATTCTCGGGCGGGGCCACATCGTGCAAGGACATGGCGTGCCGCATCAACTGCGCGATCTCGGCCTAAAAAATATTTCGTCGTTGTTGCCGTCGGCGCGTGCCGCCGATTGTAAGGAACTCGTTGCAGGCTACGCCGAGGCAATTTTCGGCGTTGCGGATGACGCGCACGCGGAGGCGGCCTCGGAACGGCCGCGCCTCGGCGTGCGAATCGAAACCA
>JANXSE010000002.1 GCA_025356695.1 Betaproteobacteria bacterium
CAAGCGCAGCGCCGCAAAAAAATACAAGGCTCAACGGCGCAATAAGAACGGCGCAGTGCAGACGACTGAAATTCATATGGGTTCCCGCGAAATCCAGCGCCATCGTGCGCCGCCAGACCGCATGTTCGACTTATTGGAGGCGCTATTTTACGGGCGCCGGCGGTCAGGGGCAAATTGCCGGCGAAGTGCTTCAATCCCGACACGCCGCCACCATGGCGAAGATTATTTTTCGCCACCTTGCTTTACGGGGTCTTGCGTAGAATGACCTGCAGCACCTGCAGAACACGCAAAGGAATGCCATGACAACTGCCGAAAACCCCAGACCACCGTTGCCGCCTTTTGACGCCGTCACCGCCGCGCAGAAAGTGCGCATGGCCGAGGACGCCTGGAACACGCGCGACCCCGTGAAGGTCTCGCTCGCCTACACGCCCGACAGCGTCTGGCGCAACCGCGCCGAGTTTCTCTCCGGCCGCAAGGACATCGTCGAATTCCTTACACGTAAATGGAACAGGGAACTTGAATACCGGCTGATCAAGGAGTTGTGGGCGTTTCACGGCAACCGCATCGCCGTGCGCTTTGCCTATGAATGGCGCGACGACTCCGGCCACTGGTTCCGCTCTTACGGCAACGAAAACTGGGAATTCAACGCAGAAGGTTTCATGCAGCGGCGCATCGCCAGTATCAACGACATGCCGATTGCGGAAAACGAACGCAAATACTTCTGGCCGCCCGGCCGGCGGCCCGACGACCACCCGGGCCTGTCCGAACTGGGTCTTTAGAAGCCGTAGAGCTGCGCCGGATTGTCGACCAGTATTTTCCTGCGCAACTCTGCGTCCGGCGCCCACACCGCGAGCAGATCCAGCAGGTCGGCGTCGTTCGGCATGAAGCCGTCGAACACCACGTGCGGCCAGTCGCTGCCCCACACCACGCGGTCGGGGCCGGCGGCAATGATGGCCTGCGCGAACGGCGTGACCTGCGGATAGGGCGGACGCGGATCGCCGAAACGCATCGGCGCCGACAGCTTCACCCAGCAGCGCTTTTCGCGCAGCATCTGCAGCATCAACTGAAAACCCGGTTCGTTGATCGTCGCCTCCGGCGGCATATGGCCGAGATGATCGATGACGATCTCGATGCCGAGTTTGTCGAAGCGTGGCACGAACTCCGGCAGCCGGCGCGCGTCGAGATGAAACTGCGCGTGCCAGCCCAGCGGTTTGATACGCGCGACGATCGCCTCCAAATGACGCAATTCGGTCTCGGCATCGTAATAAGGGTTGAATCGCACACCGCGAAAGCCCGCCTCGTGCATTTCGCCCAGTTGCGCGTCGGTGAAATCCGGATTGGGCAGCGCAATCGCGCGCCAGCGGCCGTTGGAGGCGCGCAATGCCGCCAGCGCACCGCTGTAATCGCGCGGCAGCACCGTCTGCACGATCACCGCGCGCTCGATGCCGAGCGCGTTGATCATGTTGCAGTATTCGTCGAGGCCGACGTCCGGCGGCGTGTACGGCGGGTGGTCGATGAAGGGTTTGCTGAAGAGATGAAAATGCGTGTCGCAGGCGCCAGTCGGCACTTCCATTTTTGGTTTGCGCGTGGCGAGATCGGGTGTGTGGCAGGGTATGCCGCGCAGCGTGTGTCGGGTTTCGGCCATGGGTTCCTCGTCGCGATGCAGTTTTGGCGGTTGCGTGCGATGGTAGCCCAATCCCCTTGTCACGCAAAACGCGGCGCTGGTGTAGAGTCGCAATCATTCAACAACGGGGAACCCTTATGTCATCCGAATCCATCACCGGCAGCTGTTTGTGCGGCTCGATCAAATTCGAAGCGGCATCACCATTTGCAGCCTTTCGCTACTGTCATTGCAGCCGCTGCCGCAAGGCCAGCGGCAGCGCGCACGCCGCCAATCTTTTTGTCCCTGAAACGCAATTCAAATGGACCGCGGGGGAAACGCTGTTGAAACGCTTCCCCCACCCGGAGTCCGAGCGCTTCGCCGTCTGGTTTTGCACGAACTGCGGCACGCGCATGCCGCACAAGGTGAACACCACCGACAACGTGCTGATCCCGGCCGGCACCCTCGACGTCGATCCCGGCATGCGGCCGACCAACAGCATTTTCTGGAAATCGAAATCGGCGTGGTATGTGTCGCCGCAGGAGCTGCCGAAGTTCGACGAATACAAATAGGACGCCCCAAGCGTGCGCCGCCCCATATCGTTTCTCCATCGTCTATGTTCTTTCGCATTGCCGCCTGCGATGGCGGCTTCGTTTTTCGGCGTCGCCTCTGCTGACACTTCTGCGCAGGCCTATCCTTCGCGCCCGATCCGCGTGATGGTGCCCTTCTCGCCCGGCGGCGGCACCGACATCCTCGCGCGTATCATGTCGGTGAAAATGTCCGAAGTGCTCGGGCAGAACTACGTCATCGACAATCGTCCAGGCGCGAGCGGCCAGATCGGCACTGAAATCGTCGCCCGTGCCGCGCCTGACGGTTACACGATATTGCATGTCGACACCTCGCTGGTGAGCAATCCCAGCATCTATAAGAAAATGCGTTACGACGCGGTGAAGGATTTTGCGCCGATCTCGCTGCACGCCTCGGGCCCGGTGGTGCTGATCGTCAATCCTACGGCGCCGGTCAAAACGCTGCAGGAGTTGATTGCGCTGGCGAAGGCGCGCCCGGGCGAACTCAACATCGCCGGTGGCGACCATGGCGCAGCCACCGCGCTCGGCATGGAACTCTTCAAGAGCATCACCCATCTCGAACTCGTGCACATTCCGTTCAAAGGCAGCGGTGCGGTCACCCCCGCCGTGCTGAGCGGACAGGTGATGATGGGATTTGCCGGCCCCAGTTCGGCGAAACCGCTGGTCGCCGCCGGTCGCCTGCGCGCGCTGGCGATCACCGGCGAAAAACGCAGCGTCGCACTGCCCGAGGTGCCGACCTTCGACGAATCCGGCGTCAAAGGTGTCGATGCCTGGACCTACTGGGGAGCACTGGCGCCGGCCGGCACGCCGCGCAACATCATCAACACACTGAACGCCGCAATGACCAGGGTGCTCGCCATGCCCGACATCCGGCAGCGCCTGTCCGATCTTACCTACGATCCCATTGGCGGTTCGCCGGAGGATTTCGCCGCCAACATCAAGAGCGAACTGGCCAAGTGGGCCCGCGTCACCAAAGGCAAGCACTATGATTGATGGCGCAACCCGATGAGCAAACGCATCGCCATTGTCGGCGCCGGCGCAGTCGGCTCCTATGCCGGCGGCCGTATGGCGCTGGCCGGCGCCGACGTCACGCTGATCGATCCCTGGCCGGCACACATCGAAGCCATTCGCGCGCAGGGCCTGCGGTTGTCCGGCATGACGCCGGAAGAAAGCCATATGGTCAAGATCAAAGCCATGCACATCGGCGACGTACAGCAGATCGCGCGCCAGCAACCCGTCGACATCGCGTTCATCTGCACCATCTCCTACGACACCGAATGGGCGACGCAATTGATCCGCCAGTATTTGGCACCCGACGGCGTGATCGTCTCACTGCAAAACAGCATCAACGAAGATGCGATTGCCGCGCATGTCGGCGCCGGACGCGTGCTCGGCTGCATCGCCAGTCTGATTGCAGTCGAACTGCACGCCCCGGGTTGCGTGAAACGTCTGGTGCCGGCCGGCGGTGCACACCACACCGTGTTTCATGTCGGCGAACTGGACGGAAGCATGTCGCCGCGCGCCGGAGAAATCGTCGCGCTATTGCGCGATGTCGACAGCGCCACGGTGACCGCCAATCTGCGCGGCGAACGCTGGTCGAAGCTGGTCGTCAATTCGATGCGCAATGGTTTGTCTGCCGTCACCGGCATGACCGGCAATCAACGCGACCTCGACGACACCGTGCGCTGGCTCGGCATCCGGCTCGGCAGTCAGGCGGTGCGCGTCGGCCAGGCGCTGGGGTTGAATCTGGTCGCCGAACAGAACATGCAGCCCGAGACGCTGGCGCGCGCCGGCGAAGGCGATGCGGCGGCACGCCGTGAAATCGAACAAGGGCTGATCGCGTTCGCGCATAAACGCTCGGACCAACAACGCCCCTCCACCGCCCACGACATCCTGCGCGGACGCCGCACCGAGATCGATTACATCAATGGTTATGTGGCGAAGAAGGGCCTTGAAACCGGCATTGATGCGTCGCTGCATACGACCATCACCGAACTCGTCAAGAAAATAGAGCGCGGTGAACTCAAGCCCGGTCCTGCGCTGGTCGCCGGTTTGTAAAACACCATCCGCGGCAATCGATCATTCGCCGAGCCCGGCAAACAGCGGCGTGCTCAGATAACGCTCGCCGAATGACGGGATGATGGTAACGATCAGCTTGCCCTTGCTCGATGCGCGTTTGGCCACCTCGAGCGCCGCCCACATCGCCGCGCCCGAGGAGATGCCGACCAGCAGCCCCTCTTCCTTCGCCATGCGGCGCGCCATGTTCATCGCGTCGTCGTTTTTAACGCGGACCACTTCATCGTAAATTTTCGTATTCAGTATCTTCGGCACGAAGCCGGCACCGATACCCTGTAACGGATGCGGGCCGGCCTGGCCGCCCGAGAGCACCGGCGACGCATCGGGTTCGACCGCCACGCACTGAAACGAGGGCTTCTTTGCCTTGATGATTTCGCCCACCCCGGTGATGGTGCCGCCGGTACCGATGCCCGAGATCAGGATGTCTGCCTTGCCGTCGGTGTCGCGCCAGATTTCCTCGGCGGTGGTGCGGCGGTGTACCTCGGGATTAGCCGCATTCTCGAATTGCTGGGGAATCAAATAGCGCGCATCGGCGGCCGCCATTTCCATCGCCTTCTTGATCGCGCCCGGCATGCGCTCGGCCCCCGGTGTCAGAACAAGTTCGGCACCGTAGGCGCGCAATACCATGCGCCGCTCCTTGCTCATGGTGTCGGGCATGATGATGGTGCACTTGTAGCCGCGCGCCGCGCACACCATGGCGATACCGATGCCGGTATTGCCGCTGGTCGGCTCGAGGATAATGGTGTCGGGTTTTATCAGGCCGGCTTTTTCCGCCGCCTCGATCATCGACAGGCCGATGCGGTCTTTGACGCTGGCACCCGGGTTCTGGAATTCGAGTTTCGCCACCACTTCGCCGGCGCAGCCTTGGGTAATGCGGTTGATGCGCACGAGCGGCGTGTTGCCGATCAATTCGGTAACGCTATTGGCAATCTTCATGTCGATCCCCTAAAAAAATTTGAACACGTCGACGCCGCTGACTGCGCCGCTTATTGTGCCGCTAATTATCCACCTTTACGCCGGCACCTTTGATCACTGCCGCCCAGCGCTCGATCTCCGCCTGCAAAAACTGCGTCGATTTTTCCGGGCTGGCGCCGGACGGCTCGGCACCTTCGCGCGCGAGACGGCCCCTGACCTCGGCATTGTCGAGAAACCGCGCGGTGTCGGTCTGAATACGCGCGACGATCGCGCGCGACAGTTTCGCCGGCCCCATCAGCATCGACCACGCAGTCGCCTCGTAACCCGGCACGCCGGACTCGGCCACTGTCGGTACGCTGGGCAGGGCCGACGAGCGGACCGATGAGGTGACCGCGAGTGCGCGCAGCTTGCCGCCCTGCACCTGCGGCAGCGCCGACATGATCACCGCGGCAACGACCTGGATCTGCCCGGCAATGACATCGGTCAACGCGGGCGCCGCGCCTTTGTAGGGCACGTGCGTCATTTCGACGCGCGCCATGCTGGCGAGCAGCGCGCCGGCGAGGTGCGGGCCGGTGCCGATGCCCGACGAGCCGTAGCGGATTTCGCCGGGTCGCGCGCGCGCGATGGCGATGATGTCTCTGATCGAGTCGGCTGCGTAGGCGGCACTGCCGACGAAGAGGCGCGGATTCACCGCGACCAGGCTCACCGGCGTGAATTCGCGGCGCGCATCGAAAGCCAGTTTCGGATAAAGCGTCGCGTTGATCGCCAGCGCTTCATTGGCGAGCAGCAGCGTGTAACCGTCGGCGGGTGCGCGCGCCGCGAGTTCGGCGCCGATGTTGGAACCGGCGCCGCCGCGGTTGTCGACGATCACCTGCTGGCGC
This sequence comes from Betaproteobacteria bacterium, assembly GCA_025356695.1. The sequence goes on from JANXSE010000002.1 coordinate 6,060, forward strand.
CACGCCTCGGCGAGTTTTTGCGCCACCAGCCGCCCGGTCAGGTCCTGCGCCGCGCCCGGCGCAAACGGCACGATCAGCCGCACCGGTTTGGCGGGAAAATCCTGCGCGAGGGCGCCGCAGGCACAGACCGCCGCGCAAGCAATCGCCACGCGTCCGAACAATCTGCTGCTGCCTGCCGTCCGTTTCATCCGGTACTCCGTTGCCGATCGGCCGCGATTAAAAATCGAAACGCGTGCTTATTGCTGCTCAAGATTGACGTCGCGCGCGACCTTCGCCCATTTTGCGATATCGCGTTTGAGCATCGCCGCGAATTCTTCCGGCGTATTGCTGACCTGGGTGGCGCCCAGCGATGCGTACTGGTCGCGCAACTCCGGCGACGCCACCGCCTTGACGATCTCGCCGTTCAGCCGGCGCACCACCTCTGCGGGCGTTCCGGCCGGCGCGAAAATGCCGTACCACGAAACCAGCTCAAAACCGGGCAGCGCAGCCTCGGCGATCGTCGGCAGTTCAGGCATCAGCGGCGAACGTTTCAGCGAACCGATGCCGAGCGCGCGCAGGCGGTAGCTGCGAATCATTGCGGCCGAGGCGGCAATCGAATCCCAGGTCATCGTCAGGTTGCCGGCGATGGTATCGCCGGTCGCCAGCGGCAATCCTTTGTACGGCACGTGTTCTGTTTTGATGCCGGTCATCAGGTTGAATTGTTCAAAACCCAGGTGCGACGAACTGCCGATGCCGGCCGAACCGTAGTTCAGCTGGCCCGGCCGCGCTCTGGCGAACGCGATGAGTTCCTTCACATTGCGCACCGGCAGCGAAGGGTGCACCAGCAACACAAACGGCGCCTCCGCCACCAGCGACACCGTCGCGAAATCCTTGAGCGGGTCATACGGAAGTCTGGCGTAAACGGCCGGATTGGTCGCATGCGTGCCGGTGGTACCGAGCAGCAGCGTGTAACCGTCGGCTGCCGATCTGGCGACGAATTCGGAACCGATGATGCCCGACGCACCGGCGCGGTTGTCGACGACAACACCCTGCCCGATCTGGTCGGCCAGTTTGCGCGAAACGAGCCGCGCAAAAATGTCGGCGCCGCCGGCCGCCGGAAACGGCACGATCATGCGCAACGGTTTGTTCGGAAACGACTGTGCGTTGCACGCCGGCACACTGGCGAACAGCATCGCAATGCCGCCAAGGCCGGCCGCAATTCCACCGCATACACTGCGCATGCTTCCCCCGATTGTGTATTTGGCTTTTCGCCATTTTCCCTGCACGCTACTGCCGGGGCGCCACCGGCGTCAAGCAATTCCACCCTGCGATGAGGGTTTGCGCACGCCTGCACTCGGGCTATGCTGGCGCCTTCATTCGCGCGCCCGGATCCATCATGCATCTACTCGAACAAACCGCCGTCTTTCTGTTGACCGCCGTCTTGATGGTGCCGCTGTTCCAGCGACTCAAACTCGGCGCCGTGCTCGGTTATCTCGCCGCTGGCATGCTCATCGGTCCCTGGGGGCTTGGCGTCGTTGCTGAATTGCAATCGACCATGCAATTCGCCGAGTTCGGCGTCGTCCTGCTCCTCTTTCTGATCGGCCTCGAACTCGATCCGGCGCGGCTGTGGGCGCTGCGCCGCACGGTGTTCGGCCTCGGTGGCGCGCAGGTTGCCGCAACCGGCATTGTTCTGGGATTGGTTGCCATCGCCGCCGGACTGTCGTGGCAGGCCGCGCTGATCGCCGGCCTCGGCTGCGCGATGTCATCAACCGCGCTGGTGATTTCATCGCTGGCCGAACGCGGACAGTTGATCACGCGCCACGGCCGCGAAGCCTTCGCCGTGCTGCTGTTTCAGGACCTCGCGGTGATTCCGCTGCTGGCGCTGCTGCCGTTGCTCGGCAGCGAACACAGCCACGGCGGTGCCAACTGGCTCGCTGCACTCAAGGGCGTTGCCGCCATTGCCGTGGTGATCGCCGGCAGCCGCCTGCTCGTGCGCCCAGCGCTCAAATTCATCGCGCGCCACAGCAGCCGCGAAGTCTTCACCGCCGCTGCGTTGCTGCTGGTGGTCGGCACCTCGCTGGTCATGGAGAAAATCGGCCTATCGATGTCGCTCGGCGCCTTTCTCGCCGGCGTGCTGCTCGCCGACTCCGAATTCCGCCACGAACTCGAAGCCGACATCGAACCGTTCAAGGGCCTGCTGCTGGGTCTCTTCTTCATGGCGGTGGGCATGAGCGCCAACCTCGGCCTGCTGCTGACCGCGCCGTTACTGGTATTCGGTCTGGCGCTCGGTTTGATGCTCGCCAAATTTGCAATCATGTTCGGCATCGGCCGCACCATCGGCGCACCCAACGACAGCGCGCAAAAGCTCGCGGTGTCGCTGGCGCAGGGCGGCGAATTCGCCTTCGTGCTGTTTTCGGCGGCGGGCGCACTCGGCGTGATCGACGCGCGCGCCAATGAAATTCTGGTGATGGCGGTGACGCTGTCGATGCTGCTCGCCCCCTTCGCCTTCGTCGCGCATGAAAAACTTCTCGCCCGCTGGCTCGAGCGCAAAGCCGAACCGGAATACGACAGCATCGACGGCCCCGGCAATCCGGTCATCATCGCCGGCTACGGACGCTTCGGCCAGATCGTCTCGCGCGTGCTGCGCATGTGCGGCATCGCCACCACCGCGCT
>JANXSE010000012.1 GCA_025356695.1 Betaproteobacteria bacterium
GGCCTGGGGCAATGGTTTTCTCAAGCCCGAGCAGTTCGTCGAGATCGTCTACAAGAGCCTGAGCCAGACGCAGCGCGTACCGGAAGCCACGCCGCAGGCGCCAGCCAAAAGCAAAAAGAAAGTGGCGAAGAAGCGCTAATACGATACTTTCGTTTGCAATCGATATCTCAGGTGGCGAATTGCCATTTAATGCAGGAACGACAGCGCCGTAGATAACAATTTAATCTGAACATTTGCCAACCAATTCACCTTAAGCCGCTTATAACAAGGAGTCAGAATGATCAAGCGTATAGCAGGCATCGTTTTGGGAACTCTGATTTGCGCCGTGGCGTCAGCACAATCCCTCGACGATCGTGTTCGCGAGCTTGAACGTCGCGTAGAGCAGCTTGAAAAACAAAATGCGCAACCCGCTACACGCATAAGCGCCCCTAAGCCAGTATCTAGCCAGCCGGACGGTTGGCGGCAAAGAGAGAATTGGCGCTCCCTAAAGCGCGGGATGACGGAGAATGATGTACGTTCTATCCTAGGAGAGCCAAACAAAGTCGACGTTAATGTGGCTTTCACTCTGTGGGACTACCCCGAGGGAGGTAGCGCACAATTTGGAAGTCGCGATGGACGACTTCAGGGTTGGAGTGAGCCACGCTAACATATGCCTTAGCGCGTAAGTTGGGCTAACGAAGCAAGCCCAACTTCATCACTCCGGCTTCACCCCGATATCCCGGATCAACTTCGCCCACTTCACGGTTTCCGCTTTGATGTAGGCGGCGAACTGCTCGGGCGTGTCGGTGACGATTTCGGCGCCGAGATCGTTTATTTTCGTGCGCGTTTCCGGCAATGCGATCACGCGGTGTATTTCTGCATTGAGCCGCATGATGACTTCGCGCGGCGTCGCTGCCGGCGCGACCACGCCCCACCATGACGAGACATCAAAGTCCGGATAACCGGACTCCGCTACTGTCGGCAGATCCGGCAGCAGCGCCGAGCGCTTGAGGCTCGCCACCGCGACCATGCGCAGGCGGCCCGACGGCATGAAGGGCATCGCGGACGCGGGTGACGTGAAATACAGATGCGCGTTACCGGCGATGACATCGGCGAGCGCCGGCGCTGCGCCCTTGTACGGAATGTGGATCATCTGGATGCCGGCGGATTTGTTGAGCAGTTCCGCGGCGAGATGGCCGGGGCTGCCGATGCCCGAGGTCGCATAGTTGATCATGCCGGGTTTGGCTTTCGCCAGCGCGACGAGATCTTTGACGCTTTTCACCGGCAGCGACGGATGCACGACCAGCACGTTGGGTGTCGCCGCCACCAGCGTGATCGGCGCGAAATCACGCACCGGGTCGAAGGGCATTTTCGCCATCAGGCTGACGTTGATGGTGAGGTTGCCCGCCTGCCCCATCAGCAGCGTGTGGCCGTCGGCCGGTGAACGCGCGACGATCTCGGCGCCGATGTTGCCGGTGGCGCCGGCGCGGTTGTCCACCACCACCGGCTGGCCGAGATATTCGCCCAGTCGCGGCGCGATGATGCGCGCCAGCAGATCGTTGACGCCGGCTGGCGGATACGGGGAAATCAGCCTGACCGGTTTCGACGGATAGTTTTGCGCAAACAGCTCAGGCGTGCCGGCGACGGCAGCGATCATTATCACCAACGCTGCGGACAGATTCGTATTCCGGCGGTTGTTCATGGCGCGCTTCCTCTACGATTGCTGCAGACGAAAAAAATCCGGTAGGCGCAAGCACGCCCACCGGATTCATGACTGGCTTACTTCGGGAAATTCGCGATCTTGCGCGCGTCGCCCGTCAGTTCGAGGATGTGCATGCCGGTGCCGGCGCGATCGACGATATAAATGTAACCGCGGTCATCGACTTCCGGATTGTTCGACTGGATGGCGATCTTGCAACGCTGCACGCCGTCGACCTTGACGCAACGCTTCTGGGTGTTCTTGTTGATCGCCGGAATATAGTACGCAGCTTCCTTCAGCGCATACGGGTCACGATAGTCGATCACGCGCAGGCCGCCCGCGAACCAGGTGATGAAGGCAAGACGTTTGTGATAGATCGGCGTCATGTTCTCGTGCGACGAGTGCGCGCCGAAACGGCCGCCGCGCTCGCAGAACTTGCCGGCTTTTTCATCCATGTGATAGCTCGAGACACCGAACGGACGCTTTTCATCGGTCATGTCGACCATGAAGGCCATGTGATAGTCCTCGTGGCATTCGTTCTGCGTCGATTCATTCACCACCAGCATCATGTCGCGCGTTTTCGGGCGGCCGGTGCGAAAGCCTTCCGATTGCGGCTTGAAATCGCTGAAAGCATCGACTTCCATGCCGAGGATGGGCAGCGTGGTATGCGCGCCCACCGTCGGCTGCATGTCGGCGCGGCCGACCTGCGGATAGAGCAGATTCTCCGGCGTCGGCGCAAACGGGTCTTTCGAATTCGGATCGCCTTTCAGCAGTTTTTCGCGATCGACGATCTGAATCACGCCGCCGAGCAAGGTGCCGTAACCGAAATAAACGCGGTTGCCGACGATGATGGCGCCGTGCAGGCCTTCGGGCACCGGGCCCTTGGCGCCCGGTTCCTGACCGATCAGCGAGAAATTGCGGATGAATTTCGGGTTGGCCGGATCGGACAGATCGTAAATCTTGGTGATGCGGCTGCTGCGGAAACCGTCGACGCGGCCGTCAGTCACCAGATAGGCAATGCCGGTGTCGCATTCCCAGGAGTTCTTGTGGGTGTCCTTGTGGCCTTTGACCAGCGTGGTCAGCAAACTCGGATTCGACGGATTGGAAACGTCCCAGATCTCGTGACCCGAAGTGCCGTAGGTGCGCAGCAAATAAGTTTTGTTCGGGTCGCCCTTCGGCAGGGTCTTGCCGTCGCAGATGCGCACCATCTGCGCGCCGCCCGACTCGCCCTCGCCGGGCTCGCCGACGATGTGGTGCAGGTATTTTGGTTTCTTCGGATCGGTGACGTCGATAATCGAGGTGCCGTTGTCTTCGGTCTTGCCGGTGAGCGGGTTGACATGCTTGCCGCCGTGATGGCCGATGTAGGCAATGAACTTGTCGCCCTGCTTGACGATCAGCGGCTGATAGGCGCTGCGCGCCTGCAGATCGTTGTAACCGACCAGCCGCATATTTTTGGATTCGACCTTGCGCGACGCCGGAACGACAATCGCGCCGTCTTCGGCGGCCGGCGCTGCACCGCTTACGCTGAAACCGACACAGGCCGCGACAACGGCCGCAAATCCGCTACGGCGATTCATCATCGCCTTGAACGTGCTCAACATGTGCTTTCTCCTCAGAATGAACCCACCGCGTGCCGCCAGCTGTTGTTTTAGGCTGCCCGCCGTATTTGTTATGGCGCGGCAGCCGCGCTGATTTATTGCGGCTCGAAGACAGGCAGTGTAACCGACTCCGACAGCTTGCGGAATGCCACTCGCAGCGGCATGCCGATTTTTGCCTGCTCCGGCGCGCAGCCCTTGAGATTGCTCATCAGGCGCGGACCTTCGGCGAGTTCGACCACCGCCACCACATAGGGCACTTCGTCGGCGAAGGCCTTGCTCGGCGCTCGGTGCACCACTGTATAGGAATACAGTTTACCGCGGCCGCTGACCTCAACCCACTCGAGCTTCGCCGAATTGCAATGCGGGCACAGCGGATGCGGATAAAAATGATATTTGCCGCAGTCGTTGCAGCGCGGCATGACGAGGCGGCCCTCCTGCGCAGCCGCCCAGTACGGGCCGGTGGCCGCATCGGGCGTTGGCAGCGGGCGTTCAATGATTTCGCTCATGGCAACTCCTAGATCCCAAGCAACAGCGTGCAATGTATGCTGATGACGCCGCCGTTGCCGTGCACCAGCGCAACCTCGGCGTCCTTGACCTGGCGCGCACCGGCTTCGCCGCGCACCTGACGCACCGCTTCGACGACGTGAAAGAAACCGCCGCCCAATCCCGGATGCCCGCCCGAAAGCAGGCCGCCGTGCGTGGTGATCGGCAACTCGCCGCCGAGGCCGATGCGGCCGTTCTGCACGAAGGCGCCGCCCTCGCCCTTCTTGCAGAAGCCGAGGTCTTCGAGTTCGACGATCACGGTGATGGTGAAGCAATCGTAAATCTGCGCGACATCGACATCGGCCGGCGTCAGTCCCGCGGTACGAAAAGCATCGCGACCCGAATCCACCGCGCCGGTGGTGGTCAGCTCGGTGTCGCCGATGTGACTGTGGCGCAATCCATAACCCTGCCCCAGCAGATGTACCGGCTTCTTCGCCAGATCGCGTGCGCGTTCGGCACTGGTGACGATGCACGCCGCGGCGCCGTCGGAAACGATCGCGCAGTCGAAGATATGCAAGGGTGAGGTGATCATGCGCGACTTCAGCACGTCGTCGACCGTGATCAACTCGCGCTTGTGCGCATTCGGATTGAGGCTCGCGTGTTTGCGGATGGTCACCGCCACTTCGGCGAGTTGTTCCGATGTCGTGCCGTATTCGTGCATGTGCCGCTGTGCCACCAGTGCATATAAGGAAGGCACCAGCGGACCGTACGGCACTTCGAACTGCGGATGCGCGCTGCCGCCTTCGGCCATGCTCTTCACCGCCTTCGCGCGCGAGCCGTGCGAGAGCAGGTTCTGCCCGGCGACGCACAACACAGTCGAGCACTGGCCCGAGGTAATCGCCATCGCCGCCTGATGGATCATGCCGCAGCCGGAGGCGCCGGCGAGATCGACGGTGGAGAGAAATTTCGCCTTGACGCCGAGATGATGCGCAACGACGCCGCAGGGCATGTTCCAGTGTTCGACGCGTACCGGTGTCGTCAACAAGCCGTCGATGTCGGACATTTTCAGCCCGGCGTCGGCGAGTGCGGCCTGCGCCGCATCCGCCTGCAATTGCAGCGCCGAACGGTCGGGCACACTACCGACACGCGATTCGCCGATGCCGACGATGGCTGCCTGGGTTTTACTCATCGTTTATTCATTCCTTGCTAAGTTGCCATTCAATCGCCACTCAGTCACCAATATCCACGCCGCGCAGCAGATCGCGCGCGATGACAATCTTCTGGATTTCCGAGGCGCCCTCGCCGACACGATAATGGCGCACGTCGCGATAGAAACGCTCGACCGGAAAACCGCGGATCACCCCCATGCCACCGTGGATCTGCACCGCGCGATCGGCGACGCGGCCGACCATTTCGGAACAGAACAGCTTGCACATGCTGCCGGCCGAGCCGACGTTCTTGCCCGCCTCGAGGCGGCGCAGCACGTCGTAGGCGAGCGCGCGACCGGCGGCGATATCGGTGGCCGATTCGACCAGCATCCATTGAATCGCCTGGCGCTCGGCCAGCAGTTTGCCGAAGGTCTTGCGCACCTTGACGTGTTCGGTCGCCATGTCGAGCAGGCTTTCCGCCGCGCCGACGCAGGAACACGACACCGACAGGCGGCCGTCGTTCAATGACTTCATCGCCACCTTGAATCCGGCACCGACTTCACCGACCACCGCCGATTCCGGCAATTCGCAATCTTCGAACGTGAGTTCGGCGAGTTTGATCGCGTCAGTCGCGATCGTTGTATCAACGCGCGTGACTTCAAAGCCGGGCATGCCCTTCTCGACCAGAAACGCGGTAATACCGCCACGCGCGCGTTTCACCGGATCGGTCACCGCCATCACCATGATGACGTCGGCAACGTGCCCGCCGCTGATGTAATGCTTGCGGCCGTTCAATATCCACTTGTCGCCGCGCTTCTCGGCGTGCGTGCGCATGCCGGCCGCGTCGGAACCGCCCTCGGGTTCGGTCAGCGCAAAACCGGATTTCAGTTTGCCGGCGGCAAAACCGCGCAGGAATTTTTCTTTTTGTTGCGGCGTGCCGTGGCGCGTGATCGCCATCGGCGTCATGCCGCTTGAATAGTTGGCGGCGATGGTGAAGGCGCGGTGCAGGCGGCTGAACTCCTCCAGTGCGATGCAATATTGAAAGAGACTCAGGCCGCCGCCGCCGTATTCGGTCGGCAGGCGCATGCCGCAGTAACCGTTTTTCTGCATGACGTCGATACAGCCCTGCGGAATTTCGCCGCTTTTGTCGATCTCGCGCGCCCACGGCTCGAGTTCTTTCGAGACAAATTTACGCACCGCTTCGCGCATCGCGCGCAGTTCGTCGCTGAGTTCCACATCCATTGCCAGTGTTTCCATGGTCTCTTCCTATCGCCGTTTACCGATTTTTCAAAAATTCCGGATCATCCCGCAAGCGAAGCGCCGAACCGTAGGGTGCGCATAGCGCACGCGGATACACCGTTGAACGGTGCGCAGTGCGCCCCCTATCTCATTGCTCATTTAAACTTATTTTCCCTTCGCCAGAATCTGTTGCACCTCTGCCGACCGCTCGTTCGCCGCCGCGAATTCCTCACGCAGGCCGCGCTTCAGCCATTGTTTATCCAGCACGAACGCGGCCTTTGGTTTCGCCGCAAGATCCTTCGCCACCTTTTGCACCGTCGACGCCAGTTCGGCCGCCGGCACCATCTGCGCAATTAGCCCGCGTTCGCGCGCTTCGGCCGCATTCATGCGCCGCCCGCTCAGAACGAGATCGCTCGCCAGTGCGGCACCGCCGGCTCGCGCGACGATCGAAATGCCGAGAAAAGTCGGAATATTGATATCGATCTCGGGTAGCGAGAAGACGGCGTTGTCAGCTGCGATCACACGGTCGGTCAGCAAGGCCAACATAAAACCAAGACCAATCGCATAACCGTTGACCGCTGCCAGCAGCGGCTTGTCGAACGCGAGGATGGCTTCAAGGCAATGTTCGACCGCGCCGCGGCGGCTGGCCGCCAGCGCTTCATGCGCGAGATTGTCGGGATTCTTGACATCGATGCCCGCGGAAAAAATCTTTTCACCTGCGCCGGTCAGCACCACCGCTTCAGTCGCCGCATCCCCGGCCGCCTGCGCCAATCCATCGGCCAGTGCCTGCGCAACATCGGCATTCACCGCATTGCCGGCACGCGGCCGGTCGAACGCCAGCCACAACACGCCTTCGCGGCGCTCGCGGCTCAAACCAATCGTAGATTCAGCCATCGCGCAGCCTCAGCTTCTGCGTCCAATGACGAGCGCATCCACCACCTTCGCACCCGTCCCCTGTTCGCGCAGAATCAGCGGGTTGACGTCGAGTTCGGCGACCTCGTTCGACAGATCTACCCCCAGCCACGACAGGCGCACGATCAGGTCACACAGTGCGTCAATGTCGCGCGCCGCGGCACCACGCACGCCGTCGAGCAGTTTGCGGCCGCGCAGTTCATCGAGCATGGCGCGCGCTTCGGTGTGATCGATCGGTGCCACACGATAGGCGAGATCGCGCAGCACTTCGACATGGATGCCGCCGAGGCCCGCCACCACCACCGGACCGAACACCGGATCGGAGACCAGACCCAGCATGATTTCAAGTCCGGCCGGCGCCATTTCCTGCACCAGCACGCCGTCGAGTTTCGCGTCCGGCTTGTATTGTTTTGCCGCCGCCATCACCGCCTTGAACGCCTCGCGCACCGCGGCATTGCCCTTAACGTGCAGGCGAATCGCGCCGGCCTCGGTTTTGTGCGGAATGTCCGCCGACTCGATCTTGAGTGCAACTTCGCCGCCGATCTCGGTGGCAATGCGTACCGCGTCGGCGGCGGTTTTCGCCAGCGTTTCGCGCGTGACCGGGAAACCGTAGGCGGCGAGCACTTCCTTGCTCGCGCGCTCGGTCAGCGTGCCGCCGGTCCTTTTAACCAGGGTACGCGCTGCTTCAACATCGATGCCCGCCGGCCTCGCCGGTTCCGCACGTTTCGCATTGGCGGCACTGAATTTTCCATAGTTGATCGCCGCCTGTACCGCTTTCACACAGGACAGCGTGTTGCGGAACACCGGCATGCCGGTCACCGCCACCGTCAGCTGCGTAAACTCCGGCTGATCGTTGCACTTGCCGATCCACAGCATCGCCATCGGCTTGGTCGTCGATTTCCACGCTTCGACGGCGGCTTCGAGATCGGCACGCGGCGTCATCGTGTAGGTCGGAATCACCATGTCGATGTTTTCATCGGCAGCGATGGTCTCGACGCAGCGGCGAAACAAATCGGCTTTGCCGATGAGCGCATTGCTGACGTCGGTCGGGTTCGCCGTGGTCGCCATCTTTGGCAAAAAACTTGCCAGCTCGGCACGCGTGGCTGCGCTGTATTCGGGCCAGCTCAAACCGTTCGCTGCGCCGTGATCGACCAGTAGCACACCGTTACCGCCGGAGATGGTCGTCGCCGCAGTGCGCGGGCCCTGCGGTATGCGCTTGGCGCGCAACAGCATCGCCATTTCATACAGTTCGTTGCAATCGTCGACGCGAATGACGCCGCATTGTTTGAGCGCAGCATCGGTCACGTCATCCGAACCGGCCATCGCGCCGGTGTGCGAGGCGGCGGCGTGGCCGCCGGCTTCGGTGCGGCCGAGTTTGACCATCACGATCGGCTTGCCAATTGAAGCCGCGCGCCGCGCGGTGGCCATGAAGCGCCGGCCATCGGGAATATGTTCGACCAGCGCCATGATGACGTCGGTCGAGGCATCATCAAGCATGAACTCGATGAAGTCGACGATGTTGAGGTCCGACGAATTGCCACAGCTCACTTGATAGCTGACACCGACGCCGGCTTCCTGTGAGCGCCACATCACGTTGACCTGCCCCGCGCCGCCGCTTTGCGACACCACGCCG